>JAAVZE010000193.1 GCA_022791495.1 Eubacterium sp.
GAAATCAAACCAGAATCGTATTCCCCCATTAACTCCAAGTACTTCAAATAGCTCGCAGGTATCCTTTTGGCATACCCACCTACCTTAGTTACTTCTATAAGTTCATCTATCAATTCGTTTGAAGCAGGCTCTATATGTTTCCTCCAATCTGTTTCAAATGGTTCAATATAATCATATAATTTCTTAAATAATTCATCCATATTTTCTCCATTTCTGCCTTGTGGGTTACATCCACACCAGTTTTTCAACATTGACATCTACTACCTGCTTTATCAGCTTTTATTTTGATTTATTAAGAATCATGTCCATCTTAAAATTCAAGATACCACTATATATAGACTTTACTATTATATGGCTTTTTGATGTAATCTTGCCATGTATATCACCATCATACTTTATACAAAATGTAGTATCCTTACTTTGTCCAATATAATAATCAGGCTCACTAAACCAGTTTTCTTTAATTCCATATTCTTCTATGAAATGTATAATCTTCTTATATAACTTTTCTGGGGTAATATTCTGACACTTCGCTATTACATATACATCACTTTTCTGTAATGAAAAGTATTCTTTAAATGCATACTCAGCAATATGAGCAAATGCACATTGGAATAGGTATTTTTCAAAGCTTTCTGACACTCTTATAAAATTTTTATAATCGTCATCATATGTACCTAAAATTCTTTTATTGTTTTCCTTTTCTAAATCAATCCACATAACATAGGTAATGACGTGTATGCCTATATAAAACGGAAGCATTTTTTCTTCTCCATCTTCATCCAGCCACTCAATCACTTCATTAATGTTTGTAGCAACCATATCGACAACCGTATTATAACTCTGTGAAATCAATCCCCCATCATCTTCCCCCATTAGTTCCAAAAACTTTAGATAACTTGCTGGGATTCTTTCTGCATAGTTTCCAAGTGAAAGCTCTGCTGCCTTTATATAACTATCCATCATTTCTTTTGATGCAGGTTTTATGCGGGTTTTCCAATCCGAATCAAATGGTTCAATATAATCATATAATCTCTTGAATAATTCATCCACCTTTATACCTCCTAGTAGTAGTGTAAATTTACTTTCGGTTTTTATAGATTAAAATACACTATAGATGTTATTCATTAAATATAAAATATCTTCCTTCTTATATTCTACAACATTTTTTTCATTTATGCAATTAACTCCTTTTTTAGCAGACTTCACCTACTCATCCCTCTGCAGAGTCCTTCAGGTCAACAGAAGCACTTATTACAAACATTTCTCTGCTGAACCCGCACCACATATCAGGGAAAATCAGCATATTGCTTCCCTGATTCTTCATATCTGTACAGATTATAACAAGCAACCTGGAGCATACAGAATCGCTTACGTCTTTCAGCGTGATTATGGCATACACATCAGTGTCGGCAGAGTGTACCGACTGATAAAACAGTTACAGCTACCCAAAATGTCCACTGATAAACCTTCTGTTCCTGCCAGATGTTCAGATAACGAGACCTGCACCAGCTGCCTGCGGCAAAACTTTAACCAGAAAGCCCCCAATCTCGTATGGGTTAGCGACATCACCTGTATAAAAGCAGACGAAAAATGGTATTATCTCTGTATTGTGATGGATCTATACTCCAGAAAAATTATTGCATGGCATACCTCTGCCAATGCAGATGTGGAACTGGTTATCCCTGCCTTTTGTGCTATCGTTGAAGTTGTAAACCAGCAGGGCAAAATCAACTTGTCCACCTCTCGTTATCATCACTGATAACAATTTGATAACAGCCCATCATATAGGCTGGATAATATGGATATATCAAATAATCAAAAGAATAAAGTATTATGTTTCTAAAGCAAAATCCGTTAGAATGCGATGCTAAGCATTGCAAATATATAGTATCAGTAGTAGTAAATTCATAATGAAACAGGCATTTTATTCCCAAATTATATTTTATGAGTAACCACAAAATAATATGAGTCATATAC
>JAAVZE010000096.1 GCA_022791495.1 Eubacterium sp.
GAGTGAAGTAAAAAAGATTGCGACTCGTGAGAGTTATGGAAATGCCCTGGCAGAGCTGGGAGCAGAATTTGAGAACCTGGTTGTTCTGGATGCGGATCTTGCCGCTGCTACAAAGACGGGAGTGTTCAAGAAAGCATTTCCAGACAGACATATTGACTGTGGTATCGCAGAGTGTAATATGATTGGTATTGCAGCAGGACTTGCCGCTACCGGGAAGATTCCTTTTGCCAGTTCTTTTGCTATGTTTGCGGCAGGACGTGCTTTCGAGCAGGTTCGCAACTCCGTTGCCTATCCGAAGCTGAATGTAAAGATCGGAGCTACTCATGCGGGAATCTCCGTAGGAGAGGACGGAGCTACCCATCAGTGTAATGAGGATATCGCCTTGATGCGCACGATTCCTGGCATGGTTGTTTTGAATCCATCGGATGACGTGGAAGCAAAGGCAGCAGTTCGGGCAGCTATCGAGCACGAAGGTCCGGTATATCTTCGTTTTGGACGTCTCGCTGTACCAGTGATCAATGACAAGCCAGATTATAAGTTTGAGCTTGGCAAGGGTGTTGTGCTCCGTGAGGGCAAAGATGTAACCATCATCGCCACCGGACTTCCCGTATCTGAGTGCCTGGCAGCAGCGGATAAGCTGGCAGCCGACGGCATCGATGCGAAGGTAATCAATATACATACCATCAAACCGCTGGATGAGGAGCTTGTTCTGGCAGCAGCTAAAGAGACCGGTAAGGTGGTAACGGTCGAGGAGCATTCTGTGATTGGTGGTCTTGGAAGCGCAGTGTGTGACGTGCTTTCTGAGAAATGCCCGACCAAAGTAATGAAGATTGGTATCAATGATACCTTTGGAGAATCTGGTCCTGCTGTTGAGCTGGTTAAGAAATATGGTCTTGACGCAGACAGTATCTATGCAAAAGTAAAGGATTTTGCCAAATAATACAATAATATGAAACAAAAGCAATGGGGATTATGTTTCTGAGCGAATCATAGTCCCCATTGATATACAGAAGAAAAAGGATGTAACGATTATGAATCATTCATTATATCAGCTATGTTGGATCTTTGTCGTCTATTCTTTTATCGGCTGGTGTGCTGGCGTCATCGTAAATGCAGTACAGAAGAGAAAGTTTGTCAACACAGGGTTTATGTCCCTCACATTTTGTCCTTCCTATGGCCTGGGTGCCGTGTTATATTCTATTTTCCTGATGGAACTCAGGGAAAACTGGTTATTTCTTTTTGTGGCAGGCGCAGTGATGGGAGCGGTGCAGTGCATTCTGACAGGTGTTGTCCTGCAGAGGATCTTTCACCGCCGTTGGTGGGATTACAGCAAAAAAAGGTTTCAGTTTGACGGGTATCTGCATATTGGTCATCTGATTGCTTTTGGGGTCTCGGCTTTTTTTATCATCTGGATTGGGAATCCAATGCTTTTCCGGGTTCTGTCCTGGATGCCCAAATGGATCGGCCATATTTTCCTACTGGGAATCCTTGTGATTATGTTTATAGACTGTATTGTTTCCTGTGTGGCTGTTCTACAGTTGAAGATTCGTCTGCGCCGTATGGAGCAGCTCACGGAAAGTATACAGAAGATGACGAATGAATTGGGGAATGCCCTGACGGCACGGATTCAGAGACGTATGCTGCGGGCATATCCGAATCTGGAGTCAGATAAACTCAGGGAGGAGGGGCACACAGAGCAAAAGCCGGTTGTCTTTGCAAAGGGATGTTGTTTCTATAAACTAGTGTGGCTTTTTCTCTTAGGGGCATTCCTGGGGGATATCGTGGAAACCATATTCTGCTATCTCACGGATGGGGTGTGGATGAGCCGAAGCAGCGTTGTATATGGACCATTTAGTTTTGTCTGGGGAATTGCCTGTGCTCTGCTGACGGGACTGCTTTATAAATATAAAGATAAAAATGACCGGTATATGTTTTTTGCCGGAACCGTGATGGGCGGCACATATGAATATATATGCAGTGTTTTCACTGAAATTGTATTTGGAACCGTATTCTGGGATTACAGTGATATTCCTTTTAATCTGGGAGGACGGATCAATCTGCTTTATTGCTTTTTTTGGGGAATTGCTACCGTGATCTGGTTCAAAGGCATCTATCCGAAGCTCTCTGCGCTGATTGAAAAAATACCCCAAAGGACAGGAATTGTTGTTACCTGGCTGTGCATTGGCTTTATGTTGTTAAATGCAGCATTGTCAGGTCTGGCACTGTCAAGATATGATGAAAGGCAGAGGGTGGATATGATTCAGCAGAGAGAGGAATCGGGCGTGCTGAATCGTTTTCTGGACAAACATTTTCCCGATGATAGAATGGAATGGATCTATCCAAATGCGAAAACAGTAAAAGAGGGAATATAGAACTAGTTAAAAAAGGGGAGTGTGAGCTTGAAATCTTTTACATGTACACCATTACAGAAAAATCAAAGATATGAAGTAACTGTGCCGGGTTCTAAGAGTATTACGAACCGGGCGCTTCTTTTGGGAGCGCTGAGCAGCGGAAGAACTGTGCTGAAGGGCGTTCTTTTCAGTGACGATTCCAGAGTGTTCATGCAGGCGCTGAAAGAGATTGGTTTTTATGTGGATATTCAGGAAGAAGAGAAGACGGTGACTATCGAGGGGCTGGGAGGAAGGATTCCGGGAGACGGGGCACAGGAAAGAAGAGTGTACGTGGGAAGCGCGGGAACTGCCGCCCGTTTTCTCACAGCGATGCTGGCGCTGTCCGGCGGGAGATTCTTGATGGAGTCCTCGGATCAGATGAAAGCAAGACCAATGAAACCGCTGCTTCTGGCGCTGGAAGAGCTGGGCGCAGAGTTTGAATATCTGGAGAAACCTTATGCTTTTCCTTTCCGCATTTTGGGGAGGAGATCCCAGGGAGATTCAGCGCCGTCAAAGAGTTTTCCCAGGGTAGACCTGAATATTGATCAGAGCAGCCAGTTTTTGAGTGCCCTGCTTTTGAGTGGCGTGATGTGTGATAGTGGGCTTACGATTCGTCTGACAGGAACACGGAGTGCCAAGGCCTATGTGAATATATCCATGAAAATGATGGGGGAGTTTGGCTGTGGGGTGGAGCAGATCGAGGAAGATACCTACCGTGTGCTTCCGGGGCAGCAGTACCAGGCAAGGGAATATCAGGTGGAGCCGGATGTATCTGCAGCTTGCTATTTTTATGCCATTGCGGCAGTGACGGAGAGTGAAGTAAAGGTAAAGCACGTACACAACAGTACCACCCAGGGAGATATCCGCTTTCTGGAAGTTTTACAGCAGATGGGCTGCCTCCAGAGAGAAGAGGAGGACGGCATCGTCGTAGCCGGCGCTCCATTAAAAGGGGTTCATGTGGATATGGGGGACTTCTCTGACCAGACCATGACACTGGCAGCCATCGCTCCCTTTGCTCACGGAGACACAGTCATTGATGGCGTAGGGCATATCCGGGGACAGGAGTCCGACCGCATCCGGGGTATCGTCACGGAGCTTGGCAGGATGGGGATCCAGTGTGAAGAGAGACAGGACGGACTGACGATCCATCCTGGTGAGATCCGTCCGGCGGTGGTTCAGACCTATGAGGACCACCGGATGGCGATGGCATTTGCCGTTACTGGCAGCAGGGCCGGAGGGATCGTCATTGACGATCCAGGGTGCTGCCGTAAAACCTTTGAAAATTATTTTGAAGTGTTGACAAGTCTCAATTTAACAACTAATATAAAAGAATGACAGAAACAAGTTGTTAGAACAGATGAATGGAGAGTAGTGTGAAAAATCATGCTGATGCCAAAGAACTAAAGTTCTTGGATTTTTCACACGGCTATTTGTGCCGAGAACGTCACAAATAGCTCTTATCCGACAAGAGAAACTGCTTTAGCAGTTTTCTCTTGCGGTTCCTCGAACGCAAGCGTTCTCGGAATGGAGAGTAGTATGAGAAAGTTGACGGAACAGTTAGAAGAAATTGTAAAAGCCGGCTTTGAGCGGGCGGGTTATGATAAAAAATACGGATTTATCAGTGTTTCCAATCGTCCGGATCTGTGCCAGTACCAGTGCAACGGTGCCATGGCGGCAGCGAAAGAATATCACAAAGCGCCGATTCAGATTGCCGGGGATGTGGTGGAAGGATTGAGGGAAAATTCTGCTTTTGAAAAGATCGAGGCAGTCAACCCTGGTTTCATAAATATATCAGTAAGTGGAGAATTGCTGAGACAGGCCGGTGTGCAGATGATGACACAGGAGCGGTTTGGTCTTGAGAGGTCAGTGGAGCCCAGATCCGTGGTGATCGATTACGGCGGGCCGAATGTGGCGAAGCCCCTTCATGTGGGCCATCTTCGTTCAGCCATCATCGGAGAGAGCATCAAGAGGATTTACCGCTTTATGGGAGATCGTATCGTTGGTGATGTCCATCTCGGTGACTGGGGGCTTCAGATCGGTCTGATCATCACAGAGCTGAAAAAGCGTCAGCCAGAGCTCCCGTATTTTGATGAAAGTTTTGAAGGGGAATATCCAGCAGAAGCGCCTTTTACGATATCGGATCTGGAAGAGATCTATCCCTATGCCAGCGGGTATTCCAAGGAACATGAGGATTATCTGACTGAGGCGCAGGAAGCGACAGTAAGTCTTCAAGAGGGTGTCCGGGGATACCGTGCCCTCTACGATCATATTCTAAATGTGTCCATAGCTGATTTAAAGAAAAATTATGAAAAATTAAATGTAGAATTTGACCTATGGAAAAAAGAAAGCGATGCCCAGCCTTATATTCCGGATATGGTGGAGAAGATGAAATCAGAGGGGCTTGCCTATATGAGTGAGGGTGCGCTGGTGGTGGACGTCACAGAGGAAGGCGATAAAAAAGAACTTCCTCCATGTATTATCTTGAAATCCAACGGAGCTTCTTTGTATTCCACCACAGATCTGGCGACTATCGTGGAACGGGAGAAACTGTTCGCGCCAGATGAGATCATTTATCTGGCGGATAAACGTCAGACCATGCATTTTACCCAGGTGTTCCGTGTGGCGAAGAAGGCAGGACTCACTGGTGATGACACGGAGCTTGCGTTTATCGGTTTTGGTACGATGAATGGAAAGGATGGTAAACCTTTTAAGACGAGAGACGGTGGGGTTCTGCGATTGGAAACACTGCGGGAGGATACCAGTGCAGAAGTGTATAAAAAGATCCAGGAAAACCGTGATTATGAGGAGGCAGAGGCGAGGGACATCGCAGAAAAAGTCGGCCTTGCGGCGATCAAATATGGTGATCTGTCCAATCAGGCGTCCAAGGATTATATATTTGACATGGAGCGTTTTACCTCCTTTGAGGGAAATACGGGTCCGTATATTCTTTATACCATCGTCCGCATCAAATCGCTGCTTGCCAAGTATGAACAGGCAGGGGGAACGGTATCTCCCGCAGGTGAATCAGAGAAACTTCTGGCGCCGGTTCAGGACAGCGAGACCGGCTTATATCTGACACTGTGCAAATTTGCAGACACGATGGAAGCTGCCTACAGTGAGAAGGCGCCTCATAAGATCTGTCAATTTGTCTATGAACTGAGTGAGAGCTTTAATCGTTTTTATCATGAAAATAAGATTCTGGCTAATGAGGATGAGGAACGGAAGTCATCCTATATCCAGCTGCTTGTGCTGGTGAAAAATGTATTGGAACAGTGTATTGAACTACTTGGTTTCAGCGCACCGGACCGGATGTAGACCGGCAGCCAAGTGAATATTAATAAGATGAAAGAAATGGGGGAATAGGATGTATCGAGACGTGTCAAGACTGATCATGTATGGAAATATCAACAGGGATTCTGTTCTGATGAAGCTGAGCGGGATCTTTAAGAAGATCTCAGAGGACGGTGAGATTTCTGCTGGCAGAGAAGCTTACGTGAGGGAGATGTATGACCAGGTGTACAGGCTTTTGGATATCGCCACCAGATACGGTTTCGATAACAACTTGTGGCAGTGCTATATTGCCTATCTTCTCGCTGTCAATGAAAATCCCTTTAGTGTGATTTGCGAGAAAGTGGGAGTAGATCATGAAAAGGTGGATACTGCCAGTGTGAATCGGATCGTGAAGCAGGATATGCAGTATTTTTACCATTTGTTCCATTATGACTTTACAGAGGTGGAGAAACTTCTGGAGGTAGAGTGCTTTTCTATTCTGACCAATTACCATTCGATGGCGAAGGATGAAAATACCTACAATAAAAGTGTCAGTGAGAAAGTGAAAGAACTGGCGAGGGAGCTTTCCGAAGCTTCAGACGGGGATGGATTTTTCCAGGTTCTGACAGATTTTTATAAAAAATATGGCGTAGGCAAATTTGGATTAAACAAAGCGTTCCGGGTGAAGCACGAAGAGTCAGGCGAGATGGTGCTGGCGCCCATCACCCATACCAGTGAGGTGACATTGTCCCATTTGGTGGGGTATGAGATTCAGAAACAAAAGCTGATCGATAACACAGAGGCGTTTGTGGAGGGGAGAAAGGCGAATAACTGTCTGCTGTTCGGTGACAGCGGCACCGGAAAGTCTACCTGTATCAAGGCGATCCTCAACCAGTATTATGACCGTGGTCTCCGGCTGATCGAGATCTATAAGCATCAGCTTCAGGATCTCTCCGGCATCATTGAGCAGGTGAAGAACCGAAACTATAAATTTATCATATATATGGATGATCTCTCTTTTGAAGAGTTTGAGATCGAATACAAATACCTGAAGGCAGTGATCGAGGGTGGGATGGAGGTGCGTCCTGACAACGTGCTGATCTATGCTACCTCAAACCGCCGGCATCTGATCCGTGAGACCTGGAGTGACCGTTCGGATATGTCCAGGGATGAGCTCCATCACTCGGATACGATGCAGGAAAAGTTATCCCTGGCAGCCCGCTTTGGCGTAACTATCAATTTTTCAAGCCCGTCGAAAAAGGAATTTGAGGAGATCGTCCTGGGTCTGGCGGCGGAGCACCCAGATATCCGCCTTACCAATGAGGATCTGCTGATGAAGGCAAATGCCTGGAGTGTGAGAAACGGCGGTTATTCCGGAAGAGTGGCTGAGCAGTTTATCACCTATTTAAAATCCGTAAAAGCTTAGAAAGGAAAATTCAAATGTTCGAGAAATTTTTCCCGGATGAGTCGGTATCATCCACCTACGATATTGATTTTCATAGTTTGTACGAGGAAGGCTACCGTGGAATCCTGTTTGATATTGATAATACACTGGTGGAACATGGAAAGGGCGCCAGCGACCAGGCGCTGGATCTGTTTCACCGGCTTAAAGAGATGGGATTTCAGTGCTGCCTGATTTCCAACAATAAAAAACAGCGGGTCAGCAGTTTTAACGAAAAGATTGGTGCCCATATGATCTTTAACGCCCATAAGCCCAGAAGGAAAGGTTATCGTGAGGCTATGGAAATGATGGGGACGAATAAAGATAACACGCTTTTTGTGGGGGATCAGCTCTTTACGGATATATGGGGGGCAAAACGCATCGGGATACGGAATATCCTGGTGAAACCCATCAATAAAAACGAGGAGATCCAGATCGTTTTAAAACGGTATTTGGAAAAAATCATTTTAAAAGAGTATCGTCAGAAAAAGAAGGACAGAAAAAATGAAAAAAATGGAAAAAATATTACTTGCTAAGAAGCTGGACGGTATACTGGTCAGTTCATCGGCAAATATGAGATGTTCCGCCGGGTTCCAGGGTGAGGGGATTGTTTTTATTTCCAGGAACAAACCGCTGGTGCTTACGGACTCCCGCTACACCATCGCGGCAAAGGAGGAATGTCCGGAAGCGGATGTGATCCAATATAGAAAAAATATATATGAAAACTGGCTTACGGAGCTTCTGGAACGCCTGGGCAGAGAGGCAGTGGCAGGGATGTCCATTGGATTTGAAGATGAGACCATGACGGTTCAGACCTATCAGACGATACTTGCACTTTTAAAAAAGCATGGTCTGGAAAATCTGACTCTGGTGCCTCTCCATAAAGGACTGGACCAGCTCCGGCAGGTGAAGACGGAACTGGAACTTTTGGATATAGAGAAGGCAGAACAGATCGGAGACAAGGCATTTACCCGGATCCTTGAGAAGATCAAGGAGAGTCGGAGCCGGGGAGAGACCCTCACAGAAAAACAGGTGGCGGCATATCTGGAATTTTACATGAAAGAAATGGGTGCAGAGGGCACCAGCTTTGATACCATCGCCGCCAGCGGGATACATTCATCCATGCCTCATGCGGTACCTACTGACAAGGTTCTGGAAGAAGGGGACTTTCTGACGATGGATTTTGGCTGCCGGGTAAATGGATACTGTTCCGACATGACCCGCACGGTGGTGATCGGTGAGGCCGGGGAACGACAGAAGGAAATCTATGATGTGGTGCTGCGGGCCCAGACAGCGGCGATCCAGACTGTAAAGCCGGGGATAAAGGGCTGTGAGGTGGACGCGGTGGCGCGGGATATCATCCGGGAAGCGGGTTATGGGGGCTGTTTTGGCCACAGTCTGGGCCACAGTGTGGGACTGATGATCCATGAGACGCCCTGTTTTTCACCGAACGATGAAACGGTTCTGGAGCCGGGGATGGTCATTACCGTGGAGCCGGGGATCTATGTGGAAGGCTTTGGGGGTGTGAGGATCGAGGATGTGGTGGCAGTCACAGAGGATGGCTGTCGGAATCTGACCCATTCTCCCAAGGAATTGATGGAGATTTAGGGCAGCAGGACGGACCCTTAGAAGAAAGAGAGACATATTATAATGATGCGACCAGAAATCTGTATTCCAATCACGGATACAACAAGAGACAGAATCATTCAGCGGGCAAAGGAGTTTGCGGCCCTGCCAGCGGAGCTGGTGGAATGGAGGGTTGATTTTTTTGCCGGATATGAAAAGGAAATAATCAGTGTTGTAAGAGAACTCCGGGCGATCCTCGAGGAGAAAAAACTTATTTTCACATTGAGGACGGTTCAGGAGGGTGGAGAGGAGAATGGAAGCCGTTTTAACTATGCCGCCCTGTTAAGCAATGTGGCGGCAAGCGGTCTTGCGGATTATGTGGATGTGGAGATCCGCAGGGATCCAGACACAGTACAGACCGTGATCCGGGCGGCAGAACAGAGCGGTACCAGGATCATCGGATCCTTTCATGATTTCACGCAGACGCCTTCGGAAGAAGAGATCGTACATATACTGGAAGAAGCGAAAGAATGCGGTGCAGACATGGGAAAAGTGGCATGTATGCCTTCTACTGATGTAGAAAAAGGGCGGGTGGATGCGGCGCGCCTGCTGGCTGCAACAGAGCAGATGAAGGAGAAACATCCAGATTTTCCGCTTATCACCATGTGTATGGGAGAGGCGGGAAAGATGACGAGACTGTATGGGGGACTGTATGGTTCTGAGGTTTCATTCGGATGCGTGGGCAGAACCTCCGCGCCGGGACAGATCGAGTTGTCAGAGATGAAGGAAGTATTTGACAAACTATATTCTGGTAAACGGCATATTGCCCTTATCGGTTTTATGGGAGTGGGGAAATCCACGGTCTCCAGGGCCCTTCACCGACTCAGCGGCAGGCCGGAGATCGATACCGATCAGAGGATAGTGAAACAGCAGGGCTGCCCCATCTCCCAGATATTTGAGAAAAAGGGCGAAACGTATTTCCGGCAGCTGGAAACAGATCTTATTGATGAACTGGCGGCGTCGGAGCCGGGGATCATTTCCTGCGGCGGCGGTATGGCGCTCCGGGATATCAATGTGAAAAAGCTGCGTGCTATCGGCGAGATCGTACTTTTGACGGCAGAGCCGGAGACGATCTATGAGCGGGTGAAGAACAGCAAAGACCGCCCTCTTCTCAATGGAAATATGAATGTGCCTTATATCCGGGGGCTTATGGAAAAGCGCCGGCCATTTTATGAGAAAGCTGCCACAGTCACAGTATCTACCGATGGAAAGGGTGCGGAAGAAATCGCCAGGGAGATTTTGTCTGCCGTTTCGTGAAGCACTGCCGCGGTATGTCATTTGTTATGGGGAAGAAGCCTGAGATAATGTAGCTCGACGGCGTCATCGAGCTAGCGCAACGGTGCGAATTTGAAACTGCCGTCGAGCTGGTTGGAAATAAATTGGAAACCAAGAAAATTTCTCTTGAAAAATGTTTAAAAATATAATAGAATAATGTTTAGATGTATTAAATTGTATAGAAGGAAATAAAAAAGAGCATTCTGTACGTAAAAAGCAGGAGGAACTGAATATGATTTCAGCAGGAGATTTTAAAAACGGATTGACCATCGAGATAGATGGAACTGTATTTCAGATCATTGAATTTCAGCATGTTAAGCCGGGCAAGGGTGCAGCATTTGTTCGTACTAAGCTCAAAAATGTTGTAGACGGTGGTGTTGTGGAGAAGACCTTCCGTCCGACAGAAAAATATCCCCAGGCCCACATCGACAAAAAAGAGATGCAGTATCTGTACGCAGAGGGTGATATGTATAATTTCATGGATATGGAGAC
>JAAVZE010000097.1 GCA_022791495.1 Eubacterium sp.
AAGCCGGAGCCGCTGATTGGCGAAAAAGGGAAATGGAGCAGACGCATTAACGGGGCAGACCGTCTTGTGTATTCTGTGGATGACCGGGGCGTCAATGTATACCAGTGTAAAGGACATTATGATGACAAATAAATATCGTATGGTAAAGTACGGATGTAACCGAAAGCATAAGCTATTGTGAAGGAATTCATGATGGCTTTTTTTGTGAAAAAAAGACAGTCAGACCGGAAGTAAAATCTTCTGGCGGGCTGTCTTTTTCTATGGAGGTGCCTATATGGTGGAGATCAGATCTTATTTAAGAACACTTTTAACAGCAGGCAGGAAGAAAAATGCCAGAGAACAAAGGAGAAGGGGGTGCTAAGATGGAGGCAGCAGTAAATTTGAGGGAACAGCCGGATATAAAAAATTTGCTTTATGCGCTGGAAAGCAGTGGGCTGAAGAAAGAACAGCAGGAAGTGGAAACTCTTGTAGACTACTTGGAGGGCATGGAAAACCAATTTTCTCGGATGTTAAGTGAATTAAGAGAAATGCAGGGAACATTGACAAAAATACAGGACAAAGGGATTCGGGCAACGGTTTCCCGTATCGTCGTCAATGCAGAAGGTAAATGGCGGGAAATGCAGGGACAGGTTTCACTGATCAGAGAGAATTTGATCCGTTCTGCCCGAAATGCGGTGTCAGCCTTTAAGGAGAGGGGGGCTGAAGCTTTGAGAAAAATGGTTTTTGCTATGAAAATCCCCAATGCTTTATGTTTGATGAAAAATGTACTGCACGGTGGGATGGAGAGTATGAACAGAAAAGCGGCAAAGATAGCAATTATCGGTGGAGAACTCGGCAAGGCAAAAGGTCATTTGAAAAATGTAGTCAGGGTATTGACCGGAAAAAAGGCAAAGGATTTGACGGAACAGAATTCAGACAGAGGGATTCTTGCTTTTATTCAGAAAACATGTTTGACTTGTGGGAAAATGTACTCAGCTATGGAACAAAAGACAGATTTTGTTTTGAAACGGATTGAACAGTCATCCAGGGAAACGGAAGAAAAGTCCTCTGTAAAAGCGGATCTAAGGGAATTAAAAAGGGGGAAATCAGAAAAGAGGGGCAAGCAGCCAAGGAATCAGGAACGGGGATGATAGTAAGGTTATTTAGCGCGGAGGGGAGATCGACAAATGGCTGAGAATATTAAAATACGAAAGATTCATAAAGACATTAAAACATTGGATAAGTCCATATCTGTCTCTGATAAGGTTAAGAAGTCTGATGGGCAGGCAGGAGATGGCACAGAATGCAAGCAGGAATATGAAGAGCCAGTGACTTATGCACAGGGCAAAGTGACAGAAGGGATTGAACAGGTTGCTCATAAGGGGACATATTATATGGAAGAGCAGAGGCATAGATTATCACGAAAAGTCAGGGAATGCCGCCGGATTTCCCAAGAAGTCGGACAGAAAAAACCAGATATCCAAAGGAAAGTAGATAACACACCGCCGGGGAAAGGTTCCTCCGTTCCCCCGGCAGGTGAAAAAAGCATTTACCAGCCGAAGGAAAAAAATACTCATCCTCCAAAGATGGGGAAGAAGGTAGAGGCGCAGAGAACCGGGCAGAGTATAAAAAGTAAAGGAAAAACGGTTAAACATTCTGGAAGAACTGTTAAAAGTGCACAGCAGGCTGTCAAAACTACGCGAAAAGCACAACAGCCTGTGAAAAATACAAGCAAAGCAGCAGTGGAATCTGCCAGAGCAGCTAAAAAAGTGGCAAAGGGCGCAGCGAAAGCGGTCCGTTCAGTTACTGCTGCAATGAAATCACTGATTACTTTCCTTATCGCTGGCGGGTGGATTGCGGTTTTAATTCTCCTGATTGTGTTACTGTTTGGCGGTTTTTTGTGTATGACTGGGGGCGATAATTTTAGTACCGTCAGTCCGGTCAGCGCAGAGGTACAAGCGTATGAGCCTGTTATCCGCAAATATGCAAAACAGTATGGGATAGGGGAGTATGTGGAATTGATTAAGGCAGTTATAATGCAGGAATCCGGCGGAAAGGGAAAGGATCCTATGCAGAGTTCGGAGGGAAACTTCAACACAAAGTACCCGAAACAGCCAAATGGAATTAGTGATCCTGAATATTCTATTGAATGCGGAATACAGGAATTGCGGAACTGTCTTACCAGTGCGGGAGTAAACAGCCCCATGGATATAGACAGCATTAAATTGTCATTGCAGGGATATAACTACGGCAATGGTTATATCACATGGGCATTAAACCACTACGGTGGTTATACGTTAGCAAACGCAGCGGAATTCTCGGACAAGCTGGCACTGGAAAAAGGGTGGGAAAGTTATGGAGATAAACAGTATGTGCCTCATGTCTTGCGGTATTATCCGATGGGACGGACTCCGGAAGGGACAGGTAATCAAGCGGTTGTACAGATCGCCCTTGCACAACAGGGAAACAGTGGGGAGACTTACTGGAGATGGTATGGATTTCAGAACAGGGTGTCATGGTGCGCCTGTTTCGTATCATGGTGTGCGGATCAGTGTGGATATTTGCAGAGCGGTGTGATTCCTAAGTTTTCCCTTTGTTCAGATGGGGTAAAATGGTTTCAAAATAAGGGGCAATTTAAAGATGGCAGCTATGTTCCGGCGCCGGGGGATATTATTTTCTTTGACTGGAAAAATGATGGTACGATTGATCATGTGGGTATTGTGGTGAGGGTTAAAAAGGGAATTGTAAATACGATTGAAGGAAACAGCGGGGATTCTGTGAAACAGCGCAGTTATCCAGTTGGAGATGATCAGATATATGGGTATGGTGTATATTGATAAGGGGGAGACTACAGAAGTAGTCTCCCCTTTAGCTGTAATGTTATTTTTTTTCCGGCGGGTAGAAGATAAGCAAATCTTCAATTTTACATTCCAAGACGGTACAGAGTTTGCAGAGAACAAAGACATCCAGACGGGTAATCTTGTTGGTGCAGAAATTATCAATCTGTTTCCAGTTCATCTCAGCCTTATGGGAAAGTTTGTTTTTACTCAGACCTTTTTCTTTTAATAACTTATCCAATTGTATAACGATATGTCCATAATCTTCATCCACGTTCTCACCTCATATGTTCATTTACTTGAATTATGTTATAATTCTATACTTGTTATAGAAATTTTGTAATCCTGAACATGTATTATAACACTAAGCAATGAAACATATGTTTATATACACGTTTTATTTATCATCTGTCTCTGCCGGAATGAATGTGAGTAAATCTTGGATTTTGCAATCCAAGACAGTACATAATTTGCACAATACGAAGGTATCAAGGCGTGTAATGGTATTGTTATAGTACTTGTTGATCTGATACCAATTCATTTCTGCTTTTAGTGCTAATTTATTTCTGTTTAATCCTCTTTCATTCATCAGTTCAGAAAGTCGGATTTCTAAACGACCATATTGTTCATCCATAGGTAACTCCTGTTTTCTGTAAAATACGGTATGATTTTTTTCCCTTGCAATTATATTCTAAACTTGTTATAGTGTTTTTGTAACCTTAAAGAAGTATTATAATACTAAGTGTAGAAAAATATGTTCGCCCGCTCAAAAGGGTGCACATAACAAAATGGAGGAGAGGCAATGGATACACTCAAATTAACGGAGGAAGAGAAAAGATTATTCATTGATTATATGCTTGAAAATGAGGAATTAGAAAAAATAATTGAAAGGAAGGATAAGCAATTACCAGACTACCAGTTATCAGTTTATGGCAGTATTATTTGGCGATGTCGAAATGACGCTGGATTTATTGTGGCTTTGGACAGCAGTGAGATACCAGTAGGCAAAATTGGATTTTATACGGAATTAACACAAGAGTGCCAAATGAAAACAGCAGCAAGGAAAGATGGGAGAAAGTATGTTATGGCATTTACATCAAAAGAAAAATTTAAGAAGTATTTTGATGTGTCAGGTGTAGTACTGCCGATGGATGATCTTATTGCTATCATATGTTTGAAAAAGGAAGAAGTAGATGGCATTGTGATAAATCTTGGCAAAAAGGAGTTGATTTTAGAAATATCGGCACTAGAAGATCTTTTACAGTGTATTGGGCACTTTGAATTTTTAAATAAGCAGGTGTAGAAAATTGTATAAAAATGGTATATAATAAGATAAAAAGTTAAGATAGCACATAAGATCACATATTTCATATAAGAAATCAGTAGAAAAACATACGCAGGAGAGTTTTATAGGAAAAAGAGTAACAGCAGCTAGAATATTCAAATCCCAAAATGAGGGAGTCATGACTTTAATTAAGTTCATGGCTCTTTTTTGTTCAATAAATTTCCTATTGTTCCAACTAAATATTAGAAATGATTACTCAAAACAACAAATGGGTACATCCAGTATGGCAGGGATGTACTTTTTTTATGTAATAAATAATAGGTATCTGTTTCTAAAGGGTGGGCGTTCGCCTCCAGTCAATCGCATTTGTACAAAGAAAAATTTGATTGACTGGAGGAATGAATATATGGGAAATCACCCGAAAAGAAGAAAAGATAAATACAATCCTTATAGCATATATGAAAACGATGGTAAGTATTACATATCATTTAAGGATGGTCAAGGTGTTTTGCAGCAGTTTGAAATTGGCAAGGAATTATATGACACGTTTGATGAGTTTGAATTAAAAGATATATCGTATCTGCATAAGTGGGATAAGTACATAGAGCATTCTCAATTATGGGAATCTACCTTGAATGAACGGGCATTTTTAAAGCCTGATACTATAGAGGACATTGTATTGAAGAATATTGAAACAGAGTCATTACATAAAGCCATCAGTAAATTGCCGGAAACTCAGAAACGCAGGTTGCTTCTGTACTTTTTTGACGGCTTGACGTATGAGCAGATTGCCAAAATGGAGGGATGTACAAAAATGCCTGTAAAACGCTCTATTGATGTGGCATTACAAAAGCTGAAAAAAGAAATTAAAAAAACTTAATTTTATACGGCTACTTTTTGTAAATTTTGTGGGAAACAGATGAGAGGGATATAGATCTCTTTCAGCTGTTTCCTTTTTGTCTGGGAACAGCATGGACTTTGATAATTTCATAGACCATTCATCAGGCACATTCCTGTTGCTATCTAAGCCACGTTAGCAGGTACGCCATGATCCAAGAACAGACAAACGCAGCGAAATCCCACTAAATATATGAACCGATTTGCGTCTGCCTAGTCTGTTCCGGCGAGCGATAACCACCGGGCTACAACTGTCAGATTGCTGCTGGCAGGGCGATAACAGGCAACGGGCATAATGATACTCCTGTCCAGTCATAAAGTCGAGCGTAAAGAAGTTTTGTTTTTAGAAGTGTCAGCATTCTTCTAATGATTGCGAAACAATCTATGGCGTCGCAACAAATGAGGGCAGCTTGGGGCGATCCCCGGAGAGGTGAAATTCCTGTGGAGCTGGTTAGCAGCCAGCCGCCTGGTGACTTCCCAGCGTCTTTTGACGTAACAGCCGGGGTGTCGGGGACAAATAGGCGTTACTTATTAAATGAACGAGGAGGATAAAATATGTTAAGAGAAATATATCGGGGAGATATGTATTATGCAGATCTCAATCCTGTAGTAGGATCTGAACAGGGTGGTGTAAGACCTGTTCTGGTGATACAAAATAATACAGGCAACCGCTATAGTCCCACTGTGATTGTGGCAGCCATGTCGGGAAAGACGACAGAAAAAGCAAATCTTCCAACACATTATAAGATTGTGGCACAGGATGGTTTGAAAGACGATTCTTTGGTATTGCTGGAACAGTTACGGACGATTGATAAGAGGCGGTTAAATGATTTTATTGGACAGTTAGGGCAAAAAGATATGGAACAGGTAGATCATTGTCTGATAATTAGCCTTGGTTTAAACATCGCATGAGGGAGGGGATGGAATCATGCAGAACGAAGTTCCGTTTGTTAGTAAACAAATCAATGGCTGTATGGTGAAACTGACATTTGCTGAAAAGCCAGTTGAAGGGGCTATTGAAAAGGTACAGTCTATCTTATCTAATGCCTATGATGAGCGGGTAAAAAATGAGCTGATGAATATTGTTTCTTGAGATGGGCAGATAAGAGAACTGTGTTACGGGTTACACTATATTCTGTTGAGAAGTATTATTTTATAGGTGTAAGTTTTGGATTCGCACATTTGTGGCTGAATGTGTTTCTTCCTATAATAAAGGTATGGTGGACACCACCAGCGTACCTTGAAAATTTTATAGTGCGTCCCGTAGAATTTTTTATTACGGGAGGAATAGCTAATGAAAAGAGTTTACACCTTGTATAGAGTTTCAACGAAAAAACAGGTAAATGTCAGTGAGGATCATCAAAACGATATTCCCATGCAGCGAGGAGCCTGTCAGGAATTTGTTAGACACATGAATGATTGGAAAATCATAAGAGAATTTGAGGAAAAGGGCGTATCCGGTTTTAAGGTATCAGCGAAAAACCGGGACGCTATCCTCGATCTGCAGGAAGCAGCACTGAACAAAGAATTTGATGTGTTGCTTGTGTTCATGTTTGACCGTATCGGACGGATTGACGATGAAACGCCGTTCATTGTGGAATGGTTTGTCAAGACGGCTGGCGTGGAAGTATGGAGCGTCAAAGAGGGCGAGCAGAGGTTTGAAACGCACGTTGACAAGCTGACAAATTATATCCGATTCTGGCAGGCGTCCGGCGAGAGTGAAAAGACTTCCATCCGAATCAAGACCAGAATCCAGCAGTTAAAATTAGACGGATTATACACGGGCGGTGCGCTGCCTTATGGATACCGGATTGTGCCGAGCGGGACAAAGAACCGGAAAGGGCAGGAGCTGAAAAAATATGAAATCGACCTTGAACAGTATGTGGTGTACCGGAAGATTGTGGAAAAGACGATCAACAACGGCACAGGCAGTTACGTCATGGCGCATTTCCTGAACGACCAGGGATATAAGACGGCCAACGGGAAAAAATTCACCAGCAAGTCGATTCTGCGGATACTGTCAGCGTCACTTCCGAGGGGCTGCACCAGCGAGGGCGAAACGTCTGAAGCATTGCAGAGGTTAAGGATTATCAGTGACGAGGAAGCGGCAAGGATTGACGAGATTTTAAAACAGCGGGCGCATGTGGATGAAGAAAAACGCCAGCTTGCCTTACGGACAAAGGGCGAGGCAATGTTATCCGGCAATATCTTCTGCCAGCATTGCGGCGGGAGGATAACGACCACCCACCATAAAGACCATTATTTCCGCAAGGACGGGAGCGAATACCTGAAAGACGTGTTGAAATACCGCTGTTACCACAAGGCGAACAAACTTTGCGAGTGCGAGGGGCAGACAAATTACATTGCCGCAAAGGTAGATGAAGCAGTGAGCCGGATCATGCGTCAGGTATTCGAGGGCATGG
>JAAVZE010000098.1 GCA_022791495.1 Eubacterium sp.
AGTAAACTGGGAAGAATTTATTAAGAATAATAATCTGGACCAGATCGTCCTCGGAGATGATGTGGTACTATATCTTCCGAAAAAAACAGTGAGATAAGTGGTTAATGTTTGACAAAGAGAGGGCGAAAACGTATAATATTAATATCTGTGCGAAGAGAATCCGGCGGCAGTGAAAAGTTGACTGCCGCCAGAATAAAAATACTGGTAAAGGAGGAGAGGACATGCTGCAGATTTTTCAGACCCTGGAGGATGAGCTCCAGGAAAATGACCAGTTTTCTGAAGGGTGCTGGGCAGCTCTTACCAAACCTACCAACGAAGAGCTCCAGCAGGTGGTGCAGGAGACGGGGATCGACATCGATGACCTGAGGGCGCCGCTGGATGATGAGGAGCGGTCACGTATCGAACTGGAGAATGATTATGTAGTCGTGCTGGTGGACATTCCATCACTGGACGAAAAGGACAGGTATGTTACAATTCCTCTCGGCATCTATATGACAAAACAATTGATCGTGACGGTGTGCTTAGAGGAGACGCCGGTACTCAAAGCATTTATGAATAACCGGGTGAAAGAATTTTTTACTTTTAAGCGGACAAGATTTGTATTTCAGATCCTGTACCGCAATGCCACCTCCTATCTGAGATATCTGAGGATTATCGACCGAAAGAGTGAACAGATTGAGGAAAAGCTCCATATTTCCCAGAAGAACAAAGAATTGATCGAGCTTCTGGAGCTGGAAAAGAGCCTGGTGTATTTTACTACCTCGCTGCGTTCCAATGAAACGGTGCTGGAAAAATTGCTGCGGACGGAAAAAGTGAAAAAGTATCCTGAGGATGAGGAGCTGCTGGAAGACGTCATTGTCGAAAATAAGCAGGCCATCGAGATGGCCAACATATACAGTGGGATTCTCAGCGGTATGATGGATGCCTTCGCTTCCGTGATTTCCAACAATCTGAATGTGGTAATGAAATTTTTGTCTACGGTTACGATTGTGATGTCCATTCCTACGATGATCGCCAGTTTTTATGGAATGAACTTTGACAATATTCCGCTGGGGCACAGTCCCTTTGGTTTTTTTATCATCACGGCATGTACTCTCGTGATTACATCCCTGGTGGTACTTTTCTTTAAGAAGAAGAATCTGTTTTAGTGTGAAGAAATGAGGTATAAAACATGAAATGGTTTGCAAAAATGGAACGAAAGTTTGGAAGGTATGCCATTCGCGGCCTCATGCGGTATGTGGTAGGCATCAGCATTCTGGGAACCCTTTTGGGGCTGTTTGACCAGGGTCTCTATCTGAATTATCTGAGTCTGGATATCTCCCAGATCCTGCATGGACAGGTGTGGCGCCTGGTGACTTTTGTACTCTATCCTTCGGTAAGTCTGCAGGGAGGGGGGACGGCTTTAATCAATATAATATTTTATGCCATCAGTCTCTATGTCTATTTCAGCATTGGAAGCGTACTGGAACGGATCTGGGGAAGCTTCCGGTTTAATGCTTTTTATTTTACCGGAATCCTGCTGACGATCCTGGCTGCCTTCGGTTATTATCTGGTGCTTTTGAATGCCAACGGCAGTGTATTTGCCTCCGCTATTGGCATGGGACTCGCCATGGTGATCAGCCTGGACAACCTGAATCTATCCCTGTTTCTCGTATTTGCCTTTTTATTTCCGGAGACGAGGTTTTACTTTAACTTTATCATTCCGGTGAAGGCGAAGTGGCTTGGATATCTCTATCTTGGCTTTAATGCCATACAGATCGTGAAATGTATCCAGAGGGGGCATTTCCAGAGTATTATGAGTATGCTTCTGATTGTAGCAGCGCTCGTCGATTTTGTTATCTTTTATCTGATCGCCAGAAATCCTCAAGGATTTGGGGCAGCGATGCGGCAGAAAAAGAGGCGGGTGGTGTACCGCAATACGGCACAGCAGCATTCTTCCGGTCCAAGACACCGGTGTGCTGTCTGTGGGCGGACGGAGAAGGATTCTCCCAATCTGGAGTTTCGTTTCTGTTCTAAATGTGAGGGAAATTATGAATATTGTTCCGATCATCTCTTTACCCATGAACACGTAAGACGGGGAGAGGCTGGAATAAACGACACGAATGAGCGAAAGGAATAAAATTATGTATGATATGATAACAGTTGTAGTGATCATGGTCACCGTATTGGCGGTACTGTATCTGCTATGGTTTGATAATGAAGTAAAGGGAAAGATGGTACTGGCCAGGAAGAATATGCGCCCCCAGTGGTTTAATCTTTTGCTGTTGCTAGGGGCAGCGCTGGTGATTAAGTCGATCTTTGCCGTTAAATTTGAAGCGTACAGTGTGGATATGAGTTGTTTCCGGGCCTGGTCCGATATGATCTACGACAATGGAATATCCAAGTTTTATTATGTAGATGAAGGGAATGGATATCCGCCGGGATATATGTTCGTTCTCTGGCTGATGGCAGTTGTGCGGCATATTTTTGGTATTGACACCGGATCCCAGACGGCAGAGTACTTGATCAAGCTGTTTCCGATGCTCTGTGATCTCGGCGCTGGTGCTGTGCTGTATCTGCTGGCGAAGAGACGTTTCTCAGAGGGAATGTCGCTGATGATCTGTGCCATCTATGTGCTGAATCCGATGGTGGTGGCAGATTCGTCTATGTGGGGGCAGGTAGACAGTGTGTTTACCCTTACAATTCTGCTGACCTGCTGGCTTTGTATGGAAGAAAAACGAATTCCGGCATATTTTGTATTCTGTCTGGGGGCTCTTTTAAAGTTCCAGACCATTATGTTTGCGCCGATTCTTATATTTACGATTATTGAGCAGGTATTTCTCCGGGATTTTACCGTGAAAAAGATGCTCCGGGATCTGGCAGGGGGACTGGGTGCCATTGCCTCTATGTTTTTATTTGCCGTGCCCTTTGGGCTGGATGTGGTGGTACCAAAATATGTAAACAGTCTTGGCTTGTTTGAGTACTGTACCGTAAATGCCTATAACTTCTGGGCGATTGTCGGAAAGAACTGGGTGGAGCAGACCAACAAGTTTTTATTTGTGAAATGCCAGAGCTGGGGAAGTATCGCCATTGTAGCTTCGGTGCTTCTCAGTGGATTTGTTTTTTATAAGATGAAAGAGGACAAGTCGAAGTATTTCCTCAGTATGGCAGTTTTGATCTCTTTCGTGTTCCTGTTTTCCGTGCGTATGCACGAGAGATATCTGTTTCCGGGTATCGTACTGGTGCTGGCAGGATTTATTCTTCGTCCCTGTAAAGAACTGTTCTGGGTATATGTGGGACTCTCTGTCGCCCAGTTTGTGAATATCGTACATGTATATCATTATTTCATGGAACTGGGGACTACGGGGCCGGAAGGTTATACCATTGGAGCCACGGCGGTACTCACGATCTTTATGGCGGGCTATCTTTTGTATGCTTCCCTGCGCAAAGGAGAGATCGTCTATGAACCAGAGCTTCAGCAGGGAAAGGCGAACAAAAGAAAAATCATGAATGTAAATGCAGGAAAAGATGCGAAATGGTATCACTTTTCCATTACACCTTCCAGGAAAGCAGATAAGATGACAAAAGTGGATTTTATTGTATTATTTGCGATCATGATCGTGTATTCCTGTTTTGCCCTGTATGATCTTGGACGGATGAGTGCGCCGGAGACAGCATGGACGAGCACGCAGAATGGAAGCCAGATCATTCTGGATTTTGGAGATAAGAAAAATATTTCAAATCTTTATATTTTTACGGGAACCTATGAGGGGCGTAATTTCCAGGTGGAGGTGTCCGATGACGGTACGAACTATACTGCGGCAGGAACCATGAGCGCCGGGGATGTGTTCAAGTGGAATGATGTGCAGTTTGTTGGAGAAACGGAAAAAGCAGAGACCCAGCCGTTCCAGGTAAATACCCGCTATCTGCGTATGACGCTGCTTCACAATGAGGTGATGCTCAACGAGCTGGTATTTAAGGAGGCTTCTGGGGAGTACATTGTGCCGGAAAATGCTTCCCAGTATCCAGAGCTGTTTGATGAACAGGATGAGTTTGATCCGGAGCTCGGTTTCCGCAGTGGAACTTATTTTGATGAGGTATATCATGCGAGAACTGCCTATGAGATGATCCATGAGCTCCGCTCCTATGAAAATACCCACCCGCCTCTCGGCAAGATTTTCATCTCTCTGGGTGTGAGGGCATTTGGCATGAATCCTTTTGGATGGAGAATTGTGGGTACTCTCTTTGGCATTGGCATGATTCCATTTATCTATCTGTTTGGTAAGAGGCTGTTTCGCAGAACCTGGGTGGCAGGCGTGGTGACGGCGTTGTTTACATTTGATTTTATGCATTTTACCCAGACGAGGATTGCCACCATCGACGTCTATGGAACCTTTTTTATCATAGCGATGTTTTACTTTATGTACTGCTATGCCCAGACAAGTTTTTATGATACGGATTTTAAAAAGACCCTGATCCCCCTTGGACTGAGCGGACTGATGATGGGGCTTGGCTGCGCCAGCAAATGGACCGCGATGTATGCGGGAGCTGGTCTCGCTGTATTTTTCTTTGCTATCCTGTTTAAGCGGTATATGGAGTTCCGGATCGCCAGGGATAATCCAAGAGGAGAGACCGCCGGCATTTCCCACAGCCATATTGTTGAGGTGTTCCAGAAAAATATATGGAAGACGCTGGCTTTCTGTGTCCTGTTTTTTGTGGTGATACCGGGAGTGATCTATCTGATGTCCTATATTCCATTCCGCGGAGATACTGTCGGTGAGGGCCTCTGGAGCCGGATGATCGCAAACCAGCAGTCGATGTTTGATTATCATTCCTCGCTGAAGGAAGGACATCCATATTCTTCCACCTGGTATGAATGGCCGACGATGATCCGTCCGATGTTCTATTATTGTAATACCGTAGCCGGTGAACTCAAGGAAGGAATTAGTGCTTTTGGAAACCCACTGGTGTGGTGGGCAGGAATCTTTGCTTTTATTTATATGATCTACCGCTGTGCGGCAAAGAAGGACAGCATTTCCCTGTTTCTGGTCTTTGCCTATCTGGTGCAGTATCTTCCATGGGTGCTTGTGCCAAGATGTACCTTTTCTTACCACTATTTCCCAAGCGTTCCCTTTGTTGCGCTTATGCTTGGGTATACCATGTACTGTTTTATTGGAGAAAATAAAAAGAAGCGCTGGCTGGCCTTCGCGTACTGTGCTGCGGCCTTCGCCCTGTTTCTGATGTTTTATCCGGTGCTTTCGGGACAGCCTGTCAGTGCGGATTACGTCAATGACGGCTTG
Organism: Eubacterium sp.; assembly: GCA_022791495.1. GTDB lineage: Bacteria > Bacillota > Clostridia > Lachnospirales > Lachnospiraceae > Eubacterium_F. Next base: position 5,280 of record JAAVZE010000098.1, read on the forward strand.
AAGTGGCTAAAGGACTGGGTATTGATATACTAAGGACAGGAGTAGAACGAAAGGAATTTAAGAATGAGTGATGTACGAAGATTGATCCGGGATATTGACAGGGGAAAGAATCTGCAGAAGAATCTGCCGGCATACCGGAATTTGCTGGCGGACACATATCTGGATTATGCGGCGGTTGAATTGGTTTTTTCCAGCTATCTGCTGGTGGATTCCCTACCAGAATATCACGGCCTTTCACCGGAAGAGAGAGCGCTTTATGAGGAAGTGATCTCCTGGCTGCGGAGGCTGACCGGGATATCCAGGGAAGAAATATCAAAGGCGTTGGAGGAAATTCAGAAGGTTCGTGACCAGATTACGAAGAGGATGGAACAGTATACATTTTATACGGATCGGCTGATCTGCTATGAGTATGTGCTGGATCGTATGAAATTGCGCTTTACTGAGGATAAAGAGATCGAAGGACGACTGGAAGATATTCAGGAAGAAGAATTTATAAAACAGCTTATGGCTTTTGTCGTTGCCCATGAAGATCAGAGTATCGTCAGGGACAGGCTGCAGTCTCTAATGGGAATTCTTCCGGTTCATATGACGAAAAATAAGCTGCTGGAAAAGATAGAACAAACGGTAACTCTCTATAAGGGAAGCGATGTAGCTTCCCTGGAGGGGTTTGCCTATATGATCCGCTCTGCAGCGATGCTTCATCCCCTGGATGAGAGTACAGATGATGAGATCGATTCATTATTGACGGAGCTGGAGAGTACAGACTTCAAGGAACTGGATGCCGATACCTATAAGAAGCTTTGTGACAAATTGGAGCAGGTCAGTGAACGAATCTGTGAGATTACGGATTTTTATTATTCTCTTCAGAAGGTGGTCAATGGATGTTATGCTTTTGGCCTGGTGAAGCTACATAATGACAAAAATACAGAGACACAAAAGATCAGTCACCGGATCCTATCTGCTGTGGTAAAGGGAGAATTGGAGGAAGAGGAACTGGAGAAACTGGAGGGCAGAATCGAAGAATGTGTGGAAAAATCCAGTTATTTGGAAGCGGTGCTCTTTGAGGTGAAGAGTTCATGTAAGGAGATCCTTCGGGATCTTGAGCTGGAGCAGGAATTTGAAGACTATGCCCGGATTGCTAATCTGTTATCGGACAGCCTGTTTGTGGATCTGGCTGCGGATAATCAAGAAATAATCGTGGATGAACAAAAAGCGGCTCAGGTCGCAGCAGAGTTAGCAGAAGAGCTTTCCAGGAAGCTGGCGGAATGTAAGAGACCGGTGAAAAAGGCAGTCATGGCAGCAGTTTTGGAGAAGCTTCCCGCTGGTTTTCCGGGAACCAGAGAGGTAGAGGAATATATCCGCACGAATTTATTTGGGTGTCAGGATATTTCGGAAAAAGCGGCGGCAATTCTGGAGCTGGAGCAGATGATGAGTGAGGCAGAGTATTGGCAGAGACCAGATAGTTTGTGACAGTGATGGAGGAAGATATGATATATTGGTACGACGATCTATACATGGATCAGCCTGTCAGAAAAGAAGAAGAAAAGTGCAGAAAAACCATTGAGAAAAGAAGCTTCTGGCAGAAGCTGCCTTGGAAAAAGAGCTATTATATCATAATGCTTGCCAATAACAGGGAAAATTTATTTGAAATCATGAACACAAGTGAGATGTTTTTTCGGTATTATGGGTATACTGACATATATATCATAGGCATCTCCAGGCATTACGAGGGAGCCGTAGAGATGTTTCGCCGGATTATGACAGAAGGTTACAAAAAGGATGTTGGATTCGATCCCAGGCAGTTATTCCGGCGGGAGTGTTTTCAGCCAGGTAAGACAGTCCGGAGGTGAATGGATTGGAAATTATACTTGCGATATTGAAGTTTTTGGGGATTCTGCTGTTGGTGGTGCTTTCTCTGGTATTGTTTGTCAGTGCGTCCCTGCTCTTTGTTCCAGTTCGTTATGTGGTGGAGTTCCGGGAGGGGAAACCGGTCCGGCTGGGTTTCCGGGTTTCCTGGTTCCTGAGGGCGGTCCAGATTCGTAAATCCGTTTCGGCAGATAAGGTCTATGTTCATTTGTTTGGTATGGATGTCCAGAGCCTGAAGAAACTGTTTCAGCGGGAAAAGAAGCAAAAGAAGGAACATAAAGAACGTCATGGCAGTAAAAGCCGTGTGGAGATGGTGGATGACCTTAATGACGAGGCAAAAAAACAAGAGGAGTCCCACGGAAAAGAACAAAAGGTTTATAAGGGGAAAACTTCCAAAAGGAATAAAAAGTCCTTTTCATTTGATAAGATATCTAGTATAATTACATTTATCCGGAGTTCTGAACATAAATCCGGTCTAAAGAAGATAAAAAAAGAGATTATAGCATTGATTTGTTATCTATTGCCAAATAAGGTTCAGGGAAGGATTTCCTTTGGAACAGGCGATCCCTGTACCACAGGCTGGATCTTAGGAGCGGTGAGTATGTTCCGGGCAGCTTATACCGATGGGCTGAAGATCCTGCCTCATTTTGAAGAAAAAATTTTTGTGGCGGAGGGATTTGTGAAAGGGAAGGTTCACGCTGTTTATTTTCTCAGGTTATTTATGAGAGGATATATGGATGATGACATAAAGCGATGTATTCATCATGTTTTAAAAATGATATAAGACGGATTAGAAAGAGAGGTTATGATTATGGGAGAAAATAGTTTTAACAATACGGTAGAATCTTTGTTTAAAGGGATGGACAATTTTATCACCACTAAAACGGTAATTGGTGATGCGGTGCGTTTTGAGGATGGAACCATCGTGCTTCCTCTGGTAGATGTCAGTTTTGGAGTGGCTGCCGGAGCTTTTACCGATGATACTGCGAAGAAAAATAATGGTGGAGGTGGTATGGGGGGAAAGATCCAGCCAAGTGCCGTGCTTGTTATCAAGGATGGCAATTCCAAACTGGTGAATGTAAAAAATCAGGATGGTATCACCAAGTTGTTGGATATGGTACCGGAATTTATGGAAAAATTCAAAAAGAAAGAAGATGCAGAGGGAGCCAAAGAAGAGAAGCAGGGGGCTCTATAGAACACAAATCTAAAAAACTTGCAAAATATTAATTTTTTTCTTGCATTATGCTGCAAATTTTGGTAAAATAGTCGTGTTGTGTGTGATTGAAAAAAGTTTATGAGTTAAGTTGAAGATAGAAGGAGGTGCTTTTCATGGCAAGGTGTGCAGTTTGTGATAAGAGCGTACATTTCGGTAATGCAGTGAGCCATTCTCACAGAAGAAGCAATAAAATGTGGAAATCTAATCTCAAATCGGTAAGAGTAAAGGTAAATGGCGGAACAAAGAAAATGTATGTTTGTACTTCCTGCCTTCGCTCAGGCAAAGTAGAGCGTGCGTAGGCCGTGATACTTAAACGACAGAACATAATGACAGGTCCTTTATCCTGGAAGATATCTTCCGGAGCAGGGGATCTGTTTTTTTGTATACAACTTATCAAAAGGAAGAAAATATACATATATTGTCATACTCCTGGTTGTTTCTGACCAATGGTCATGCTATAATATAAAATACGTAAGGAAATTAATGGATAAAATATGACATTTTTTTCTTTCAAACGCTGGATGTGGTGGGAAATATATGCCGTAAGCCGATAAGGGCAGACGTGGCAGCTGGGAAGGAGTCTGGTTGGTAAAGACACTTCAAATTAATAAGATATTTTTTTAAGGAGAGTATGTTATGATTATTCAGCACAATATGGCCGCTCTTAATACGATGACACAGCTAGGCGTTACGAATGATAAGTTAAAAAAGGCAGCAGAAAGGCTTTCTTCTGGTTACAGGGTCAACCGCGCAGCGGATGATGCGGCAGCAATGGCTATATCTGAGAAAAAACGGGCACAGATACGAGGGCTTGCCCGGGCTGCAAAAAATGCCCAGGACGGGATCAGTTTTATACAGACCGGAGATGGTGCGATGAGCCAGATCGGTGCGATGCTCCACCGGATGCGGGAACTTACGGTCCAGGCATTAAATGACGGGGTGTACGAATCCGCTGACCGGGCGGCGCTGCAGATGGAATTTGACCAGCTGCAGGGTGAGATTGACCGGGTGAATGACCAGACAGAATTTAATAGAAAACCAGTATTTGAGCACTATACGGATAATTATTCACTGCTTGAGGGGAACCGGGTATGGAGCCAGGATCAGATACATACCATCGATAGCAGTAATTCTTCTCTTACTGTGAAATATATTGCAGTTGGGCCAGATGGGACAGAAGTAGAAAAGGAAAAAACACTTACGATTCCTGAGGGAACATACACCACCCAGGAATTGATGGATGAGATGGACGATGTGGTGACAGCTCTGGGAGATGAAGCGGACGGACTGTATGTGGAATATAGCGATGATCACAAGTGCAACATGGTACTTCAGAATGGAAAAGAAGTCAAGGATGTTTCTGGTGGGCTTTCCTATCTGTTTTATGATTGTTTTGGCGGTAATAAGTCAGGGGCACTTATCGGGACGACGGTCTTTTTCCCCGGGGATCCGCTCGTTGTGAAAGACGGCGAAAACGATGAACTGCATTTTCGTATTGAATATTTTGACGGTACGATGAAGGAGATCGACATAGATGTCGCCGAAGATAGTTACAGCCGGAATGACATGATCAAGTATTTGAATGATTATCGGTTTCCAGACGGCAAAACACTGATTGATTATGGAATCAAGGCAAGTGAATATGGAGATGCATCGATTCAGATCGGCGGTGATACAGGACTTATCACCGGACTGAAAGGAAATATGTTTGCCATCGATGACAAACATTTTGATTCGGTGTTCTATGACAATACCAAATACGGGACGGCAAAGGAAGTACCAGCGGTATTTACCGGTGGCAACGTTTTGAATGCCTCCGATGTGAATTTCAGTAAGTTTGACATCGACAGTACGAATAACACACTGCGGCTGAGGGTGGACGGGGGCGCATATGAAATCATCCAGCTGGATGCCGGAAGCTATGGTATCACAGAGATGGTCACCCAGCTCCAGAAGAAACTGGATGAGAAAAATCTTGGTATCAAGGTAACCCAGCATACGGTCACCGGGATGACAACGCCAAACGGTAACAAAAGCTATCGCTTCTCAGGTCTTACATTGACAACAAACACCATCGGAAAGGAAAGCAGCATTGAATTTGATGTGCCAGGCAGCAGCGCATATGATACGTTGTTTGTCGAGCGCAGGTATACAGATCCAGGTAAGGTTTCCAATATAGTTGACGGCGAGTGGTACACGACGAACAGTGCACCTTATCTTTTGGGAGGGAAGATATTTGACAGTACTGTAGATTTTCCGCTGGTGATCGACAGCTCTAATAAATCTTTCTATCTGGAAGTGACAGAAGAGGGTGAGACTCCTAAGAAGCAGCTGATCACATTGACGGAAAAGACATATTCTTCGCTGGATAATATGATAAAGGAGATCAATGACCGCATCGGCGACCAGACAGATTATGCAGGGAAGATTCAGGCAGTCAAAAGTAGCAGCAGGATCGAGCTGACAACAAAATCAGGCAATGACACGGTGACAAAGATCAACGTATCAGGCGGCGTTACCAGCGGATACGATGTTTTATTTGTGGGAGAAACGGTTTCATATCCGAGAGGTACAAGCATTACCCTGTTGCCGATCAAGCCGGATGCTTCCGGCAACATCACTTTTACGTCTCTGAATAATAAACTGAACGTGAGCATCGGGGGTGAGTATCGCACGGTGACGATACCCCCGGGGACTTATACCCCGGAGAAAGTGGTGGAGCTTTTGAATGAAAGCGAGTTGAAGGGAAAACCGGTGACTTCATATAATAATTATTCTTCTTCCACCAGTAGCGGAAAGACGGTCTATAAGACAAACAGTACTACGACGGAGAGCGGAAAGGAGAGTCCTTTTACGAATTCGGGAGCGGTGGGAACAGGTGGAAAAGTTGACGGCTCCACCCAGGTCAAGGATGGTACATCCGGGTGGCATCAGCTGGGTGGAACCCTGGGTTCCTATACGAAGATTGATAATTCAAACAATCAGTTTTCTATCAATATCAATGGTAAGAAATATACGGTAACACTAAAAAACAGCACGGGTTCTGGTTATACGGCCAGTGGTCTGGCGAAAGAAATAGAGGACAGGCTGAAAGAGGTTACATCAGAGGCAAATCAGGTAAAAGTTTCCGTGATCAGTGGGCATTTAAGATTTACCACCGCTGCTGTGGGAGAGGGGAAAACGGTGACCACAGCAGGGTGTGACTCCCCTTTTCTCGCCAGCGTCAATACAAACAAAACAAAAGGATATACCACTACATCTTCCATTTATTCCGATACCTATCCTTTTACCCTTAACTCATCGAATAATCAGTTTACGATCCAGATAGATGGAAAGGCGGAAACTGTCGCGCTGGATACTACCAAGACCTATAACAACCTGAGCGATATCCAGAAGGAACTGAATGATAAGCTGTCCCCTAAAGGGGTTACGGTCAGTACGCATGGCAGTGGTCTGAGATTTGAGAGAAATACCCCAGGGACGGGGAGTGTCAGTCTGGATATAGATAACAGCGGCACAGCGGGAAACATTATATTTAAATCACCGGCCACGGCGACAATGCGTCAGTCGTCAATCACAATACCAAAGGCCGCCAGCGCCGCCACACCGGGAACGGCTAAATTTACAGTAACCATGGGTGGGAATACTTATACGGCGACACTGACCAACACAGATACTTCTAATGATAAAACGTTAACGGCAGAACAGCTGCGGGCGGAACTGGATAAAGCAGTCTGGAAGCAGAACGATACAGGAACTGCTAAAACACCTGGGGATTTGGGCTTTTCTGTTTCGATATCCGGGGACCGTATCAAGTTTACTACGACAGCGAGAGGAAGCGGTCAGAGCATCAGTGCCAGTGCAAAATCAGGTCCGGTCAATGGCACCACACCGACGGTGACGGCCAGTCTCACAAAAAATCCGGATGGAACGGTAAGCATTGGTCTAAATTCTACCTCCACTTTTGCCGCGATACCATATAATAAAATTGCTGTCCTACAGGCCAAGGGAGAGGATCCGGAGCGTTCGGATCCTACTTATACCACACGAAAATACACTACCAGAAAGTGTAATCTGACCACAAAAAGACCCACGGTTATGCCGGGGTCTGTTACGATCACCGATGCAAATAATACATTGCGATTCTCCTACAGATATCATTATGGAAGTACAAAGAATATAGAGATCAAACTGGATGAAGGGACATTTTCCCGCGCCGAACTGCAGAAGATGCTCCAGGAAAAGCTGGATGCCAGTCTGGAAGATGATCCGGCTCATAAGGGAGAGGGGCTGAATGTGGAAGTTGGCGACCAGATCATCCTCGAGTCAAAAAAATATGGGAGATACGAGATCAACGGTATAAATGGTGGATTTTATGAAAATGTCATGATGGGGACAACCCTTCGCAGAGAAGATGATAAGGCAGCGTATATAGAAGGTAAGCTGGTGGTGGATGACGTATATATTGTAGGACGTAAGGACATCAGAAATAAAAATACTACGATTCAGAAGGGAGATAATGACGAACTAAATGTAGATCTTACTGTTAATGGAAAAGTAACGACGCTGAATATGGTTCTGGATCCAGGAACTTATGATTCAGATTCACTCGTAAAACAAATTCAGGAGAAATTATCAGAACAGTTGAAGGCAAACGGTCTTCCAGAGAATATGGTCCTGGCAGGGGTAGGTGTGTTTGATAGTGGGGCAGAGGGGGCAGATGACAAAAATGCACTGTTTTTCTATCTGAATAAGCAGCTGGAGCTGACGCCGGGGGATTATGCCATTGATGGTCTGAGTGGTAAGGCATTGTTCAGTATCTTTTATAAGACAGATGGAGATCCCATTCCTGCCTATGTGACAGGGACCAAGGACATTTCTGGCGGTGTGGAGGTGAAAGATGGAGAAAATGAATTTTCCATTGATGTGGATGGGAAGACATATACATATAAGATTCCGGAAGGCAGTTACAACACTGCCGGAGAGCTGGTAGATGCCTTGAATAAGGTGATCACCGATGCGGCAGATGATTCCTGTCTGAAGGTGTCACTGTCGGGCGATATGCTGAAATTTGCTTACAACAAATTAGGGGTACATACCATTGAGAACATTCAGGGACCGGCGAAAACAGCATTGTTTTATCAGACCAGGGGACGCTATGACCAGGCAGTTGATGAATGGCTTCAGATCGGCGCAAATGCCAGACAGGGAATAGAACTGAAAAGGTATAGTATGAGTACCATGAGTCTGGGTGTTAATTCCCTTACCATCAGCAAACATAAATATGCCGATAAAGCGCTGGAAAGGATCGATGCGGCATTGAATTATCTGAGTTCTGTGCGGAGCAGATATGGGGCAATGGAGAACCGCCTTGGGTATGCGGTCAAGGTTGACGATATTGCCGCTGAAAACACGCAGAATTCAGAATCCATAGACCGGGATACCGATATGGCGTCGGAAATGGTACAATATTCAAAATCAAAACTTTTACAGCAGGCGGGGGTGAGTATTCTCAGCCAGACAAATCGTAATACCCAGTCTGTACTCTCCCTGTTGAAATGATGATAGTGACATGTATTACCGGATGAGTTTTGTGTACCGCCAGCTCTATGGGAGCGAAAGCTGAGTACCCATGTATAAAATACCTAGTCTGTACTCTCTCTGCTAAAATGATTCCAGTGATCTGATTACCGGATGAGTTTTGTGTACCGCCAGCTCTATGGGAGCGGAAGCTGAGTACCCATGTATAAAAAAGTTTTACAATGAGAAAGATGTTTTTAACAGGATGTAAACAGGTTATATCCAATGACCAGACATAGTATGATGATAATGATAGCGAGAAAACCATTCGTAATAAAAAGCATGATCGTCATACCGATTCCGAGCC
>JAAVZE010000099.1 GCA_022791495.1 Eubacterium sp.
CCTCTTTATTTCCTGCAAAACTGGCAGATAATAAATTATCATTCACCTTTTCTCTCCAACCATAGATAATCCTAAATTATCAACGCCTGGTCATCTATATCCCCCTCCCGATAATCATCTATTATCGTTACCAGCCTACCCATTCCCCCCTTGCCCCTCTTCCCTCCATATGTTAAAATATCTTAAACAGTATCCTAAACAGAAAACCCAACGAAAGGAAACAGTATCAATCATGAAACTCATCGCAGGACTTGGAAATCCAGGAAGAGACTATGCGGGGACAAGACATAACATCGGCTTTGGTGTGATAACCCGCATTTCAGACCAATATAATATACCGTTGAGCAGCAAAGAGCATAAGGCGGTGTGCGGCAAAGGATTTATCGGGGGAGAGAAAGTGATTATTGCCCAGCCCCAGACATATATGAATCTGAGCGGAGAAAGTGTCAGGAGTATTGCTGACTATTATAAGATTGAGCCGGAGGATATCATTATTGCCTTTGATGACATTGATCTTGAAGTGGGGCAGCTCCGGGTGAGGAGGAAGGGAAGCGCTGGCGGGCACAATGGGATCAAGAGTATTATTCAGCACCTGGGAACGAATGAGTTTCCGCGGGTGAAGGTAGGAGTGGGAGCGAAGCCGGAGGGCAGCGACCTGGTGCGCCATGTGCTGGGGAGATTTTCCAAGGAAGATGAGAAGGCTATGGGCGAGGTTCTGGATCTCGCTGTCGAAGCGGTGGAGCTGATCGTAACAGAGGGTGTGGATGCCGCGATGAATCGGTACAATGCCAGGCGGAATTCTTGATTTTTCCAGGGAAATAATATATAATAATGATGTTGGGGTCAATAGGTATTTTGCCCCCAACGGATGCTACGGATTGCTCCGTTGTTTCACAACTTCCGCAATCCTTCAAACATTCGAAATCCGCTGATTTACTGTGTAAATCGCTCCTTTCTCATGTTTGGCGGGTCCCAAGTTCAAATGCCTTATCATGCAAGCATGAACGGCATTTTGACCTTTTGACCCTGGCATCATCATAATAAGGAAAATAAACCACGGGCGTTACGCTCTGCGGGACTGCTCGAATACTTTCGCACAAATGAAAAAGGACGCACAATGAAAAATTGTGCGCTTCTTTTGTGCACGGAAATGACACAGAATGGAAATGATATGTATTAAGACTAGACAGGCAGAAGCACAGTCAGAAAGGCAGAAGGGAACATGAACACATTACTCGCACCCCTCCGGGAACTGGAGGAATTTGATCAACTGAATACTTCCATGAAAAAGGGTGAGTTCCCGGTTCAGTTGGTGGGCTGTATGGATACCCAGAAGAGTCATATGATCGCCGGGGCGGGAGCGGACTGTCGGTTTCGGCTGATCATCACCCACAATGAGGTCAGGGCGAAAGAACTGGTGGAAGATCTGAAACTGTATGAAGGCAGGGGCAGCGCCGGCGAAGACGGTGAGATTCCGGATACTATGTATTATCCGGCGAAAGATTTCATTTTTTACAGCGCGGATGTGCACGGACAGGCGATTGTGAAGGAGCGGCTGAAGGTGATCAAAAGATTGATGGAAAAGAAGCCGACTACCATTGTAACCACTATAGATGGGGGGATGGACTACTGCCTGCCATTTTCCATGTACAAGGATCATAGTATGGAGGTTAAGATCGGGGATGTGCTGGAGCTGGAAGCCTTCCGCAGCGGTCTGGTTTACATTGGCTACGAAAATGTATCCCAGGTGAGCAAAGAGGGAGAATTTTCCGTGCGGGGCGGCATTATTGATGTATTTCCACTGACGGAGGACTGCCCATGCCGTATCGAGCTCTGGGGAGATGAGGTGGACAATATCCGGCGGATCGATGTGGAGAGCCAGAGGTCCGTGGAAAATATCGAAGAGGTCAGTATCTATCCGGCGACGGAGATATTTCTGGAAGAGGATCAGGTGCTGGAGGGGATGCGCAGGATAGAAGGGGAATTGAAAGAATGCGTGGCCAAATTTAAGGAAGAGGGAAAAGTAGAAGAAGCTGCCAGGCTGCGGGAAAATGTAGAGAACTTCCGGGAAAATTATCAGATTTATCATGGACTGGTAAATCTGGAAAGCTATGTGAGTTATTTTACCGGGGAGGTACAGTCCTTTTTTGACTATTTTGCCGGGGAGGACGTGCGGGTGTTTGTGGATGAGCCCAGCCGGTGTGTGGAAAAGGGCGAGGCGGTGGAGTTTGAATTTCGTGAGAGCATGGTGAGCCGGCTCGAAAAGGGATATATTCTGCCGACCCAGATGGAAGTTTTATTTTCACTGCCCATCGTGCTCAAAAAGCTGGGAGATCTGCCGGTGCTTCTGCTCACCACTCTGGATATGGCAGTAAAAGAATTTGCAGTGAGGCGAAAATTCAATTTTCAGGTGCAGTCGGCGCCTTCCTATAATAACAATTTCTCACTGCTGGCGAAGGATATCCAGCGGTTGAAAAAAAATGGATACCGGATACTGGTGTTGTCCGGCTCCAGGACGCGGGGCGAGAGACTGTGCCAAGATCTGCAGGATTTCGAGGTGGTCGCATTTTATGGCAGGGATATGGAACATGAACTGCTTCCGGGAGAGGTCATGATTGCCAAGGGGAACCTGCGGAAGGGGTTTGAGTACCCCAATCTTCGTTTTGTGGTACTTACGGAGGGAGATATTTTTGGCGGGACAAAAAAGCCCCGCAAAAGAAAGCCGAAAAAGTATGAGGGTGCAGCGATCCACAGCTTTAATGATTTAAAGATTGGAGATTACGTGGTTCACGAAAATCACGGACTTGGTATATATGAGGGCATCGAAAAGATTGAGGTAGACCATATTACAAAGGATTATCTGAAAGTGTCCTATGCCGGTGGGAGCAACCTGTACATTCCCGCTACTTCCCTGGAACTTTTGCAAAAATATGCTGGAGGCGACGCGGAAAAGGTACCAAAACTTAACCGTTTGAATTCTCCGGAGTGGAAAAAGACCAAATCGCGGGTAAAGGGTGCGGTGAAAGAGATTGCCGAAGAGCTGGTGGAACTGTATGCCAGGAGGCAGGCGAGACAGGGACACGCATTTGAAAAGGATACGGTGTGGCAGAAGGAATTTGAAGAGTTGTTTCCCTACGAAGAGACGGAGGACCAGCTGCGTGCCATCGAGGCGGCGAAGCAGGATATGGAGAGTTCAAGGATCATGGACCGTCTGATCTGCGGGGATGTGGGATATGGCAAGACGGAGATCGCTATCCGCGCTGCCTTTAAGGCAGTAATGGATGGAAAGCAGGTGGCGCTTCTGGTGCCCACGACCATACTTGCGGGACAGCATTACAATACCTTTGTACAGCGGATGCGGGATTTCAGCGTTGAGGTGGGTATGCTGTCCAGACTCAGGACGCCAAAGGAAAACCGGGAGACCATCGAAAAGCTGAAAAAGGGCAGGGTGGACATCGTTATCGGAACCCACAAACTTCTTGGGAAAAATGTGGGTTACAAGGATCTGGGGCTGCTGATCGTGGACGAGGAACAGCGGTTCGGTGTGACCCACAAAGAAAAATTGAAACAGCTGAAAAATGATATCGATGTTCTGACTCTTACCGCTACGCCGATTCCCCGGACTCTCCATATGAGCCTGGTGGGGATCCGGGATATGAGTGTGCTGGAGGAGGCGCCGGTGGACCGTATGCCGATCCAGACCTTTGTCATGGAGAAAAATGGTGAGATCGTCAGAGAGGCAATTCTGAGGGAGATCGGACGGGGCGGCCAGGTATATTATGTATATAACCGGGTTGCCAATATGGATATCATTGCCGGAGAGGTGGCGAAGCTGGTGCCGGAGGCAGTGGTCAGCTACGCCCACGGGCAGATGAATGAGCGGGAACTGGAAAATACAATGTTTTCCTTCGTCAATGGTGAGATTGATGTCCTTGTATCAACTACAATTGTAGAAACGGGTCTGGATATCCCCAATGTCAATACAATTATAATAGACGAAGCTGATAAACTGGGGCTTTCCCAGCTGTATCAGCTGAGAGGGCGGGTGGGGCGCTCGAACCGGACTGCTTACGCCTTTTTGATGTATAAACGGGATAAAATGCTCAAAGAAGTAGCGGAAAAGCGTCTGGCTGCAATAAAAGAGTTTACAGAACTGGGCTCAGGGTTTAAGATATCTATGAGGGACCTGGAAATCCGGGGAGCCGGAAACCTTCTGGGGGCTAAACAGCATGGACATATGGAGGCAGTGGGGTACGACTTGTACTGCAAGATGCTGAATGAAGCAGTCAAGCGGCTAAAAGGCGAGAAGGTGGAGAGTGATGAATTCGAAACTAATATCGATGTAAAGGTAGACGGTTATATTCCGCCGGACTATATTCCGAATGAGTTTCAGAAACTGGATGTATATAAGCGGATCGCGGACATTGAGACGATGGCAGAGAAAGACGATATTCTGGATGAATTGATTGACCGCTTTGGGGAGCCGCCCCAGAGTGTGTGCAATCTGCTGGATATAGCCCTGCTTAAAGTGAAGGCCCATGAAAATTTCATTACTGCTGTGGCAGAGAAGCCAGGCGGAGTACGGATCACGATGTATCCCCAGGCTGAAGTGGCGCCGGAAAAAATACCGTCTCTTGTGGGCGAATTTGGAAAGCGGCTTCGCTTTGTTCCGGATACAACGCCATATTTTGTATACATTCCCCAGGAGGACGGAGAACTTTTGGTTCAACTGGATTATGTAATTGATAAAATCGGAGAGATCAAGCGACAGGATAAACAAATGGAGGAGACGCACAATGAAGAATAGGTTAAACAGAAGATTTGGTACGGTCTGCAGGAAAATAATCTGCGGAATCGCAGTGGCGGCAGTAGCTTTGGGGACGGCAGCCTGCTCCGATGAAGGAGAAAACAAGGAGATCGAGGTGCCAAAGGCAGAAAAGGCAGCCGCTGTCACCAATGGAGATCTGAAAAGTGACTCTACAGTGATCGGTGTGGGAGACGCTTCGGTAAGTTATGATGAGTACCGGGTATACAGCTGGTTCCTGAAGAACCAGTACGAGGGCGTTCTTTCGGCAGAGGTGTGGGATTATAAACTGGGAGATGCCACCGTTGGACAAGCTGCTATCGAGGATATCCTGCGTCTGATCATTCAGATCAAGGTAATGAACAAGGCGGCAGCAGAGCAGGGAGTCGGTCTGGGGATTGATGAAAAAGAGGACATCGACCACAAGGCAGATCAGTATCTGGCGACAATTCCGCCAGAGGTTCAGCAGGCAAATGGCATCACGAGAGACATCATGTACCGTATTTTCGAGGAGAATGAAGTGGCAAGGAAGGTATATGATGTGACAACTTCGGCGGCAATTGACAGGAAAGACGTTCAGGCGGCAAAGGTTTTGCTGCTTCATCTGGAGGCAGATGATACAAACCGGGAGCAGGTCAGAAACCAGGCAAATGCCCTGTCGGCAGAGCTGGGTCAGTACACTGGGAATTTTACTTCTTTTGTTAAGGACAAAACAGGAAAAGCACCGAAAGAAGTTATTCTTGGCAGCCTGGACAGCCGGACCGGTCTCGCCAGTACCGCTCTTTCCATGCAGCGTTATACTACCAGCGGTGTGGTGGAGGAAAAAGATGGTTTTTACATCATGTACTGCCTGAAAACAAGTACAGAGAGATTGAACAATACTTATTGGGAGCAGTACATTACAGAAGAACAGAACCGGATTTTTCAGACAGCTTATGAGAACTGGGCAGAAAAATATGAGGTGAAGGTAAGCAAGTCACTTCTGGCAAAATAGAGAAAGAAAAGAGGAGTAAATGATGAGAGCGAGCGGAATACTGCTTCCGGTTTCCAGTCTTCCATCGGAATATGGAATCGGGGCATTTGACAGAAGCGCCTTTGATTTTGTGGATACACTGGTGAGCGCTGGTCAGAGATACTGGCAGATCCTTCCTATGGGTCCTACCGGTTTTGGGGATTCCCCCTACCAGTCCTTTTCCACTTTTGCGGGAAACCCTTACTATATCGCGCTGGATGAACTGGTGCGCAAAGGGTATCTTGCCAAAAGGGATCTAGAGCAGTCTGGACTTTGGGACGATGGAAAATATGTGGATTATGAAGCTCTTTACAACAAGCGCTTTCCTCTTCTGCGAAGAGCCTATAAAAATAGCGGAATCAAGGAAGATAAAAGCTTTTTGGAATTTGTGGAAGCCAATGGAGAATGGCTGCCGGATTATGCGCTTTTTATGGCAGTAAAGGACAGCAAGGGAGGGCAGAGCTTTCTGGAATGGGAGGAAGAACTCAAGCGGCGTAAGCCGGAGACGCTGACCCGATATCAGGACGAATACGAAAATGACGTGTATTTTTATATGTTTCTACAGTACGAATTTGATGAGCAGTGGAGACGGCTGAAGACTTATGCCAATGAAAAAGGGGTGCAGATCATCGGCGATATACCGATTTATGTGGCGCTGGACAGCGCCGACGCCTGGTCACATCCGGAGCTGTTTCAGTTTACGGAGGATCTGGTACCCAAGGCGGTAGCAGGATGTCCGCCGGACGCTTTTTCGGAGACAGGCCAGCTCTGGGGCAATCCGTTGTATGACTGGAAGTACCACGAAGAAACAGGATTTGACTGGTGGCTGAAACGGATTGCCCATTGTTTCAAATGGTATGATATGGTACGTATCGATCATTTCCGGGGGTTTGATGAATATTATGCTATCCCCTATGGAGAACCCACCGCAGTCAATGGCGCATGGAAGCCGGGACCGGGGCTTCGTCTTTTTGAAGTGATGGAAGAGAAGCTGGGAAAGAGGGAGATTATCGCGGAGGATCTCGGTTTTTTGACAGACAGCGTGCGGAAACTTTTAAAGGATACCGGTTATCCGGGGATGAAAGTGCTGCAGTTTGCATTTGATTCCAGAGAAGAAAGCGATTATATGCCTCATAATTATACATCGAACTGTGTAGTATACACAGGGACTCATGACAATCAGACAACATACGGCTGGTGGGAGGAGATGGCGAAGGAGGACCGGGATGTGGCGCTTCGGTATATGAATCTGCCCACCCGCTTTCTGACGAAGAAAAAGCTCACCTGGCAGCTGATCACCATGGCACAGCGCAGCGTGGCAGATCTTTGTGTTATCCCGGCACAGGATTATCTGTGCCTTCCGGCAGAAGCCCGCATCAATACACCTTCTACCCTGGGGCAAAACTGGCAGTGGCGCATGGAAAAGGGAGCATTTACAGATGGTTTATGTGAGAAGATCCGGAATATGACCCGACTTTATGGCAGAATGGGAGCAGGGGAGAAAGAGGTGTGAGACGGGATTAGGAAAGGTTGGAAGGTGATAGCGTGAGTGACATTTTCAATAATGAACTGTTTGAAGCGTTTGGGGCGGCATCGGATCATGTTTACATCTATGTATGTGATATGAAGACGAATATTTCCCGCTGGTCCAGGGCTGCCGTGGATTATTTCGGGCTGGCAGGAGAGTACCTGGAAGATGCGGCGAATGTGTGGGCGCAGCATGTACATCCGGATGACTTGAAAGTTTACACGGAAGATATTGAGGGTGTGTTTTCCGGCAAAAACCAATATCATGACTGCCAGTACAGGGCACGAAATGCATCGGGAGGATATGTGTGGGTAGAATGCAAGGGTAGTGTGATCCGGGATGGGGAAGGAAATCCTATCATTTTTGCAGGACTTATGACAAGAATAGATGGGCAGAGCAAATACGATTCTCTGACCGGGCTTCTGACGACGCAGGAAATACACCATTTCGATTTTTCTTCACAGTCCGGAATTGCTCTGTTGATCGGTATGGACGGATTCCGGAAAATTATAAGCAACTACGGATATAACAACGGGGACGAGATTTTAATCAGATTTTCGCGAGAGATAAGCGATCTGTGCAGGCCCGGATGGAAAGTGCTGCGGTTTAGCGGCGATGAATTTCTTGTTATTGCCTTTGCCTCCAATCTACAGGAAGTGACGGATTTTTATGAGGAACTATGCCGGAAAACGGATATGATGATTTTGGAAGACGGGCGGAGGGTCGGAATTTCCATATCGGCAGGCGGAGTGCTTTTTCCCCAGGATGCGGATATCAGAGAAATTTTGATTAATAAACTGGAACACTCGCTGGAGTATGCCAAGAATAACCAGAGGGGAAGTATGGTGTTTTTTTCGGAGGAGATTGCCAGAAAACATGAGAGGGGGCTGGTTTTACGGGAAGATTTAAAACAGTGTATGAAAAATGATTTTAAAGGGTTTGAATTGTTCTTTCAGCCATTTATCGATCCAGTGTCCGGCACGATTGCAGGCGGTGAATCTCTTCTGCGTTGGAAAGGAGAGCGGATTAAAGATTCCTATCCGATGGAGTTTGTTAAGGTTTTAGAGGATTACGGGGATATAAATGAAGTAGGTTTCTGGGTCATGGAGCAGGCCATCAAACAGCAGGCAGCATGGCGCAGTACATATGGAGAGCTGCAGATAAGCTTTAACGTATCTTATCAGCAGTTTTTAAATGATACTTTTGAGGAAAAGGCGATTTCCTGTGTGGAAAAATATGGGGCAAATCCGAACTATATTATTATAGAGCTTACGGAAAGCTGCCAGGTAGAAGCTCCCCAAGAGCTTGCGGCTATGTTTGGCAGGCTGCGGGAGCGGGGCTTTAAAATGGCGCTGGACGATTTTGGAACGGCGTATGCCTCCATGGAGATGTTAAAATGGCTCCCTGTGGATTATATTAAAGTGGAACATTCTTTTATCAGTGAGCTTGCCCAGCCGGGACACGACATAGATTATGTGATCGTTGACAGTCTGTTGGAAATGTGCAGGCGCCTGGGATATAATTCTATTATAGAAGGCGTGGAGAACAGCAAAGTGGCGGATATCGTGGGAGAGATGAATGCCACGCTGCTGCAGGGATACCATTATTCCCATCCTGTCTGCCGGAAAGATTTTGAAAAGCTGCTGGTTAGGGACAGAAAATAGCACATACATAGCTCCACGAAAGGAAGTGCAGAATGAATCAAACAAAAATGAAAAAGAACCTGCTTTTTATTGATAATGGGAAGACATATGAAGAACTTTGCCAAATTCTTGATGACGAATACAATGTAAAGATTGTAACAGATATGAAGGCGGCAAAGGATATCCTTAAAAACAGTAAGGCAGATATACAGGCGCTTCTGATCCATGCGGATCTGCAGGAAGATATCCGAAAAGCTGTGGAATTCATGAAAGACAGTGAAAGGCTTATCTCTATACCAATTCTTATTTATACCGATAAAGAGAACGCGACGGATGGGTTTGCATGTCTTGGATCCGGCGTTATTGACTGCATTACCAAACCATTTATCAGTAAAATTATTAAAAACAGGATTTCAAATGCTATGGCATTTGCGGATTCCTTGACCTTTTATGGAATAGAAAAAATGCTCAAACAGCTTCCTTCTAACATTTTCCTAAAGGATAATGAGTGCCGGTACGTCTTTGCGACAAAGTATTGGCATCATCTGAAAAAGCCGGATGATACCAATTGGTCGATCAGGGGAAAGACGGATCCGGAGATACGAAAAGATAAACAAAACGCTATAGAAGCGCAAAAAAAGGATTTAGAAATCATTGAAACCGGCAGGGGTACGACATACACGATTGAAATCAATGCGGATGGGATACAGGAATTTCTCCAAATTATAAAACAGCCTCTTTTCAATGAAGAGGGAGCTGTTACCGGCATCGTTGGTCTCATCAACAATGTGACGGAGTACGAATTGCTGAAAAAGAAGCTCCGGGAACAAGCAATAACGGATGCGCTGACAGGTCTGTATAACAGGGCGTATCTGGATGAATTTATCAAAACCCACAAGGATGACTGCTATCCACTCGCCATTATCTCTGCTGACTGTGACGGCCTCAAGGAAATAAACGATACATATGGGCATACTGCGGGGGATGAATATATTAAAGCAACGGTAAGTCTTTTCAAAATGGTTCTGCCCCAGGAGTGCATATTGTTCCGCATGGGCGGGGATGAATTTCTCGCTTTATTACCATCTGTTTCAGAGGAAGAAGCCCTTCTCCTTGTAAAGCAGCTGAAAGATAATCAAAAGCAGTTCCGTATAGAGAATCGGCCGTTAAGTATCTCATTTGGTGTATCCGTCGTAAACAGCAGGGCGGACAGCATTTATATGTGCATTACCGATTCAGATAGAAATATGTATTATGAAAAAAGAAAGAAACAGCGATAGGAAACAGCTTCTCTCTACGGCTTTGCAATCAGCTAGTATGATTAAATTGTTAATATTGTTTAAACAGCCCCTTGGTTTTAAAAAGAAATCAAGGGGCTATTTCTTTTTAAATGGACTAAATCAGTTAGTATTTCTTTGTTTATAAATATTTAAAATTTTTGAATGAGAGCTTGTCGAATAATGTTGAAATATGTGATATTTTCTTGGGGGAAATGAAGCCTCTTCTATATACTTTATGATATAAATATAATATAATGAAAACAACTTACTAAAGAAGATAGAGGGGATAAGAAGTTATGAGAAAAGAGCTGCCAGTTACAACAGAACCCTGGGTGAAAACATATTCCTATTATGCTTTACCAATGTGTGTAATTATGGCGGATGAAAGAATTGGGAAGCGGGTTGCGGAGTACGAGATTTTGAATGGCAGTGGAAGTGAATGGAAAAGTATACATATGAAGAGGGGGGAAGGGGACAGCTGGTGCTATGAGTCCAAAGATGATATTTCACTGCGGATAAAACCATCGATATCTCAAAGCTTTCCAAGCTGGAAGATTTTCAGACTTTAAAATCTGTAAAAGCAAAAGCAAAGTCAAGCTGGGTCCGTAAGACATTCAAGAAGAAAAAGAGGGGTTGTGCTGTTGTAAAAAGTGGGAAATTTATGAAAAAGATAAAGGCTTGGAAGAAAAAGAAATATACTATAATTTGAATATAAAATGGGAATTTACTATGAAAGCAGATATGGCGGTTTAGGAAGGTTACATCATGTATTTTTGAGGCGGTATGAATAATATGAAGAAGATAAAAGTTTGCAGTTTATTGGGTATGCTTGTGTGTTTCTTTCTCTTTTGCCTGGTGGCGAAGGATACAAGGGCAGCAGTTAATGCAGATGGTAGTGTGCCAATCACCGAGGAAAATTTTCCGGATGAGAGATTCCGGTGTTTAGCAGCCCGGTATGATACTGACAACAATAATATATTGTCACTAAAGGAGAGAAGTGTATTAAAACATCTGTATATTAACTATATTAATCCGGTGTATTATCAGGATACTACGGATTATGATTTGGTTGAACCTCTTTTTCCTGATGTTCGGCCGGAGATAGAGACGTTGTCCTGGAGATCGGGGAGAGAAAGCCAACAGACTCTGTCGGTAAAGGGAATAGAATATTTCCCGGAATTAAAGTCCTATTCTGTTAATGCATATGATAAGACCCGGGGATCACTGAAGAAAAATGCAAAATTGAAAGAAATTTGTATCAATGACGATGGACGCGGAAGAGATGATCCATGGTTCTGCAGATGGACAGATTGTTCCAGGCTGGAGCAGGACTTCCCAATGAAGCAGTTAAAGGTTTTAGAAATTGGTTCCGGTTTTGAATGCTCTGATTTTTCGTTGAAGAAGGCGGTGAATTTGGAAGAACTTCGGATTGGAGTAACCGATAGTTATTATATAGCACGTTCTTCAAAACTTGGTAAAGTGGATCTCACTGCGAATAAAAAATTAAAAAAATTGTGGTTTCAGAGTGTTAGTGTAAAGTCTCTTGACTTACGAAAGAATACGAAGATTCAGAAGGTGAAAATAGTAGGGGACAGATATTATTATGATTATGACAAGGACATGGTTAGAAAAATGTACGCGTCTGCGGCGAATGCCTGTACCTTGAAACTTCCGAAAAATAATTCATTGAAAGAACTGGTATACATGACCAAGAATGAGAATCTGGATCTGACGTCCTGCAAAAAGCTCTCGTTTCTGCAGGTTTATTCCGGGGTGGAACTTAAATTCAATTCAAATTGGTATAAGACCTATGCAAAGAAGAAACTAACACTTTATACGCGGGGAGTGAAAACTAAAAAGTCCATTCAAAGGAAAACTAAAAAGTATGTGTATATAAAAACGAAGACTTATCCAACGGACTACGATATATCTGGTGAGGATCAGCCATTTACACATGGATAAAAACCGACGCTGTTTTATATGATCGTGCTGGAGATTTATGCAAAACAGGCATTCTCCAGCCGGTCATTTTTCTTTTGCGCGAAGAGCAACGCTCGTGGGCTCTTGACATATACCCCATAGGGGTATATAATATCTGTAAATCAACAGAAAAAACGATAACATAAAATCATGTTTGAACCGCAGAACCGCCCTGGTTCTGCATACAGGCAGACAGAATGGAGAATAATAAATGAACCAAAAGGAATGTTGTTCCAATAAAAAAAAAGAGCGGGATGAAAAGGAATATAAGGATCTTCTGAACCGTCTCAGGCGCATCGAAGGGCAGGTGCGCGGAGTGGAGAAAATGGTGGAAAACGATGCCTACTGCGTAGACATTCTCACCCAGGTATCCGCAGTCACTGCGGCGCTGAACAGTTTTAATAAAGTGCTGCTGGCAAACCACATCCGCACCTGTGTGGCAGAGGATATCCGGGAGGGAAAGGACGAGACCATTGATGAACTGGTGACTGCCTTACAGAAACTAATGAGGTAGAGAGCAGATGTTTTAGAGAAGGTTTGTTGTTGAAAAGGAGGAAATCATGGAACAGTATAAAGTGACAGGCATGAGCTGTGCTGCCTGCAGTGCAAGGGTAGAGAAAGCAGTGTGCAAAGTGCCGGGGGTAGAATCCGTGTCGGTGAGCCTTCTGACCAATTCCATGGCAGTGGAAGGAAACGCCGCGAATCAGGACATCGTAAAAGCGGTAGAAGAGGCGGGATACCATGCGGAACAAAAGGAAAACGGCGGGTCGGAGCCTGCGGATTCTCCAGCGGATGCGTTGGAAGACCGGGAAACTCCTAAACTTAAGCTGAGGCTGCTGGCCTCGGTGGGGTTTCTCGTGGTGCTGATGTATATTTCCATGGGAAGCATGATGTGGGGGTGGTGGCTGCCGGAAGTATTGGAGAAAAATCATCTGGCGCTGGCTCTGATCCAGCTGCTGCTGACTACAGTGATCATGGTGATCAATCAGCGCTTTTTTATCAGCGGGTTCCGAGGGCTCTGGCACCGCGCCCCCAATATGGATACGCTGGTGGCACTGGGAGCAGGCGCGGCGTATGTCTACAGCCTCTATGCCCTCTTTGGCATGTCCTACGCCCTGCTTGACGGAAACATGAATGAGATGCACAGATACATGCACGAGTTATACTTCGAGTCGGCGGCGACGATCCTCACGCTGATCACGGTGGGAAAAATGCTGGAGGCCCATTCCAAGGGGAGGACTACCGATGCGTTGAAAAGCCTGATGCGCCTTGCGCCAAAGACGGCAGTCATTGTCCTGGAGGGTAAGGAGCAGGAGGTGCCTGTATCCCAGGTGAAAAAGGGAGATGTCTTTGTGGTCCGTCCCGGAGAGAGCATACCGGTGGATGGCATCGTTCTGGAGGGAAACGGCTCTGTCAATGAGGCGGCGTTGACCGGAGAGAGCATTCCGGTGGACAAAGCCGAAGGAGACATAGTGTCCGCCGCCACCATCAACCAGAATGGCTTTCTCAAATGTGTAGCTGACCGGGTGGGAGAGGACACCACATTGTCCCAGATCATCCAGATGGTCAGCGATGCTGCCGCTACCAAGGCGCCTATCGCCAAGGTGGCAGACAAGGTATCCGGGGTATTTGTGCCGGTGGTGATCGGCATCGCAGCCGTGACGATCCTTGTCTGGATGTTTGCCGGTGAAAGCTTTGGATATGCCCTTGCCAGAGGAATCTCCGTACTTGTCATCAGCTGTCCCTGTGCCCTGGGACTGGCGACGCCGGTGGCGATCATGGTAGGAAATGGCATGGGAGCAAAAAACGGAATTTTGTTCAAGACGGCAGTGTCCCTGGAAACGACGGGGAAGACAGAGATTGTTGTACTGGATAAAACAGGAACCATAACTCTTGGGGAACCGAAAGTTACGGATATATTTCCGGCAGAAGGAGTCTCTAAGAAGGAACTGATTCACACCGCTTACCTGTTGGAAGGAAAAAGTGAGCATCCGCTGGCAAAGGCTATCGTGGAGTACGTAAGCCAGGGGGGGACAGAGAAAGAAATCTCTGGGGAAAATGCTTCCAATGATATTTCTCCTGTCAACGGCAGCCTTGAGGTAACAGAATTTATGGAGATACCTGGAAATGGTGTCCGGGGGCAGTTGGCCGGCAAACTGGTTTGTGGCGGAAAGCTGGAATACATTGGAGGCGAGGCTGAGATTCCTCAGCAGATCCGGGAAGAAGGGGAGCGGCTGGCAGGCTCTGGGAAAACCCCCTTATATTTTGCGGAGGAAAAACGCTTCCTCGGCTGTATCGCGGTAGCAGATGTGATCAAAGAGGACAGCCCGCAGGCGATCCGGGAATTAAAAAATATGGGTATCCGGGTGGTGATGCTCACCGGTGACAATGAAAAGACGGCAGAGGCCATTGGAGCCCAGGCAGGGGTGGATGAGATCATTGCCGGCGTTCTGCCAGAGGGCAAAGAAGAACAGGTACGTCGTTTTGCCTCCCAGGGGAAGGTGGCGATGGTGGGAGACGGCATCAACGATGCTCCGGCGCTCACCAGGGCGGATATCGGAATTGCCATCGGGGCAGGCACGGATGTGGCAGTGGATGCGGCGGATGTGGTGCTGATGAAAAGCCGGCTCTCAGATGTGACGGCGGCGATCCGGCTGAGCCGGGGAGTGCTTCGGAATATTCATGAGAATCTGTTCTGGGCATTTATTTATAACATCATCGGGATTCCGCTGGCAGCGGGAGTCTGGATCCCCCTGTTTGGATGGCAGCTGAATCCGATGTTCGGGGCAGCAGCCATGGGTCTCTCCAGTTTTTGTGTGGTCAGCAACGCATTGCGGCTGAATCTGCTGGATCTTAGAAACCCGAAACGAGACAAGAAGCAAAGATCTAAAAAAAGTATGGTAAAGGAGAATGTTGAGATGAAAAAGACAATGACGATCGAAGGAATGATGTGTGGACACTGTGAGGCGAGAGTGAAAAAATGCCTGGAGGCGCTGGATGGTGTGGAGAGCGCTGAAGTGAGCCACGAGAAGGGAACAGCTGTTGTGACACTGGCATCGGAGGTTGCAGATGAGGTCCTAAAAAAAGCGGTAGAAGAGCAGGATTATGTGGTAAAGGAAATACAGTGAGCCCTTTCCTCAGTCAGATACCGTTAAGCTGCCTCTGAAGTGCAGGAAGATAAGAAAAACAAAAGACTCCAGATGCAGGTCCTGCGTGTGAAGTCTTTTGCAATGAAAAAAACTGGAAAATTTGTTTTTTAATCAGCGGTTAACGTTGTCAAACTAGCTTATAGAAAGAATCCTAATGTTTTCTATCAGAAGAATTATTCTGAACAGGAGCTGGGGTGACAGGATCTTCATCGAGTACGACCACCCTGCATTCTACTTTTTGGCTGTTGGAAATAAGCGTCGCTTTGATTACGGCTTCCCCCGGTGCCACGGCGGTGATCATTCCCTTTGAATTTACCGTCACAACATCCGGATCTGTGGTTTCATACAGTGGAATCTCCTGAGATGTGCTTGGTTTGATGATGACGGAAAGTTTCATCGTATCATCGACATTTAGTTTGACTTTCCGGTGGGTAAATTTTATACTAATGGCAAGAGGTGTGACTTGAATCTTTGTTTTCAGGGTACGCATAAGCCTGCCTTTGGCAGAATAGATATTGGCGCGCACCACCGTACTGCCTGTACCTATAGCATTGATTTCCGCATTTTTGGATCGAGGTTTCTGAGGGCTGACAGACACCACGGCCTCATTATCCGAGACAAAACGGACCGTCTGTTTCTTTTTCATGTTATAGGTTCGGAGTGTATAGGAGCTGCCCTTGGAAAGAGTCAGCTTTTTCACATTTAATTTTACTTTTTTCGGTGCACAGCTGCCGGTGGTAGACTGTGTCAGTACGGCTCCGGAAAAAATAAAGGTGAAGAAAAGTAATACAAAAAACATTTTACGTTTCATGGCAATCAACCTTTCTAGGAAGCTGGTGTGCTGTACCATGGTACATTACACTAGATAAACCTCCAGCTTTTTGTAAATTTTATCAATAAGCTATGGCATAAAAGTGTCATGTGAAATGCGCCGTCTGCCACAGAAAAAACATAAAAATCCGTTATATAGTAGATAAAAATATTTTTTAGCCAGAAAGGAGAGCAGAAGATGCAGCATATACTGATCGCAGATGACAATGAAGATATTACGGAGGTTCTCGGAACCTATGTCGTAAAGGAAGGCTTTGAGCCGGTGGTGGCAAAGGATGGCATCGAGGCCTTTGAGATGTTTAAAAAATGTAATCCGGCGGTGGTATTACTGGATATCATGATGCCGGGGATGGATGGCTATAAGGTTTGCAAAAAGATTCGGGAGATATCGGATGTACCGATCATACTCATCACCGCAAAAGGAGAGGATTATGAGCGGGTGATGGGATTGGATATTGGCGCCGATGATTATGTGGTGAAGCCCTTCAGCCCCAGTGAGGTGATGGCACGGGTGCGTGCGGTACTGCGACGAATCGGGCGAGGGGAGGAGAACTCTGGGAAAAAGGTACTGACTATTGGAGATCTCACTATAAATATTGAGGCATATACGGTATTTATCGGGGCGGAGAAGGTGCCGATGACGAAAAAAGAAGTAGAGACCATGTGGATTCTTGCGGAGAACCCCAGCAAGGTATTTACGAGGGACAATCTTCTCGACAGCCTCTGGGGACAGGACTATTTTGGAGACAGCCGCACTGTAGACTCCCACATAAAGCGCCTTCGGGCGAAGCTGGATAAGGTGGAGCATCCAGACTGGGAGATCAAGACGATCTGGGGACTGGGATACAAGTTTGAGATTAACGTGTAGCCTGTCGCCATCGAACCAGCTCATATATTTCACAAAGAGCGTGGGCAGAAATGAGGAATTCGTGTGAAAAAGATTTTTTGGAGAGTGGGGATTTATTTTGCCTTGGCGCTTGTCATCATGACTGCTGTGACAGGACTTGCCTTTACCAGATTTAACCGCAGAAATATCATGAATGTGTACAAGGGCGAACTTAAGAGTATGGCGCGCAGTATCTCAGAACAGGTGACAGAAGCAATGGTGGACAACAACAGCGAAGATTTTTCGACGTATTTGAGTGCACTCAAAGATTTTGGTGAGCTGAGGGATACGGATATCTGGATCTTGGCCAATCCGTCGGCGGAGGAGCCTCTGGGTGAAGCTTATACCAATGTGAATGTAAGCAGCATTAACGTTCAGGAAGAAAACACCAGAGCTATGATCAATGCTGCTTTTCAGGGAAAGACGAAGAGTTATAGTGGCTATGACAGCATTTATGATAAAGATATGATGCATCTTGCTACCCCGGTCAAAAATGCAAAGGGTGACAATGTAGGGGTTGTCATGGTCAATGGAGAGATGGATTACCGGGAGAATTCAGTGTCACAGTATCAGCATTACATGTTCCTCAGCGTTATTATCGCATTGTTCATATCCCTGGTGATCGCCGCCTTTTTCTCCCGGCAGCTGGTGAGACCTATCATACGCATCAAGGAGATTGCACTGCGGATGGCGGCAGGTGAGTATGCCCAGCGCACACAGATTCGTCGAAGGGACGAGCTGGGCAGGCTGGCGGACAGCATGGATATCTTATCCCGGAAGCTGGTGGAGGCAGAAGATTTTCGGAACCAGCTGGAACAGAGCAGAAGAGACTTTTTTTCCAATGTGTCCCACGAGCTGAGAACGCCTATTACGGTTGTCAAAGGTTATGCGGAGACGCTGGTGGACGGTTATGTGGAGGATGAGGAAAAACAGAAGGATTATTTTGAACGGATCATTAAAGAATGTGCGGGCATGGAACGTCTGGTATCGGATCTTCTCATCCTTTCCAAGATGGAAAATCCGGATTTTCAACTGGATTACGAGCTACTGAATGTGATCGCAGTGATGCAGGATGCCATGAGGAGCATGCGGGTTCTCATGGGAGAAAAACGGATTGTGGGCGAGCTGGAATATGAGGATGAGTGTTCATTGATCAGTGGTGATTATGACCGGATCCGTCAGTTGTTTCTTATACTTTTGCAGAACGCTGTCAAATATGCGGATGAAGACACGAAGATCCAGGTCAATATCAGGAAAAAAGAACAGAAGATACTGGTATCTGTAGAAGATACGGGGATCGCAGTGCCAAAGGAAGAATGGGAGAATATATTTGAAAAATTTTACCGGGGCAGTGACCACGGGAACAAGGACGGTTCCGGGCTCGGACTTATGGTGGCAAAACAGATCACCCAACGCCATTCAGGGAAAATATGGGTTGCCAGCGACGAAAAAAGCATCACCTGCTTTTACGTGGAACTTCCAGAGGCCACGGAGGATATGGAAAATCTTTAAGATGGTAATTTTATCAGACTGGACAATACGGTTCATTTATGTTATGATGTTGGGGTCAAAAAGTGTTTTGTCCCTAGCATCATGTTATTCTAAGACCAGCTATGAATATTATTTATAAATAAAGGAGAGAACGTTATGAGAGGTATTGAAACCCCGATCACTAAATTACGAAGACAGGTTTTTACAGAGGTTGCCAGGGTAGCCTTTGAATCAGACAATATCAACGACGATATTGAGGCGATACCTTATAAAATAACACCTTCCGATGTGCCGCTGTACCGTGACAGTATTTACCGTGAGCGTGCCATCGCCGGAGAGCGTGTGCGGCTTGCCATGGGTATGTCTCTTCGCCCGGAGAGCCAGCCGGTACATATAACCAGTGGGTTGAATGAAAGTAATATTTCCGATAAATATTATGAGCCGCCGTTGATGCAGGTGATTCCTTCGGCCTGTGCCATGTGCGAAGATAATGTATACGAGGTTTCGGACCAGTGCCGCGGATGTGTGGCACATCCCTGTCAGGAAGTTTGCCCAAAGGACGCCATCAGTATGGTGAATGGGCGCTCCGTCATTGACAAGGATAAGTGTGTCAAATGTGGAAAATGTAAGGCGATCTGTCCCTATGATGCCATTGCCAAGAAACAGCGTCCATGTGCAGCAGCCTGTGGCGTGCGTGCCATCGACAGCGATGAGCACGGACGTGCCAGAATCAACGACAAGATCTGTGTCAAATGCGGACAGTGTATGGTGAGCTGCCCCTTTGGCGCAATTGCAGATAAATCCCAGATCTTTCAGCTTGCCCAGGCGCTGAAGAAAGGGGATGAGGTTATTGTGGAGCTCGCCCCGGCAGTGATCGGGCAGTTTGGTACCGATGTACGTCTCTGGAAGATCAAATCAGCGCTGAAAGAGATCGGTTTTGCCGAGGTATACGAGGTGGCACTGGGAGCGGATATAGGAGCGATCACAGAGGCAAGACATTATGTGCATGAGGTAAAGACCGGCAAACTGCCATTCCTTCTGACATCCTGTTGTCCGGCGTGGTCGGTACTTGCCAAGAGAACTCTGCCAGAGGAGATGGTGGAAGCAGTGTCCAGTGCCCTCACTCCGATGGTAGCTACCGCGCGTTCCATCAAACAGAAACATCCGAATTCACGAGTGGTATTTGTGGGTCCCTGTGCGGCCAAGAAGCTGGAGGCTTCCCGTGAGGGAGTGCGGAGTGATGTGGATTTTGTCATCACCTTTGAAGAGCTGGCTGCGATCTTTGAGGCAAAGGGCATCGACATGGAGACCTATGAGGCGGAAGAGCCGATCCATGATGCTACCGGGGCCGGTCGTGGTTATGCTGTTGCCGGCGGTGTTGCCAATGCCATCGAGGAGTGTATCAATGAATACTATCCAGGGACAGAAGTGCTCATCGAGCATGTCGAGGGACTCAGTGAGTGCCAGAAGATGCTGCTTATGGCAAAGGCAGGAAAGAAGGATGGTTGTCTGATCGAGGGCATGGGATGTCCGGGTGGCTGTGTCGCAGGAGCGGGAACGAATATCCCTGTGGCGAGAGGAGCCCAGGCAGTGCGTAAGTTTGTGAAGGATTCCACTAAATCCCTGCCTCCGAAAGAGTATTCTGAGATCGAATTACCGTAATACACATATGGTAATTTCAAATTAGGATTACGGAGTTTGAAAAATGTACAGAACCCCAAAAATGGCGTCAACACGTTGTTTATGGGGTTCTTTTCAGCAAAAGACATAGCAGGGAAGTGAACAGCATTCCATCGAGCTGGGATGAATTACAGGGAGCGGAAAGGAAATGATAGACAAAATCAGAAGTTGTAGAGGTAAACAGGCTTGAGAAAAATAAATCTATTTATAGCAATGTCCCTAGATGGTTATATTGCGGATAATAATGGTGGTGTTGAATGGCTGCATGGACAAGGTAATGATGATGAAAATATCGATGTGTATTCTGAATTTATAAAAGATATCGACACAATTCTGATGGGTTGGAACACATATCATCAGATCGTTACGGAACTTTCACCTACAGAATGGATATATGGAAATTTAACAACTTATGTAATTACACATAACAAATGTGATTCTTCTGAACAGATTCGGTTTACAAATGAAAATCCTGCTAATTTATTAAAGAAGCTAAAGGTTGAGACGGGAAAGGGGATTTGGATTTGTGGGGGTGCAAACCTTATTCAGCAGTTAATCCCTGAGAATTTAATTGATAAATACTATATCTCGGTGATTCCAACGATTTTGGGAAAGGGTATTCGACTTTTTGAAAATGCAGAAGATGAAATAAAACTGAAATTATGTAAAACACAAACCTATAATGGAATAACTGATTTGGTTTATGTGCATAGATAAATTTCCAGCAAAGAAGAGCGTATTGCCACAGCCAGACAAAAGACCGAGGGGCAAGATGACAGCCTCTCGGAAATTCACATTTACACTTTCGGTTCCCGATTTTATGTTTTTGGCAAAAACACAAAGGAGTTATTTTATCTATAATCTGGTATCCCCAACTGTTGTGCCCAGTCCAATTTGCCCAGTAAATGTGTATGTGCACAAATGAGATAATCCGTATTGAATTCTTTTAGCCATTCTTTTGTTTTCAATACCTTGAGTAATTATATGCCTTTGCTTCAGCATATAATCCTCTCTATTTCCTCTGAGGAAAAGACAATTATGTTTTGACTTGAAATCATACAAATAATCTAGAGTTTCTCGTGTGTATGGCGTATCTGAAACATAATCTCCAAGAAATAAATATTCATTGCAGAAAATTGATTCCATGTATGCAGTGCAAGCTTTAAGTGCAATAATATTACTGTGTATATCTGATATAATACCAATTTTCATATTGAACCTCCTTGCTATTGTTCATTATGTATACACAATTTATCACAATTTCTGATTATCCTCTGTAACTACCAGTACCCACATTTAAATATCATTCTTTATGAAGATGGGAATATTGTACATTAGGAAAAGCCCTGGCGAAGAGGTTGCATTTTCATTTTATAGATAATGAGGATTTGTATTTTCCTAAGACAGATTCCCATTATATCTATGCTTCTCCACGAACTCGTGAAGAGGTGGAAAACTTGTTTTTGAGTGAGATAAGGGCATATGAAAACTTTGTTTTGCCTCTGTGCAAAAAACATGTTGAAAAAATTTCTTATTACCCATATAATATAAATAAGTAATTGAGCTGCGAATGAGATAAATAATAAGAAGGGCTGTTTTGTAGTGTACACGATCACACCGGCAGACCCTTCTTTTCTCTTCGGGGAGGGTGTCGGTGGAGGATTCAAAGGAAATGAGGTATCTATGAAAAAACAAGATAAGAATTGGATAGGGGCATTCTTGATCGTATTGGTAGTGGCATTTGTCCCACTGATTGTATCTGCCAAAAAATACAGTGTCGGACTAAGTGACCAGTTATGGTTTTCCAGCGCAGATACATCCTATGATTTTTTTCTATACTGGAAAGGACAGGCGTTGCTGCTTTTATGTGGCCTACTGTCTCTCTATGCGGCGTTAAAGATGACAATCCAAAAGAAAGACGCAATGGTGTCCATGGACAACCGGTATATGATACCGCTGGGTGTCTATTTTCTCATGTGTCTTTTGTCGACTCTCCTGTCCCAGCACAGAAGGATGGCGGTCTGGGGCGGCTATGAACAGTGGGAGGGAATGTTGACGCTGGGAGCCTACGTGGTGATCCTGTTCTTTTCCTGTTATCTGATTCAGGGGCAGACGGAGATCCGCATCGTCATGTATGGTCTGCTGGCGGGTGTATTTATTCTGTCCCTGCTGGGGGCAAGACAGTTTCTTGGCCATGATTTTTTCCGTACCACGGCGGGAAAGGCCGCGATGAATTTTATGAGCGATGAGAAGCTGAATTTCACCTTTAATTTTGCTCCCGGACGGGTATATGCCACACTGTACAATCCGAATTATGTAGGATCCTATGTGGTCCTTATGCTTCCGGTGATCCTTTCCATGATTTCCATCCGTAAAAGGATCGATACAGTCCTTAGGAGCATTGTGGCGGCTGCCACGGCAGTTTTTCTCATTATGATGCTCTTTGGTTCGGAATCTGTCACAGGCTTTATAGGACTTGGGGCTGTGCTTGCACTTTTTGCCATACTGATGATCACCAACATAAAAAAACATCCTAAGATTTTTGCTTCCCTGGCGGCTGTGTGTATTCTCGCTGTGACAGGGGCTGTGTTTTATAACAGATCCATGTTTGAGTATGGCTGGAATAAGATCATGAATCCCACACCGAATCATTTTGTGGTGAAAAGCATGGTTTCCCATGGGGGAGCTCTGGAGATCTGCACCGCAGAAGACGATCTGCTCCGTCTGGCAGTGGATGTAAAGGATGGTGCCTATACATATGAAGCAAAGGATGTGAAGGGCAGTCCAGTGGAGGTATCCAAAGATAAGGAAGGCAGGTCTGTGAAGTTTCTGGATCAGAGGTTCGAGAAAATACAGATTCAGGAGACAAGCGTAGAAACAGAGGGGGAGAAACAGGAGGCTTTTGTGGTCAACACCCCCTCTGTGGGAAAATCCTACACCGTTGTAATGGAGACAGCCAGTTACCAAAACGGACTGAGCCAGAAAATTTACCAGATCTATAATCCCTTTAAAAAACTTGACGGGTTGCGGGAGATACCGGCTGTGGGCTTTGAGGACAAAATGCATTTTGCCAGCCGCCGCGGCTATATCTGGTCCCGGACGTTTCCGCTTTTACCAAAGCATCTGCTACTTGGCTCCGGGCCGAATACTTTTGTGTATGAGTTCCCCAACGACGATTATGTGGGAATGAAAAATGTGGGTTATGACGGCTCCACAGTGACCAAACCCCACAATATGTTTATGCAGATATTTGTACAGACAGGGCTCATCTCCCTGCTGGCATTTTTAGCCCTATATGGGTTCTACTTCGCAGAGTGTATGAAACTATACTGGAAAAGGACCGAATATGGCTGGCTGGAGCGGTTTGGAACCGGACTCTGCCTGGGGACTTTTGGATATCTGGTGACGGGGCTTGCCAACGATTCCACGGTAGCAGTGGCACCTCTGTACTGGTGTCTTTTGGGAGCAGGGATCGCAGTGAACCGCCGGGTGGCAAAGGAGGAAGATCATTTTGAATAAGAAGATTCTATTAACAGCCATCAATGCAAAGTATATCCATTCCAATCTGGCAGTGTATTCCCTACGGGCAAATGCGGGAAAATATGCAGCACAGGTGGAGCTGGCGGAGTTTACCATTAACCACCGGAGGGAAGAGATCCTGCAGGGAATCTTTCGGGAGAAGCCGGATATGGTGGGATTTTCCTGCTATATCTGGAATATAGAGTATGTGCTGGATGTGGCGGAAAATTTGAAAAAAATTTTGCCGGAGGTGAAGATCCTGCTGGGAGGTCCGGAGGTATCCTATGATGCCGTTCAAAGACTGGAACAGCATGAATATGTGGACATGATCATTGCCGGAGAGGGAGAGAAGACCTTTCGGGAGCTTCTGGAATGGTATTGTGAGGGGAGACCTCACAAGGAGTTGGAGAATATCTGCGGGCTCTGTTACCGGGATAAATCAGGAGAGATTTATATGACACCGGCGAGAGAGCCTGCCAGGATGGACGAGCTTAGTTTTCCCTACTGGGATCTGGAAGATATGGAAAACCGTATTATATATTATGAGACGATCCGGGGCTGCCCATTTTCCTGTAGTTATTGTCTTTCTTCCGTGGAAAAAAGCGTGCGGCTGCGAAGCCTTTCCCTGGTCTTTGAAGAGCTGGATTTTTTCCTGAAACATCATGTGAAGCAGGTCAAATTTGTAGACCGCACCTTTAACTGCAATCATGAACATGCCTATGAGATCTGGAAATATATCCAGGAACATGATAATGGGGTGACAAATTTTCATTTTGAGATCGGTGGAGACCTTCTGCGGAAGGAAGATTTTGAACTGTTTCAAACCTTCCGGCCAGGGCTCGTCCAGTTTGAGATCGGTGTTCAGTCCACGAACCCAGAGACGGTGCGGGCGATTCGCCGCAGGGCAGATCTGGGGCAGATCCGGGAAAATGTACGGAAAGTTAAGGAAACGGGTAATATCC
The DNA here is from genome assembly GCA_022791495.1 of Eubacterium sp. Lineage (GTDB taxonomy): Bacteria > Bacillota > Clostridia > Lachnospirales > Lachnospiraceae > Eubacterium_F. The sequence goes on from JAAVZE010000099.1 coordinate 24,766, forward strand.
ATCAGCATCTGGACCTCATCGCCGGACTTCCTTATGAGGATTATAAATCTTTTCACCGTTCCTTTCTCGATGTATATGCCATGAAGCCGGACCAACTGCAGCTTGGTTTTTTGAAGGTCTTAAAAGGATCCTATATGGATGAGGCAAAGGAAAAGTATGAGGTGGTTTACGGGAACCGTCCGCCTTATGAAGTTCTGTCTACACGGTGGCTGCCTTATGAGGACGTGATGCGTCTCAAAGGGGTGGAAGAGATGGTGGAGGTATATTACAATAGTTTTCAGTTTCCGGCATCGATGGCACTGTTGGAGTGCTGTACCGGGGATGCCTTCCGGATGTATGAGGGACTGGGAGAATTTTATGAGAAAAAAGGATATTTGGGAAGAAAACACAGCCGGGTTTCCCGCTACGAGATTTTATGGGAATATGCAAACAGCCTGTATGAAGATCTGGAGGAAGAGTTTCGTCAGGCACTGACCTATGATCTTTATCTTCGGGATTACATAAAAAATCCCCCTTCCTTTGTGAGGCCGAGGGATCGTGAATATCTTGCCTGGGTGAGAAAATTTCTGGATGGGGAAGCAGAAAATCCCCGGATTCTTTCCGGCTATGACGGGTTTGTGACAAAACAATTGTTTAATATGGTATATATTGGCCAATTTACCCTGGATATTCAGGCACTGCTGGCAGAACAGAAGATCGACAAAAATGATCCCTGCTCTCTTGTTTTTGACTACCGGCAGAGAGATCCGCTGAATCACAGTGCCAGAGTGACACGGGTCAGGCAGGCGGGGGCAGATGGGTACCACCGGGTGTAACGTAAATAAACTTAGTATTCATTACACCAGTTTCCGCAATTCCTGACTGAGAATCTCCCGACGGGGAAGCTCTGAACGCAGCACTTCCTCTGCGAGAGAAGATAATTCTCTTCTTGCGCCCATTGCGGCATAGATCTCCGCAAGGGCCCGGTAATCCGTGGATTTATCAGAACCAGAGTCCAGGCAGCAACGGTATACAGCGGCAGCTTCTTCCAGAAGTTCCCCTTTATGGTAGGCTTTACCAAGATTTGACATATTCATTAAGAAATCATTAAAATTTTCGTCATATTGGGATAAAGTCTTGAAATTTCCAACGCCATATGCTAACTTTAAATCTGTGTTGGAATATTCAGACAGATCCATCATCGTGAGTTTACTCTGTTCTATCACCCGGTTCTGATAATAGCAGATATTCTCATCGCTGCTTTCCGGCATAGGGATCTGCTTCATATCAGGCTCAAATACAGGCAGTTTGGAAATATCTTTGTTTCTGGCACAGTTAGCAGCCTCTTCCCGCTGCCAGAACTCCTCTGACAGTTTTTTTTCTTCCCGGCTGCTTTTTCGCTTCTCATAGTGAAGCCAGAGTATAAAGATCAGAAAGCATACAAAGAGTGAAGGAAATGGTAAATTATCAAACATTTTATTCATCCTTTCAGTATAAAATAATATCAACAAGGAGGTTAACATATCATGATGAACCGTAAAAAACAGCGTATGGTCGCTGCGATCATATGCGTGGCACTGATAATAGCAATGCTGGCAGGGATTGTACTGCCCTACGTATTGCCAGGGGTTGAATAAACCCTGTATATATTTTAATACAGCTTAGGTAAATGTGCAAGGGAGGACTTTTTTTGAAACGAAGAGGGATTATGGCAGCGTTCGCTGTTATTATTGTTATGTTTGCGATCATCGGGGTCTATGTGTATGCCAGTTACAGCCGGATCAAGCCAGATAAGGACAAAATATGTAACGGGATAAAAGTAGGTTCCATTGATATCAGTGGTATGACAAAAGAGGAAGCATCCGTGGCGGTAAATTCTCATATAACCCAGCTGGGGAGCCGCAGTCTCGTGCTGGATATAAATGGAAAGACTGTCACCAGCCGTCTGGATGAGGCGGGATATTCATTCTCAGCCGGAGATTTTCTCGATGAGGCAATGAAGATCGGAAAAAGTGGAAATATGATAGAAAATTACCGACAGATCAAAGCGGCCGCCCAGGGAAAATACTCGTATAAGGTCACGATGACCCTGGATGAGGAAAAATTAAAAAAATTTATTAAAAAAAACAGCAAAAAAATGTGTGTCGGAGCGAAAAATTCAGAAATTAAAATGGAAGATGGCAAGTTCGTATACACGAAAGCCAAGGAAGGAATCAGCATTGATACAGACCGCACTCTTCAGCTGGTAAAAGAAGCAGTGGAGGCCTCCGGGGGCAATGAGACTCAGATTTCGGTGGCTGCCGAGGTCAAAGTTCAGCAGCCGGAGATCACAGAAGAGACAGCGGCAAGATGTAAGGATAAGATTGGTACGTTTACTACTACTTTTAATGCAGGCAATGTCAACCGAACAAAAAACCTTGCCAATGCGGCACGTCTCATAAGCGGGACGGTGATCTATCCGGGGGATACTTTCTCGGTACATGACACGATTTCACCTCTCACAGAGGAAAACGGCTATTATGAGGCGGCATCTTATAACAATGGCAAGGTGGAGGACAGTCTGGGAGGCGGTGTCTGTCAGGTGTCTACTACCTTATATAATGCCGTACTCAGGGCAGAATTGGAGATCACGGAGAGAAGCCCTCACTCCATGGTAGTGAGTTATGTAAAACCATCTATGGATGCCGCCATCGCTGGCGATTACAAGGACTTTAAATTTAAGAATGATACATCTGTTCCCGTTTACATTCAGGGGGGAACCTATGGAAGCAGCATTTATTTCACTCTGTATGGAGAAGAGACCAGGAGTCCGGACCGGACGATCCGTTTTGAGTCCGAGGTGACGGATACGATTCAGCCGGGGGCTGACAAGGTTACCTTTGACAAGACCAAACCCGAATCCTATATGACGGTAACCCAGGAGGCGCACACAGGGTACAAAGCCAAACTTTGGAAAATCGTAAAGGAAAATGGAAAAGAAACAAAAACCCAGATAAACAGCAGTACCTACTCTGCTTCTCCCCGTTATGTGATCAGAGGTGCAAAAAAAGAGCCAAAACCGACACCGAAACCGACCAGGAAGCCATCGAACTCGGATAAAGAAAATGATACCAGTGAAGGAAGAAGCGGAAGAAGTACCGGGCGCTCTTCGGGAGGTACTACGGGAGGCAGTACAGCGGGTAATGCGGGATCGAACAGTGCGGGAAATTCAGCCGGCGGGGCAGCGCCTACCCAGCAGCCAGCCAATCCTACCCAGGATGCAGCTATGGGGAACCCATCCCAGACGGATCCACAGCAGCCGGTTCAATGACCAGGGACAAAATATTAGCCAGACGACGTCACCGAGCTGGGAAAAATCAGGAGAGACAGGTGGATTTATGCGCTTAGGAAAAGTGCCGGAGAGGATATTAAATAGATCTGTACGAAAGAAGATTACATATAAAAGCAGGTTCCTTGCCATGCCACCGGCACCGGGAAGGGATAGCAGCGTATACTATCCCGGGGGTGGGGTGCCCATGGCATTTAGTACCAATCCGGTCACTGGTGATCCGGACACCATAGGGTACCGGGCATTTTTCCGCATGGCAAATGATATCTGTTGTGCCGGAGCAGATCCGTCGGGTATGATGCTGAACATCCTTCTTCCAGAAGGAAGTGAGGAACAGGAACTCAGGCAGATCATGGATCAGATCGGCAGTCTGGCAGAGGAATATAAAGTGGATATTTTAGGCGGGCACACAGAAGTTACCCCGGTAGTAGCCGGTCCGGTGATCACCGTGACGGGAGTTGGCCTGTGCAGAGAAAATGTCAAGACTGCAGAGAAAAAAAACAGGCAGGGTATGGATCTGGTAATGACAAAGTGGGCTGGAGCTTCTGGGACAACAGATTTGGTGGTAAAAGGAAGAGAGGAACTGGGGAGGCGGTTTAGCAGGGATTTTTTGGAGCAGGCGGAAAGCCATGGCAGGGACATAAGCTGTCTGCCTGAGGCGGCCATAGCCTGGAAAAACGGTGCAGCAGCCCTTCACAATGCTTCTGCCGAGGGAATCTTTGGTGCTTTCTGGGAACTGGGAGAGCTGTGTGGAACCGGTCTGGAAGTGGATCTTAAAAAGATACCGATACGTCAGGAGACAGTGGAGATCTGTGAATATTATGATGAAAATCCCTATATGATACCGTCAGAGGGGGTGCTTCTGATTGTCACATCCACTGGTTCCCGCCTGGTTCGTCAGTGTGAAGCTGCCGGTATCCCGGCAGCGGTGATCGGACAGATCCGGGAGGACCAGGACAGAATTGTAAAAAATGGAGAGGAAAGACGTTTTCTGGTTCCTCCAGGAAATGGATCCGCAGTGTAGGAGGAAAAATAAATGCTTCAGGAAGAGATACTCAATATCATATCAAAGAATGCGAAGGTGACTATAGGGGATCTGGCGGCGATGCTGGCTTCCACGCCGGATCAGGTGGAGAGATGCCTGAAGGAAATGGAAGAGAAGGGCATCATCTGTGGTTATCCGGCATTGATCAACTGGGATAAGACGGATAATGAAATCGTGACAGCACTGATCGAGGTAAAGGTGGCACCCCAGAGAGGGCGTGGATTTGACAAGGTGGCAGAGCGGATCTATCAGTTTGACGAGGTGGAAAGTGTATATCTAATGAGCGGAGGGTTTGACCTCACGGTAATCATTGAGGGAAAGAGCATGAAGGAGGTGTCACGCTTCGTCTCCACAAAGCTCTCACCGATGGATTCCATCATCAGCACAGCGACCTATTTTGTTCTGAAAAAATATAAGGAGCATGGCCTTCCCCTTACCAAAAACACAAATGAAGACGAGAGGATGTTGATCACACCATGAGAAACCCAATATCGAAGACTATTATGGAACTTCAACCCTCTGGTATCCGGCGTTTTTTTGATGCGGCGAGCACCATGGAAAATGTCATATCCCTGGGCGTGGGAGAACCAGATTTTGATACGCCCTGGCATATTCGGGAAGAAGGCATATATTCTCTTGAACAGGGAAGGACCTATTATACCTCCAATGCGGGGCTGCTTCCCTTGAGGCAGGAGATCAGCCGTTATCTCGGGGAGCGTTTTGACCTGACCTATACTTCGGAGGAGATCCTGGTAACCGTAGGAGGAAGTGAAGGCATCGATGTGGCATTTCGTGCCATGCTGGATCCGGGAGATGAAGTGATCATCCCAGAACCCTGTTTTGTGTCTTATCTTCCCTGTGTAAAAATGGCGGGCGGTGTTCCTGTAGAGATCGCGCTGGAAGAAAAGGATCAGTTCAAGCTTACTCCACAAAAGCTGAGAGAGGCAGTTACAGACAAGACGAAGATGGTGGTACTGCCATTTCCCAATAATCCTACGGGAGCCATAATGACAGCACAGGAGCTGCAGGCTGTGGCAGATATCATCAGGGAAAAGGATCTGTTTGTCCTTTCTGATGAGATTTATTCGGAACTCAGTTATCACGGCCAGCATGTATCGATCGCCAGTCTTCCGGGAATGGCAGAGCGAACAGTAGTGATCAACGGCTTTTCTAAATCTTTTGCCATGACGGGCTGGCGGCTGGGATATGCAGCGGCTCCCAGGGAGATCATCAGGCAGATGGTAAAGATTCATCAGTATATCATCATGAGTTCTCCTACTACCAGCCAGTATGCGGCCATAGAGGCACTCAAAAACGGTATGGAAGATGTGGGACGGATGCGGGAAGCCTATAACCAGCGGAGGAGGTTTCTTGTAAAAGAACTGAATGAGATGGGACTTCCTTGTTTTGAGCCCTATGGAGCATTTTATGTATTTCCCAATATCAGCCGGTTTGGGATGACCAGTGAGGAATTTGCCAGGAGGCTTCTACAGGAACAGCGGGTAGCTGTTGTCCCAGGAGATGCCTTTGGAAAATGCGGAGAAGGGTTCCTTCGGATCTCCTACGCATATTCCATCGAAAACCTAAAAGTGGCATTGGAAAAGATACAGAAATTTATAGACACTCTGTCGTAATTATGATATACTAAAAAATAGCCAAAAGGTTGTGCAAATGGTGTCAATCAGAGCCATAGACCTGTTGGGGGAGAGTTAGTCAGGCGGAAGTTTTTTGTCTGGAAAGGAGAAAGGAAATATGGCTACACTGAATGCAGAACATATTAATCCTTTTTTGATAGCGGCTAAAAAAGTGATTCAGGATATGTGTTTCGTCGATGTATCCATACAGAAGCCAGGTTTAAAGGAAGCTGATTTCGGACCGGATACATGGGTTATAATAATTGGTGTTACGGGTGAGATGAGAGGTCAGGTTCTTCTTGCTATGGTAGAAAAAGACGCTTGTAATATTGCTTCAAAGATGTGTATGACGGAGGTAAAGAGCATTGATGATTTTTCAGCAAGTGCACTCAGTGAGCTTGGCAATATGATCATGGGAAATGCAGCCACCGTGTTTTCCTCGAGCGGAGTAGGGATCGACATTACGCCTCCGGCATTATCCCATGGTAAAGTGAGTTTTACCAGCACATATGCAAAGAGTCTCTGCGTCCCATTAACCTTTGAAGGATCGGTAGTGGAACTGTATTTGGCATTGAGACAGGAATAACATAGGATCTGCGGTAAAAATGTTATGTGTTACATAGCATTTTTTCATCTTTTTGGGTGAAAAAAGAAATTTTTGGCAGAGAAGGAAAGGGGTTTCAGATGTTCAATATCGTTCTGCTGGAACCGGAAATACCAGCGAATACTGGAAATATTGGGAGAACCTGTGTTGCTGCAGGAGCAAGGCTTCACCTGATCGAGCCAATGGGGTTTCAGATATCAGAGAAGCAGGTAAAGCGGGCAGGACTTGATTATTGGGATAAGCTGGATGTGACGATTTATGATAGTTATCGTGATTTTATGGAGAAGAATCCAGCGATCAAAATTTATATGGCGACCACAAAGGCGAGGAAGATTTATACAGAGGCAGTCTTTGAGGAAGACTGCTATATTATGTTCGGAAAAGAGAGCAGAGGAATTCCGGAGGAAATTCTTGTGGAGAATGAAGAGAACACGATACGGATACCAATGTATGAGGACATTCGTTCGCTGAATCTTGGAAATTCTGTGGCAGTTGTTTTGTATGAAGCATTGAGACAGCAGGGGTTTGCACATTTGAATACAAAAGGAGATCTGCACAGGCTCTCATGGGCAGCAGATCAATAAAGGAGGTATTTCTAATATGATGAGTAAGCGGGGTTCAGACAGGAGTAGAAACAAGAAGGTATCCATGCCGTTGAAGATCAAAGGATTGATTTTTGTGGCGGTCATGATCACACTTGTGATCCTTATCACGATCATTGTTGCCATGCCGCAGGTTCGGCAGACAATGAGCGCTACAGTGCAGGGATACATTCACGATGTGGTGGTTTCCAATGGAGAGATTTTGGGTACAGAGGTATCTGCCCGCGGCAGGAGCGCGCTGTCGAAGGATAAACTGAGAACGCTTTTCGAGGATCTGAAGATTCAGAACGTAGAGTCCAGTTATGCTTATGTAGTAGATGCAGATGGAACCATGCTGTATCATCCGACGGCCGAAAAGATCGGTCAGCCGGTGGAAAATGAAGTGATTACCAAAGTTGTTGAGGAGATTAGTTCCGGTAAAGTACCAGAGCCTGGTATTGTCACCTATAATTTTGATGGTGAGGTAAAGTACGCGGGATATTATGTGAATCCAGAAGCAGACTTTATCCTTGTTATCAGTGCGGATGAATCCGATGTTTTTTCCTCGGTGAACCATGTTGTGACAGTGATGGCGGTTTCTGGTGGAATTGCCGAGGTAGTCTGCCTGATCATTGCCTTTATCGGTTTCCATATACTGATCGATCCGTTGAGAAAGATTGCACAGATCGTTGCAAGGATGGGAGAGCTTGACTTTACAAAGGATCCGGGGCTGAATAAGCTTCTTAAAAGCAGGGATGAGACAGGGCTTATGGCACATTCCGTATGTGAAGTACAGGAAAAGCTTGGCGAAGTGGTGGCAGAATTGAAGGGACAGAGCGAGAGATTGTATACGTCCTCAGATAATCTTAGTAAAAATGCCTCTGTGACAGCGGGAACCATCAGTCAGATCAACAGTGCGGTCCGTGATATGGCGGAGGGAGCCTCTTCCCAGGCACAGGATACCCAGACAGCTACGGAAAGCGTTATTGTTATTGGAAATATGGTGGAGGAGACCAATGAAGAGGTTTCCAGGCTCCGCAGTAACGTTGAGCGGATGAAGGAATCCGGGGAAGCGGCAAACGATAACCTGAAGGAACTGGAGGAGATCAATACAGAGGTAAAAGAATCCATCGAAGAAATATACCATCAGACGAACACCACAAATGAGTCTGCTATGAAAATCAAAGATGCCATAGCACTGATTACATCTATCGCAGAGGAGACTAACCTGTTGTCACTGAATGCTTCGATCGAAGCAGCCAGGGCTGGAGAACAGGGGAAAGGATTTGCCGTTGTGGCAAATCAGATTCAGAAGCTTGCAGAGCAGTCCAATGATTCTGCCATGAAGGTTCAGGGGATCACTAACATGCTGATGGAGGATTCTGAAAAGGCAGTGGTCACTATGGATAAAGTGAAGAAGATTATGGATACCCAGATGCAGAAGGTGGATATGACGGGAAGTATGTTTTCAGAAGTCCAGGAGGCAATCGAGCATTCTATGCATGGGATAACCTCTATTTCAGAGAAAACGCAGAATATGGATCAGGCAAGAGTGAATGTGGTAGACATCGTACAAAACCTGACCGCTATCGCAGAGGAGAATGCTGCGGGAACAGAAGAAGCCTCTGCTTCTGTGACAGAGGTAAGTACAGTAGTGGATGATATTTCTAACAACGCAAAGCAGCTTCTTGATGTGGCGCATGTGATCGATCAGCATATGAAGAAGTTCAGTGTAGATTGATGTGATTGATCCATCAGCGAATCATTAAAAAGGTATATAAGTTTATACAAAAAGGGTGTATTCTTCCGAGGATTCGGAGGAGTACACTCTTTTTTAACGACTCTAAGTCGGATTACTTACTCTTTCCCCTTCTTTAGAGTAAAGATAAATTCTGTCCCGACACCCTCTGTACTAACGACGTTTATAGTCTGGTTGTGGGAATTGATGATCTCCTTGGAGATCGACAGGCCAAGTCCTGTTCCCTTTTTATCCTTCCCCCGGGAAAGGTCAGTTTTATAAAAGCGGTCAAATACTTTGCCAATACTGTTCTTAGGAATACCAATACCAGAGTCTTTCACGGAGACAAAGATCTTATCTCCTTTTTTACGGGCGCCGATCTTTACTTCAGAGTTGGAATGACTGAATTTTACAGCATTGTCAATAAGATTATAGAGCACCTGGTGGATCTTTCCCTCATCGGCGTTGACTATCAGTTCTTTTTTTGCGTTGAAATCCAGTATAAAGGTAATTCCCTTTTTGGCGGCGGTTCCCTCCAGAGTATTGACAGTCTGGATGATCGTTTCATGGACATTGAAATTGGTCAGGTCCAAAAGAACACTTTCACGGTTAAAGGAATTCAGTTCCAGCAGGTTCGATGTGAGGTTGGTGAGGCGGTCTGTCTCTGAAAGGATGATATTGAGATATTTTTCCTGGGTTTCATAGGGGATCGTGCCATCTAACATCGCCTGTGCATAACCCCGTATTGAAGTGAGAGGAGATCGGAAGTCATGGGAAATATTTGAGATGAAAGCCCTCTGGTATTCATCGAAGTTATTCAGATCCTTCCCAATGAGATTTAGTGCATCCGCCAGATCCTGGTACTCATCATGAGTATGGAAAATAATAGGGGGATTGTACCGGCTGACAGAAAAAGATTTTGCTGCCTGACAGAGCCTGCGCAGAGGAACTACATTCATGACATAGATCAATAAAAAGGAAAGTCCCAGCACGGCTGCCATGAGAAAAAAGGTGGTATCCAGCAGATTAAAATAATATCGGATCCGGGCGGGAACCACAGAGGTATCCAGGTCTGGATTGCTCATGATCTCCGCCAGCACCCGGTTTTTGATAACTGTGAAACCTAAGGTGTGGGTCATATAGTAGGAACCTGCAAAAATAAACAGGTATAACAGCGCCAGTTTTCTGCCAAAAGTCAGTCGAAATCTTCTCATGAGCAGTGTCACCCCTTTATTGTCTCAAATTTGTAACCAATCCCCCACACGGTGGCGATGCGCCATTCAGTGTGATCCTTGATTTTTTCCCGGAGACGCTTGATATGGACATCCACAGTGCGGGTGTCCACTACGTATTCATAGCCCCAGATGCGGTCCAGAAGCTGTTCCCTTGTAAATACCTGATTGGGGTGAGTAGTAAGAAAATATAAAAGTTCCAACTCCTTTGGGGGCATCTCAATGGCATTACCCATATAGGTGACAGAATAATTGGAGAGACTAACGGTAAGATCTTTATACTGTATGGATTCTGTCCCGTTATCTTCTGGTTCCTCAGTGTCTATCACTTCATCCAGTCTGGGCTTGTATCGTCTAAGTACTGCTTTTACTCTCGCCACCAGCTCTTTGGAGTCAAAGGGTTTAATGATATAGTCATCCGCTCCCAGCTCCAGGCCCAGCACCTTATCAAAGACCTCCCCCTTTGCTGAGAGCATGATGATTGGCACGGAGGATGTTTTTCGTATCTCCCGGCATACGTCATAGCCATCTATTCCAGGGAGCATGATATCCAGCAGGATCAGATCTGGCCTGAAAGAAGAATGTTTTTTCAATGCCTCTTCTCCGTCATGCGCCTGCTGGCACTGAAAACATTCCTTCGTCAGATAGAGCTCGATCAGTTCCGCGATATTGGTATCATCATCTACGATAAGAATTTTCTGTTTGTCCGCCATAATGTGTTCGTCCTTTCTGAATTTTTAGGGTGGCTCAATGGCAGGGGCTATTTAAAATCTACCACAGTCACACCATATCCACCTTCTCCGTATTCACCCATGCGATAGGATTGGATATAGTTCGTCTTTCTGCAGTGGGCCTGTACCGCGTTTTTGAGGGCGCCGGTGCCTACACCATGTATGATTGTGACCTGGTGAAGTCTGGCAAGATAGGCATCATCCAGATATTTATCCAGTACTGCGATGGCTTCATCTACGGTTTTTCCGATCAGGTTTATACTGGAAGAGATGTTCATGGATTTGGACATCTTGATTTTGCCTGCATTGGAGCGCTCCCGGATCTTTTCTTTTCGGATCTGCAGGGTCTCTTCTTCCAGAAGCTCAAGATCCTTTATATCCACTTCAGAACGCAGGATCCCCATCTGGACAAAAAGCTTTCCCTTATTGTTTGGGAGGGAGCTGACAGTTCCCTTGACTCCCATGGAATGGACCATGACCAGATCACCGATACTTAGCTTATCTGGAGCATTGGTATTATGACGCTTTTTCTTGCCGGAATCTAATTTTTCCCCAGTTCTTCGCAGTTCTTCCCGAATGGAAGAGCGCTGTTTTTCCATATCCCTAACAGCACCGCCACCCTCCATCCATTTATTGTATTTGCGAATGGATTCATCTGCAATATTCTTTGCATTTTGAAGGATCTCATTTGCCTCTTCATTGGCGCGGCGCATTATCTTGTCTCTGGCTTTGTCGATGCGCTCGTTCTTTTCCTCCAATTTTCGTTTCTGACGTTCGATCTCTTCCCGGTATGAGGCGGCTTTTTGTTGTTCTGCCTCTAGTTCTTTTCTCGTCTGTTCCAGGCCTGTTACCACATCCTCAAAAGAGCGGGCATCTTCATCTACCAGAGAATTGGCCTTGTCAATAATCTCCTTTGGCAGTCCCAGCTTGCTCGAGATCGCAAAAGCATTACTTTTGCCCGGAACGCCGATTAGAAGACGGTAGGTCGGCTGCAGTGACTCCACGTCAAATTCACAGGAAGCATTTTCAACCTGTTCTGTAGAAAGGGCATATATCTTAAGTTCGCTGTAGTGAGTGGTAGCCATGGCTGTGACCTGCCGGTTCAGGAGATTGTCCAGAATAGAAATCGCCAGCGCTGCTCCCTCCACAGGATCGGTTCCCGCTCCCAGCTCATCAAAAAGTGCCAGTGTATTTTTGTTTGCTCTCTTTAAAATAGAGATGGTATTGGTCATATGGGAAGAGAAGGTACTGAGACTCTGTTCTATACTCTGTTCATCGCCAATATCTGCATATACCTCTTCAAATACCCGCAGATGTGAGCCGTCAAATGCTGGGATATGAAGGCCTGCCTGTCCCATCAGGGTAAAGAGTCCCACCGTTTTCAGGGAAACTGTCTTTCCGCCGGTATTTGGTCCAGTGATAATTAACAGGCGGTAATCCTGCCCCAGAGTAACATCAATTGGCACGACCCGGTCTCTTGGTATCAGCGGATGGCGCCCTCTTTTTATCTCTATAAAATTATCTGAAAAATCTGGCTCGCTTCCCTGCATTTTTTTTGAAAGTTTTGCCTTTGCAAAGATAAAATCAAGTTCAGCAAGCAAAATAACATTTCTTTCCAGCCCTTCTGCTTCAGGGGCGCACAGACTACTTATAGAAGCAAGGATCTTCTCGATCTCTTCCTGCTCCTTCATGGCGAGCTCTGCCAGTTCGTTATTGAGCTTCACGATGGCCATTGGTTCCATAAAAAAGGTTGAGCCGGTGGCACTCTGGTCATGGATCATTCCTTGAAAAGAGGATTTATACTCTTGTTTTACCGGAAGGCAGTAGCGCCCGTTCCGCATGGTGACCAGGTTGTCCCGGAGCATTTCTGAGGATGAATTTACGGTGGCATTCAGCTGTTCCCGCACTTTGTCATTGGTATTTTTTATGGTACGGCGAATACGACGTAATTCACTGCTGGCATCATCGCTGATCTCATCTTCTGAGAGAATGCAACGGCGGATCTCCCGGAGGATCTCCGGAAAGGTCTGCAGGCCGGAAAAACGGCCGGAGAGAAAGTCCGTCTCTTCATCTTTCGCCTCATACTTTACAGCCCTCTCTGCCACATCCAGGAGGGCGCCGATCCGAAGAAGCTCTCCGGCTCCCAGTGTACCACCTTTGGAAAGGGGTACCAGTCCTGGACGGATATCTGTCAGTCCATGGAAAGACAAAGGTCCGTGATGGAAGATTCTAGTAAGGGCGTGGGTGGTCTCTGCCTGTAGGGCGGTGATTTCGTCCCGGTCAGACAGCGGGCGAAGCCGTCTTGCGCTATCCTTTCCAAGGGCAGAATCAGCTTCATCTACCAGCATATCTATAATTTTATCAAATTCTAAAGTTTTGCATACTTTCTTATTCACATTATTCCTCCATTCCGGAGCATATGCGACGGGACGACGAGAAATTCGCGAAGGCGATTTCTCGTCTGTCATAATTGCTATTTGTGAGCGCTCCAAAGAACCAGAGGTTCTACTCACAAATAGTTGTGTGGAAAATAAACTATCGAGCTTATTTTTCACATTATTCCTCCAAAAAGCTAAAGATGAAATTATTTTACCACAGAAAAACGGGGCTTACAACGAAATTAGCAAAAAAACTGCCTGATTCCTGCCACAAAACGAATCTATACTTGATTTTATCCACAAAACTCTGTAAAATGAGAAAGGATAAATGAAATTCCGGTATCAAACCCGGGGAGGAAAGGATGAAGAGAGAATGAAGAGATGGATATGTTCCATTCTGTGTCTGTCGATGGTTGCAGGACTGGCATCCATAGAGGTGAAGGCTTCAACAGAGACTGACACAATCGAGGGTGAAATAGAAATCATGAGTGTACAGGTGCCGGTGACAGAGACAGCAGCGGTGGAGACTTCAAAAACAGAGGTACCTCTGCCCTCACTGCCTGTATTTATTGGAAATTATACCGTAAAGGATGAAAATGCTTTTCAGACAGCGTTTAATGTGGCGGACAAGACATGGACGATCACAGGTTATGTGGGAAATAAATCAGCTACAACGATCTATATTCCAGAGAAGATTAATGGAATCAAGGTGACAGCTGTGGCGGACAAGGTGTTTGAAGGCTGTCCGTATCTGAAAAATGTGGTGTTTATGGCAGACATGGAGATTCAGGGAAACAGCTTGTTTTTCCAGGGGCAGCAGGGGAACGGCGTATCCCATGCGGCTGCCAGACCGGAGATCTGGGGAAAAGCGAATGGGAAAGCGGCTGCTTTTGCAATGGGAGCGGGTCTGGTGTTCCATCCGTTGGATGGTTCCGCTCAGATTTCTTCAAAGAAGGATGCCGGACTTACGAAAGCAACCATTAACTGGAGTGCTGTAAATGGAGCTGGTTCCTATAATGTATACCGTAAATCCGGCAAGGGTCAGTATACCCTGCGCGGCATATCAGCGGGTCTTTCTTTTACTGATACTGGATTAAAAGCCGGCACTACTTACAAATATAAGGTAACACCGGTGTTCGCTGCTTCAGATGGCGAGACCATCGAAGGGTATGCTTCTAAGGAAGTCTCTGTGGCGATGGTGCCTGCCAAGCTCAAGGGTGTTAATGCTAAAGGAGTGAGAGGCGGCGTTCAGGTCAGATGGAAACGCAATAAAAATGTTTCCGGTTATCAGGTTTATATGAAAGTTCATGTAAAGGGCTTTAAGACGAAATTTAACCGCGTAAAGACTATTAAGAAAAATAAGATCACAGGTTATCGTTATAAAATGGCTGTCCGGGGAATGAAATATAGTTTTAAGGTCAGATCGTTTAAAAAGATTAAAGGAAAGAAGATATTCGGTCCCTATGTGACAGTATCAGCGAAAGCGAAATAGAAAGGCTGAAAGGAAATTGAAATGTATTATTTAAAGGATTACCGGGAAGGACAGAAACTGACAGGGACGTATCTGTGCAAATCAAAACAGATCCTGAAGACAAAGGCGGGAAAAACATACTATTCCCTGATCCTGCAGGATAAGACTGGAACAGCGGATGCTAAGATCTGGGAGTTGAATAATGGCATCGCCAGTTTTGAGGCGATGGACTATATCTATTGTGAAGGGATGGTGACCAGCTTTCAGGGAAATATCCAGATGAATATTTCGAGACTCCGTAAAAGTGAGGAAGGAGAATACGATCCTGCGGACTATATCCCCACCACCCAAAAAGATGTAGGGGAAATGTTTGAGCAGGTCCTATCCTACATACGCAGTGTGAAAAATCCATATCTCAGTCAGCTCTTAAAGAAATTTTTCCTGGAAGATAAGGCATTTGTGGAGAAATTTAAAAAGCATTCCGCCGCAAAGAGCGTCCACCATGGATTTATGGGCGGACTTCTGGAACACACACTCAGCGTTACAAATATGTGCGAGTATTTTGCCGGAGCGTACCCAAATATCCAAAGGGATCTTTTGATCACTGCGTCATTGTTCCATGATATGGGGAAGATCGATGAGATTGCAGCTTTTCCACGAAATGATTATACCGATGCAGGACAGCTTCTGGGGCATATTTATATCGGGGCTCAGAAACTGTCTGCCGTGATTGCAGAGATCAGCGGTTTTCCAAAAAAGCTGGAAAATGAGCTGCTGCACTGTATTTTATCCCATCACGGCAAGCTGGAGTTTGGCTCGCCCAAAGTACCGGCTCTTTTAGAAGCTATGGCGCTTCATCTTGCGGACAATGCAGACGCCAAACTTCAGACGCTGACGGAGATCTTTGGACAGGCAGATGATAACATGGACTGGCTGGGATATAACCGCATGTTCGAGAGCAATCTGCGGCAGACTTCCGAAGGCGGGCTGTGATAGTTGTAAGTCTGAGCTGTAAATACAAATTATAACAAAATATCAAAAACCTCAAAATATCTGTTTTTTATTGGACGATGTTTTGGGGTTTCGTTTTTTAAAGAAAAATTATTATTTCATAAAAAAATTACAAATAATTTTGTAGCCATCTGCCTGTGCAATAGTGTATAATAAGTAAAAGTACCAAAATGACTACGATCAAAATTGGAGGAGGATGGCGGATGAAAAAAATAAGAATTGTAGTTGCGGCGGTGTTTATGATGATGGGGATAATTTTCCCTTCTTTTATCTCTTCGGCTGCCACCGTTGGAGAAACGGTGGGTCAGAACACGGAAGCGGCCCTGAAAGCAGTGGATTATTATAAGGACGAAAAAATAGCCAGTCTGCTGGCTCCTACCAGGTATACAATGGCAGATAAGCTGAATAAAAAGCTGGAGATCTCAAAGCGTGATGGAAGAAATATTGCGGATATCACGGATGAAGAGGCGATCCTGGAGCTGAACCTGGATAACGTAAAGGTCGTCTCTTATGGAGAGGTGTTTGAAAAAGTACAGGGAGAGATCGGACAGATCATTCAGAGGATCGTGGACAGTACCGCTGGTGCCCAGGATCAAGGAGCGGCTTTTTATACAGAAAAAATATTACAGAATAAAGAAAAACTGTTGCTGGGCCTGTCCTATTTGGAGCGGCTGTATAATTTTGATATGGGAGAGAAAAATATCCGGGATGTCCTCCTTTATGAGCCAGGCACTTATGGGATCTCGGTAAATGTGCTGGACTGGCTGATCAAGATCGGTGGTTCAGGTGGTGATACGTTAAAAATATCCAATTGTAACAAAGTATTCGGCTATAATAAACTTTTCTGGAGTGTCACTGCTTCTGCGAATCTGGGAGCCTTTCTGGAGCAGAACAGGCAGAAATGGATACCGGATACGACATTAGATGAGTGGCTCTTACAGGAGAGCCATGCCTATATTGTGGATGATTCCACATCGGAATCGGCAGCAGGTGCCGGGCTGTACAGCAGAATGTACGCTGACACGTTGCTGCAGTCCCATATTCTTCCGCTGCTCAATGTTTCAGAAGACAGTATTTACGTTATTGCCAACTCTGCTACCATTACATATGGTATCGTGGATTGTTATGTGGATAGGAATTTGAAAAGCTCCGATCCTGCCCAATATGCGGTTAAACGGGAGGAGTTCCGACAGGATCTGGAGCAGAGCGCCAGGCAGCAGAAGGCATTTATTGACCTCTGGCACCGGATCACAAAACCGGAGAACCGGGGACTGCTTACTTCAAACAGGCTTGTACTGGACAGTCTGCGGATCTATGCGGATAACACCACCAGTGCCCAGACAGAATGGTCGGCGAAATTTGGTGACGCTGCTTCCTGCGGAGTGAGGGAATTTTTTACTCCCCTGGATCTGTATGATAATTTCATGTTCTCAGACGGTATGGCGGCAGGTACCGGCGTCCGTTATTATCTGTCAAAGGCGCTGTCGGAGCGGGGACTTGCGACCTATGCCCATGAACTGACCCATCTTCTGGTCTCTCCGGTTATGTTGAACCAGTATGGTATAAGAGACGGAATGCAGGCAGAAGTATATACCAGGGGAATGTTTGAACCCTATGAAGTGAACGATCCTCCTGCATTTAACCTGAATCTGATCTACGGTCGCCAGGACTATAATGAAAGATTCCATAATGCGGTGCCAGAGCGTTTTCAGAATGAAAAAGACCTGCAGTCTTATATGAGCGGTCTTCTGGATGTCGTCTATACACTGGATTATGCGGAAGCAGATATTATGTTCTCGAAGACACCAGAGGAAAAGAAGAAGTGGTTTCATAAGCTTGAACAGATTGAGGATACAAAGACAAGAAGCAATCAGGGGGACGCCGGATCCAAACACTGTCTGGATTCTGTGAGGGAGTTGTCGCTTGAGGAGGCAAAAGAACTGAATACCATCGATGATCTGATCCAGGACAGCATTATCGTATCCCGATATGAAGTGAATGGAACGCAGACCACGGGGACGATGGCAAGCAACGGTTATTATGTGGTACCGCTGTTTAGCGCCAATTATGCCGGGGTACAGAATGACATTGGTGTCAGCGGTGATGTTATGATACGCCGTCAGGCGTTTGAGCTGCTTGCCGAATACGGATATTATGAGGGTATGGTGCCATATATTTCCAATCAGTATAAAGCAGCTGCCCAGTCCGATCAGACCATACTATCAGATACTTATATCCTGAGGAACATTTTTGGCAGCACCTACGGAACAATGGCAGATTTTAAAAAAGCGATGTTTCAAAAAAGAATAGATAAAGTCAAAGAGTTAAAACCTGTGACCATTCAGTGGAAAAATCAGACGGTGACCATTAGAAATTTTGAGTCTCTTAAGCAGCTCATGAAAGAGGCGGTAGAGTACGATTTAATTAATGTAAATGTGACTTCAGGCGGATTCAATAATATCCGCGCGCAGGCCACCCAGGTAGAGCAGCTGAAAGCACAGATATTCCGGGCATATTTACTTCAGACAAAGGATTTCCAGGAACCCATCTATGGAGATGGCAAGGAACCGGTGGAGCCCACAGCGACGCCGGAAGTAAAGCCAACGGCAGCGCCGACAGCAACACCAGAGGTAAAACCAACGGCAGTGCCGACAGCAACACCGACGTTGACACCGGAAGTAAAGCCAACGGCAGTACCGACAGAGACGCCAGGAGCAAAGCCGGATGTAACACCTGGGGCGACGGAAAAACCGGGGGTGACACCGGATGTGAAACCAACAGCAGTACCGACAGAGACGCCAGGAGCAAAGCCGGATGTAACACCTGGGGCGACGGAAAAACCGGGGGTGACACCGGATGTAAAACCAACAGCAGCACCGACAGAGACGCCAGGAGCAAAGCCGGATGTAACACCTGGGGCGACGGAAAAGCCGGGGGTGACACCAGAGGTAAAGCCAACCACAACACCATCTGACAAACCGTCAGTCCAGCCACCGGCAGACACAGATCCTGGCATGTCAGATAAGGACGATCTTTTGCCGGAAGAGGATGACGACAGTATTCTGGATGAAGGAGCACTTAAATCGGAACTGCTTATAGCCAAAGTTTCTGCGTCTAAAAAGTCACAGGTCATCCGCTGGAATTCGGTCAAATCCGCAGATGGGTATTATATTTACGGGGCAAAGGCCAATGGTAAGTATAAGTGTCTGCGAACAGTGAGTAAAAAGGTTCTCAGATGGAAACGAACAGGATTGAAAAAGGGAACACAGTATAGATATTATGTGATGGCTTATAAGGTCATTGACGGCAAGCGGGTGTCCCTATCCAAATCTTTGCCTGCCTATAGTACGACAAAGGGTGGAAAGTACGGCAATCCTGTGAAATTGCAGACAAAACGGTCCCTTGTAAGCGTAAAAGCCGGTAAAAAGATGAAGCTGACAGTAAAGGCAGCCGGTAAAAAGATGAATAAAGCCAGTAAAAAGGTGCGCTATATCTCTGCAAATCCATCCATAGCAAAGGTATCAAAGAAGGGAATCGTTACCGGTGGCAGACGTGGAACATGTTATATCTATTGTGTAGCATGGAATGGTCTGTCTAAGAAGATCAAAGTCAGGGTGATATAATTGAAGAAAACTTTTAACTCTATGAGAGTGATACTTAGTCTTAGCTCGACGGCACCAATTTGAACCCTGTTTTTTACTGCGCTAGCAGCAAAATAGCGTTGTTGCTTTCATTCGATGATACCACCGCAGCCGTACTTTTTGTCGGCTGCGGTGGTGAGTATAGCGGCTTTTCAGAGAATAGCAGTGTTTCTGGCGGAGTAGTATCGGCTTCTTCTGTGAGTGGACAGGCAGTGTCAGACCCCGGCGGATATAGCAGATATACATACTGCAGCGACCAGAATCTATATTATATCAAGGGTTGCTATTCTGAGGCTGCCAGGTGACCCCGGAGAATTTTTTGCAGCCTATGATCTGTGCGACAGGATGCCTAACAATTATGATTCTTTTGAAGAAAACGGGAAGGGCTGACTGTATTATATTTATAAAAAGATATTGTATCTGACAGCCGATTGAGGTATGATAGATTCGTCGATATCGTGCAGAAGATTTGAAATGAGGCTAATTATGGAGTTAAAGAAGAATCAGGAAATAACATTGAGAATAGATGATCTGGGTAATAACGGAGAGGGCATCGGCCATGTGGACGGCTATGCCCTTTTTGTCAAAGATGCGCTTCCTGGAGAAACCATTCGTGCTAAGGTTATGAAATGTAAGAAAAAGTACGGTTTTGCGAGAATGATAGAGGTGCTAAAATGTTCGGGTTCCGGTCGTGTGGAGCCAAGATGTCCGGTGGCAAGGCAGTGTGGCGGCTGTACCCTGCAGCATCTTTCTTATGAAAAACAGCTTGCCTACAAGGAGAAAAAAGTCAGGGACTGCCTGGTGAGGATCGGCGGCGTGGACGCAGACGAAGTGGAGTGGCTGCCGGTCATAGGTATGAAAACACCATGGCATTACCGGAATAAGGCTCAATTTCCCGTCAGAATGCAGAAGGATGACAATGGTGTGCTCCGCCCGGTGGCGGGGTTCTATGCGGGGCGCACTCACAGTATCATCCCGGTGACAGATTGTGCGATCCAGCATCCCTGCATGAAAGGGATTTTGGAAGCGGTGCTTTCCTGGATGCAGGAACAGCATGTGCCAGCCTATGATGAAGTCAGCCACAGAGGACTGATCCGCCATATTTATATCAGGCGCGCTTATATTACGGGTCAGATCATGGTATGTCTTGTCATAAACAGCCACCGGATCAGTGAGGACCTGCAGAAAACTTTAATAGAAAAATTGAGTGGAATTCCAGGAATGACAGGCATTTTACTGAGTATAAACACCGATCAGACTAATGTTATACTTGGGGAGAAAATGCTGCTTCTCTGGGGACAGGATTATATCGAGGACAGCATTGGTGGGATTCGTTACCACATTTCTCCCCAGTCCTTTTATCAGGTCAACCCGGTCCAGACGGAAAAACTTTACCAGACCGCTCTGGAGTTTGCCGGTTTAACCGGAAAGGAAACGGTGTGGGATCTCTACTGTGGAATTGGAACGATATCTCTGTTTCTGGCTAAAAATGCAAAAAAGGTATACGGGGTGGAAATTGTTCCGGAGGCAGTTAAAAATGCCAGGGAGAATGCCCTCCTGAACGGAATCCAAAATGTGGAGTTTTTCTGCGGCGCTGCTGAGGAAGTTGTCCCAAGGCTGGCGGAGGAGCTGGAGGGTATCCGAAAACTCTCGGCAGAAGAAGGAGATGAAAAAGCGAGTGAGACAGTAAAGGTGGCGAATCTGTCGGACGTGGTTGTGGTGGATCCGCCGAGGAAAGGCTGTGATGGTGTTCTGCTGGACACCATCGTGAAGATGGCTCCGGAGAGAATCGTCTATGTGAGCTGTGATCCGGCGACGCTGGCAAGGGATGTAAAGCTGCTGGGGGAGAAAGGGTACGAGGTGAGGAAGGTTAGGGCGTGTGATATGTTTGGGCAGGGGGGGCACGTGGAGACGGTTGTACAGCTTTCCCACAAAAAACCCGACAGCGTAATCAACGTAAAAGTGGAGTTTGGCGAGGGTGAGGGTAAAGTGCCGCTTGATAATATCGCCAAGAGAGCCGCAGCGTATAAGCCCAAAGAGCGGGTTACATACAAGATGATTAAGGAGTACATAGAAGCGAAGTATGGCTTCAAGGTACATACCGCATATATCGCAGAGGTAAAGAGGGAGTTAGGATTGCCGATGTATGATGCTCCTAATGCGGTAGAGGAATTGAAACAGCCGAGGAAACATCCGACAGCGGAGAAAGTAGAAGCAATTAAAGATGCGTTGAAGTATTTTAAGATATTGCGAGGTTAAAATATGGAAAGTTTTGCAGAAATGAAAGATATAGTCCAATTCATTTTACGGACAGATGAAATAGAGCGCGATGGGAGTAATGGTTCGGATATAAATATTCCTATATATGATATTTCATCTGAAGAATTTTTAGAATTTGCGGAAAATGCAATTGCATCTGAAACAAAAGAAGGAATTGTAAATGCTGTTTCAAATCTAAAAAGAGCATTAGATTGTGAAATGGATATGTTTTTTGAGAGCATAAATCTAAAAAGAATTTTTGATAAGAAAAATTTGAAGTTTGAAAAGAAAACTCAATTTTTAGCTAATATAGGGTTGTTTCCAATCCAGACAATTAACAAATTAAACTTTATGAGAAATAAGCTGGAACATGAATATAAAACTCCAGAGATACATGATTTATATACATATTATGAACTGGTATGGAGTGTTATAAAAATATTGGATTTATATCTTGAATTGTTATATATAAATGGGGAGATTAATTTAGTACTTTATATCGAAAATACTGAGCATCATTTTACGATGAAACATGATATAAAAGAGTGTGCATTTGAATTTCAAATAATAGATTGGACTAAAGGAAAAGAGAGGGAACAGAAAACGTTAAATGCAAGTTTGAAAAATCAAGAGGATGTAGATAATTTTGTTATGGCATTTAATATATATTTGTTATCTATTCAATACTTTGATTACGGAAATCTTAATTTATACAAGAAAAAATTAAGGAGGCTGATAGAAACAGAAAGAGTATAGATGTCTGCAATGCAAAGAATTATATAGCCAAATGGGAGATGCTAAATGAATGAGAAATTTTATAATGAAATTAAAAGTATATTGAATATAGCAAGAAGTAAGGTCTATAAAACAGCCAATTTTGCAATGGTTGAAGCCTACTGGAATATAGGAAAATCAATTATTGAAGAACAAGGCGGTAATGAAAAGGCGGAGTATGGGATAGGTTTATTAAAAGAATTATCAAAGCAAATGACGAAAGACTTTGGAAAAGGTTTCACAGTGACCAATTTAAAATATATGAGGCAGTTTTATTTGACGTTTCCAAATGGTCACTCATTGCGTGACGAATTGAGTTGGACTCATTATAGACTTTTAATTAAAGTGGAAAATGATAAAGCACGGGAATTTTATATGAAGGAAGCTGTAAAATCACAATGGAGTACTAGACAGCTTGAGAGGCAGATAAATTCATTTTTTTATGAAAGGTTATTATCTAGTAAAAATAAAAAGCAAGTTGCAGAGGAAATAGAAACATTAGAGCCAGCGAAGAAACCAGAAGATGTTATCCGCGACCCATATGTGTTGGAATTTCTTGGATTAGCACCTAATGATGATTTTTATGAAAGTGATTTAGAACAAGCATTAATTACGCATTTGCAGAAATTCCTTTTGGAACTTGGAAGAGGTTTTTCCTTTGTTGCTAGACAGAAGAGAATCACTTTTGATGGACGACACTTTAGAATTGACCTTGTATTTTATAATTATATTTTGAAATGCTTTGTATTGATTGATTTAAAGGTTGGAGATTTAACACATCAAGATTTAGGGCAAATGCAGATGTATGTCCACTATTATGAAAGAGAGTTGATGTATGAGGGCGATAATCCACCGATAGGTATTGTTTTGTGTGCTGATAAGAGCGAGTCTATTGTTAAATTTACGTTGCCAGAAAACGAAACGCAAATTTTTGCTTCAAAGTATAAACTGTATCTACCGAGTGAGGAAGAATTATTGAGAGAA
>JAAVZE010000100.1 GCA_022791495.1 Eubacterium sp.
CTAAATATACGATTTACATCCACCATATCAAAGAAGTCTTCGTTCGCAAGTTCAAAACATTCCAGAATATCTGGGGAAAACTGTCCACACTCACCATTCTGAATCATCTCATAGGCAACGGTATGAGGGAATGCAGCCTTATATACCCTCTCACTGATCAGTGCGTCGTACACATCTACGATAGATACCACCTGCGCCCATATCGGAATCTCATCTCCTGCCAGATGATCCGGATATCCATTGCCATCCCATCTTTCATGATGATAACGGCAGATGTCATAACAATACCGGTAAAATTCATTATCCTCTTCTTTCTTGAACTTTTTCAGCATGTCACAGCCAATCGTCGTATGAGTCTTCATCGTCTCAAATTCTTCTTCTGTTAACTTCCCTGGCTTTAACAAGATGGAATCTGGTATTCCAATCTTTCCGATATCATGAAGGGCGGATGCTCTGGCAATTTCACTAATCTGAGTTTCTGTAATCCCATATTTCGGAAAATATTTCGCCAAATATTTTAACAGAATTCTTGTAAAGTATTTGATCCGGCGGATATGCTCTCCTGTTTCGGAACTTCTGAATTCCACTACAGAGCTAAGGGCGCTGATCAAAAATTCATTGTTTTCCTGGATCTTCTTTTCCTTCGCCAGGATCGCCTCTTCCTGCTCTCTCAGTTTTCTCTCCATATTTGCCTGATGCTGGTAGAGGTCAATGATATTCTGTGCTCTTCTTTTAACAATATCCGGATAAAATGGTTTATGTATCACATCCGCGATGCCATAAGCATACGCTCTGTCCTCGCTGTCCCTGATGGTCTCACTGGTAATCAGAATAACAGGAACCTGCTCGATCAGTCCCTTCTGCTTCATATATTCCAGCACATCAAATCCATCCTTTACTGGCATCACGATATCAAGTAAAACCAGCACAAATCCTGGATCCTCCTCAAGCCTGTCGATCGCCTCCTGGCCATTGGTCGCCTCCACAATGTGAAAACTTGATCGGAACATTACCTCTAATATGGTTCGGTTTACTTCTTCATCATCCACTATTAAAATACGTTCTATATCCATTTTTACTCCTGTACAACTTATTTTATTTTTAATATTCTTTAAACTAGAGGATATCATAGATTGTTAAAAATGTCAACAAATATCCGATTGTTAATTGCCTCCTAAAATGTGTTATATATTGCCATTCACAGGCATTTCTTACCAAGCAAATCATGGATCATCAGGAATTAAAAAAATAGTTAGACAATCCCGCAAAAATCCTGTATAATATATTTAAATTTACACGGTCGGAGGCAAAATGCAGTTGCTCCCGGCGAATAACTTTAGCAGGGGGATAAAATGGATACATTATTTTTTGACAAATTAAAAGAGGCAGGCGTTGATGTAGACACTGCCATAAAGCGTTTTATGGGCAAAGAAGATTTGTACCTCAAGTTTCTTGCCAAGTATCAAAATGACGAAAGCGCCGCAAATATTGAGAAATATCTGGCAGAAAAGAATGTGGAAGAGGCATTCAAAAGCGCACACACATTAAAAGGTGTTGCGGGAAATCTTGGTCTGGATCCAATTGCAAAACATGCCTCCGAAATGGTTGAGCTTCTCCGGGGTAAAGATCAGCTGGAAGAGATCGATGCAGACCAGCTTGGTTCCGTCTCCGGGGAGCTTCAGGCGGTACACCGCTCATTGCTGAATATTCTGTCAGAACTTTAACAATCTGGGGACGGCAGAAAACATGCCGGTTCAGATATAGCGAAACGACGTTATTAAACTAAGAGGGTATCCTTCAAGTCATGATCTGACTTTTGGGATACCCTTTTTATTACAAATCAGATACAGCTACCAGCGCCACTTTGGACTCTGTTTCATCACTCATGCAGCAGCTCAAAGGACAGTAAGCTTGCTGTGCCGCCTCCCCGGTAGGTGAGATAGACCGCCTGGGTTCCGTCCGGAATCCGTACTTTTACAGAATACTCTTCCCATACATTTGTGTACTGGACCGGTATCGCCGCAAGCGCCTCTCCGTCCCATTTTGTCTTGACTTCAAATACGCCGTCGGCATAGCCGCGGACTTTGATGCGGATTCCTGTCACATTTTTACAAGAAAAATATTTGAATCCTGCTGTGGCAGAATCCTGCATATTGGCAATATATCCCGGCTCTTCATCCCCATCTCTTCCATCCTGCATGATCTTAGGAAATTCATCTCTCCCCACATAGACAGAAGGCTTATCCGTAAACAAGTGACAGGCTATGTAAGCCGGATATTCTCCTTTATCCGACAGGGGACCACCATTCAGGCCACAGGACGTAATCTCCACCTGGGGGATACTTCCATCCGGCAGAATGTGGATCTCTTCGGCACAGCCCTGTCTGCTGTACCAGCTTCCATTGGTATGGCGGTGGTAAAATATGTACCATTTTCCACCAATGTCCACAATACTTCCGTGATTGTTGGCTCCATAGGCCATAGGCAGGGAAGCCGGCTTCCCCTCCTCCAGATTCAGGTCACAGTTGCTGACGATCACCCCGCCATAGGTAAATCCTTTTCGCGGATCACTGCTGACCGCATAACAGAGCTCATGCATTACAATGGAAGAATAAATAAAATAATAGGTGTCACCGACCTTCCGCATGGAGGATGCCTCAAAGAACTCATGTCCTTCAAAACCGCTGCCCTCTGAATACTCACATCCAGGAGCCACTCTTACCGGATCTTCAATGATCGTAAGCATATCCCGGTCAAGAACTGCCGCCATGGCTCCGGTGCGGGACTTATCCCCTCTGCCACAAAAACCGGTATAAAGATAGGTACGTTCCCCCTCTGTCAGCACACCGGGATCAAACTGAGGCTCATCCCCCTCCCTGTCTCCCAGTCTTGTGCCATCTTCATAATGTACATATCCATAAAACTGATACTGCCCTGCCGGCGTATCGCAGACTGCCACAGACACCACAGACACATGATCCAGCACATAATACAAATAATATCTTCCGTCTGGTCCCACTGTCACATCCGGTGCATAAAGACACATCTTTCCATCTTTGTTCAGTGGATCCTCCGTCTTTGGATAGATCACTCCCTCGTATCTCCAGTCCCCCAGATCTTCCACCGGCGCCGACCAGCAAACATAATCGCCCAGGCAGAATACATGCCCATTATAATAATCATGGGAACCATACACATACACTCTTCCATCAAAGACATATGGTTCTCCATCCGGAATATACTCCCAGGATGGAAGATATGGATTCACCGCCTGTTTCTTTCTGCCGCCTGCTGCTTCCTTCATTGCCTTATTTCCTCCTCGCTTTTCCTGCCGCATTCCCCACGGCATATCTTCATTTCTTCGTTAAATATAAAAAATCGTTGGCTCCCTCGTCGTCTCCACCACCAAGAAACCCAAGCATATATATCTTCTCATCCTTACCTACATCAAAATTCCCATACATTTTCTGAAATTGGGGCTGCTTTTTGCCATCCAGGATCTTTTCCAGTACCTTCTTCTCACTGTTATAGCGGTATACCCCGGAAAAATAACAGACGTACAAAGTATCCTTGTAAACACTCAGTTTGATGGAATAATTCCCTGAGCTGACATATGATTCTCCCAGCTGGCCTTCCAGGGTAAATAATTCTCCTGTCTCTCTACTATAGGTGAAGTAGTTCTTTTCTGCCTTCCCTTCCTCGATGATCGGGCTGAGATCCAGGCACTCCCTGACCTCTCCCGTTTTCCAATCGGTAATCTTACAGAGTTCCATTCCCGGTCCCAGATATTCATATAATGTGTCACCCTGGCTGATCCCGGAAAAAGAAGCAGCATATTTTCTTTCGATGGTTCCCTCTGGAAGCCCCACAAGAACACTGTGCCGCTCAGCTGCATCGTCATAATAAGAAAAAATTGCTTTCCTGTTATTCAGTATGTGGATCTCCACATTGCCCTTGACCGGCAGCCCCTGGTCTTTCACCCACTGGGAAACATCCAACTCTACTTTCTTTTTTCCATCAGACATATATCCGCGCAGTATCTTTTCCGTGTAATAATCATAATACCAGATGCTATCAAAGGTTCCGCCGAAAAAATTGTAATCCGCTCCCTCGTCCTGCAGCTCCGAAATGCGGGAACACTTCCAGTCTTTCCCATCAAACACACCTTTTACCCATCCGTCGGATACATCTCCCACATAAGAGACACAAAAATTTCCTTTCTCGTCGATAAAACCGTCATAGGATTCCCATATCTTCCCTGTTCCTAAAAGTGTCTCCTTATATGTTTTCACAAAGGAGTCATCAATCTCTGGTTTTACCGGAACCAGATTTTCCATCCCCCGGAGTTTTTCCTCCCAGCTGCTGTCATAGATCATCTTACAGACATCAAAGGGTTTATTGCTAAAGGAGAGATGCACCCCGTTATCATCCAGTTCCTGATCGGAAACTATTTTTAATATACATCTGCTCTCTATTTCTTCATGGTATTGGAGAAACCAGCCTATGACATAGGTTCCGCTTTTCTCCGGATTTCCCTGGATGCCAATATCCAAACAATAATTCCCTTTCGTATCGGTAAAACCATCATACAGTGTTAACTGATCCTTTGGCACGTTCATTGCCTCACAGAAAAAATTAATGGCATCGGCATACTTTTCGTAGTCCTCCGGTAATGGCTTGATGGTTTCCTTACGAACTTCTGATTTCTTTTCTTTCTCCACAGCAGCCCCCGTCACAGCTTGTTGTCTCACCGGTTTTTCAAACCCTTCACATCCTGGAAGCATTAAAACCACTGCTGCCAGCACCCCGACACATCCCAATCTTTTCCACATACGCCCCACTCCTTTTCAAACAGGCGGATCACTCTCCGTTCTGTGACTGAGCCAGGCTATCCAACTACGACTTTTGTCCTTACCTTGCTGAATTCTTCGGATACATCCCGGCTCTCCACCAGATCCAGTACCGGCAGACCATCGATATCAAAATGAACCCTGCGGATCCCACTGCTTCTCTCACCATGGATCCCTGGTCTGGCATGATAGGAATTCCATACATCGCCGAATTCATCTACCACATAGGCATTATGCCCTGTTCCAAATTCGCCCTCCACACTGCGGGACGTCATGATCGGATAATTTCCCTTCTTCCAGTTTTTTGGATCCAGCAGATCTTTGTCTCTGTCAATGGTCATAATTCCCACCACATAGGAAGTGTCCACTGCCGCGCTGGAAAAGGTAAGAATCAAACGTTCTTCCTGGGGAAGTGCAAAAGGTCCCTCATCCACAAAGGTATGGTTATTTGCCCATCCGTATTCCGGTTTGGAGAGAAGCACCGGTTCCGAGAGAAGCTTCCAGGGCTCATCCGCATTTAATTTAGCAATATAGAGCCAGGCTCCCAGATCCTTTGGTAGAAACTGTCTCTGGGACCAGACCACATAATAGTCCCCTTCCCAGAAAAAGCATGTCATATCCAGCGTAATGGTCTTTCCTGCTTCGCACAGTTGGCTGCCATCGCTGCGAACCACCCGTTTCGGCTCTGACCAGTCCTCCTTACGGGAAGGATTTCCCCCTTCCTTCAGCTTCATGATATGGGATTCCTCACAGAAAAACTCTTCCGGGGTAAGCGCCAGGAATATATACAATTCTCCTTTGATCTCATGAAATTCCGGTGCCCACAAAAGATTCCCCACATAATCATAAGTATCCGAATCCAGGATCAGATGCTCTTTAGCATCCACCAGCCCCGGTATGGTATCCGCCTCTCTGACATATAAAGTATGGTTCTTGTCCGCGTCATTGGTAGCGATAAAATAATATTTTCCGTTCCAGTATGTAATGCAGGGATCCGCCCTGTCCTCCGCCATAGGGAACGGAAAATGATCCTGATGAAGTTTCCCCTCTGCCTCGTAAACTCCCGGACGGCTCCAGTCGATGGCGTCCATATTCCAGTCCACCCGCTTTGACGTTTCTGTCCCATCACTGTACAGTGCCCGCGCCCAGACCATCTCCAGCTGCTCCCGGCTGGACACCCGAACTTCTTCTGGTACTTCCGTCTTTATATGTCTGGGGGGCTGCAGTTTCTGTACCAATCGCTCTGCCGCCGCATCCGGTATGGAAATGACGTTTCCTGCCACCGCACCCTCGATCTCCGTCTCCACCGCCGGCAGAACCAGCGCATCCACCTTCACACCAGTGATCTTCTGGTCTGTGCATTCTATGTCCTGCAGCTCTGCTCTGTACCACTGCTGCTCTGACTGGCACCAGCACAATTCATACTTTTCTTTTCCGGGATCATAATGGCACACCACCCGGTCCACCGCGCCCTCACACAGAGACAGAAATCCTTCTTCACTGAACTCCAGCAGATCGCAACTGGTGAAAAATATGACCTTGCCGGTGCTCTCCGTATCCTCACCACCGTCACCGTCTACCCGCACAGCCACTACTCCATATGTACCATCCTTCATCACAAACAGATAGGGATTGCGGATACTTTTTGCATTCAGGGAACCATCTTCATTTTCCGTCGCCTTGGCAAAGAGCACGCCCGAATTGTGATTGAGAGCTTGGAATTCCCCCTCTTTTTCCAGGGCAAGGTGCATGCTGTAAGCCAGTTTCGGATCATAATAAAACTCATCAATTGGTTTTCTCGTATAGCATAAAATATTTCTCACTCTGTCTTTTACCTCCAAATTCATTATAATCCCATTATACCGTGTATTGGGGAAAAGTACAATGATGATTCCAGATCATTTTACTGACCATTTCTATTCACATTGATTATTAAGAATTCCAGATTTTATCGTCTCCCAGATCACCATCTGCAGCTCCAGCGACGTCTGCTCGTCATAATCCTCATTCAGAAGTTCGTTGTTGGAGATCACCCGCAGCGCCACACAGGGTACGCCGTATTCCTGGCATGCCTTATACACCGCAAAGGATTCCATGTCCTCACTGAGATGGCCAAATGTCTCATGCAGCCACTGGATCCTGTCCTTTTCCTTACTGAACAGATCCCCCGTCCCAAGAATTCCAGTAACCACCTTTCCGCTCCGGGTCTCCTGCCCGATCCCCTGCTCAAACTTCTGAACCAGTTCCGGATCCGCAACAATATACTCTGTTTCCATCTTCACCCACTCTTCCGGCGCCATGCCCTCTCCAAAATCCCGCTTTGGCATCTTCAGGGAATGTACGTTGACTGCCTGGCTGCCGATGACCAGATCTCCGCTTTTTAACGTATCCACCTGGGCTCCGGCGGTTCCCTGATTGATGATAACATCCGGCTGGAATTCATAAATCGCTGTCATGGTGGCGATGGCAGCGTGTATTGTTCCCATTTTAGTCAGCTGCAGGAGGATCTCCCTGCCATCCAGCTCCGTCCGATAGAAAAGAAAACCGTTTCTGGTAGTCCTCTCTGCATTCTGAAAACATTCCTGCTCCAGATACCAGCGGATCTCACTTTCCATCGCCCCCTGTATCAGTATTTTATTTCTCATTCTCTTTCCTCCAAATTATCTCCAGACTAGTGTACTGACCTGTTGATATTTGATAAAACTACGAAGAATATTTACACATCGGCAAGGCGGATGAACGAGTCGTAGCGGTGGCTACATCGAGTGAATCCAACGCAGTCCGATGATGTAAATAGACAAGTAGTTTTACTAATTATGAACAGGCCAGTACACTAGTTCGCCCTGCAGACAAACCGCAGGGCTCCATAGCTCAATGTGCCACCAGGCCAGCCTGACGATGGCACAATTTTACAGTCTCAGTTTTACCACTCGATCAGCGTCGCTCCCCAGGTCAGACCGCCGCCAAAACCGGAGAGAACGATCTTATCTCCCTCCTCCAGAAGACCATTGCGGTTGAGCTCATCCAAAAGAATAGGTATGCTAGCTGAAGATGTATTGCCATAGTGGTCAAGATTCATCGGGATTTTATCCATATCTACTTTCAGCCGCTTTGCGATCAGCTCCAGGATTCTGCGGTTTGCCTGATGTAAAATGTAGTATTTGATATCATCTGGCTCCAGATCCGTCTTTTTCAAAATATGCCTGATGTATTTGGGGACGGTTGACACCGCAAAACGAAACACTGCCTGCCCCTGCATCTGGATATAATCTTTTTTCCTTCTGCTCTTATAAAATGGATTCTGAATCCCTCTTCCCTTACAGGTGAGGACATCCCCCTGGGTTCCATCCGAACCAGTAACGCTGGCAAGGATTCCGCCTTCGCCCTCTACTTTCCTTAGCACAGCAGCACCGGCACCGTCACCAAAGAGAATACAGGTGCTGCGATCTGACCAGTCCACTTCCCGGGACAGCGTCTCCGCCCCGATGATCAATGCCGTTTTCGCCATACCCATCTCAAGATAGGCATTTGCTGTATTCATGGAAAACAAAAAACCGGAGCAGGCAGCATTCAGGTCAAAACAGGTGGCCCGGATCGCACCGATCTCTCCCTGAACCTGGCAGGAAGTGCTGGGAACGTAGGTGTCAGCCGACACCGTTGCCACAATGATCAGGTCCAGATCCTCCGGTGTTATTCCCGCATTATCAAGAGCCGCTTTGGCTGCCTCGATCGCCATAAAGGAGGTTCCCTCCTTACTCCCGCTGGACAAATGACGTTCTTTGATACCTGTCCGCTGGCTGATCCACTCATCATTGGTATCCACAATAGTAGATAAAAACTGATTATCCGCTACATTCTTCGGTAAATAACTCCCGGTTCCGATAATCTTAACTGCCATGAAATCTCCTCCAAAATAAAATACTATCCTTTATGATTTGGTTTTAAAAACCACTTCATACGGTTATTTAGATATTTCCCTTAAACCAAAATCAAGAGAGCCTTTTTACAGCCCTCTTGAAAAAACTCATATTCTCTATTATTTTAAAGTCCCGGTTGGTTTTCCTACTATCATATGATATCAGGAATCAGATTCTCTTTAAATATTCTCCGGTACGGGTATCGATCTGAATCACATCACCCTGGTTAACGAAAATAGGAACATTTACCTGTGCTCCTGTCTCTACGGTAGCCGGCTTTGTCACATTTGTCGCTGTATCACCCTTCACACCAGGCTCTGTCTCTGTAACCTCCAGTTCCGCGAACATCGGCGGCTCTACAGAAAAGATATTTCCTTTGTAGGATACCATCTTCACCATATCATTTTCTTTCACAAATTTCATCGCATCACCGATGGCATCGTCTGCAAGCGCGATCTGGTCATAGGTCTCCATATCCATGAAATTATACATATCACCCTCTGCGTACAGATACTGCATCTCTTTTTTGTCGATGTGGGCCTGGGGATATTTTTCTGTCGGACGGA
>JAAVZE010000101.1 GCA_022791495.1 Eubacterium sp.
CCAAATGGACGTCCTCTGGATATCGTGCTGAATCCGCTGGGTGTGCCTTCCCGAATGAACATTGGACAGGTGCTGGAGATTCATCTGAGCCTTGCTGCCAAGGCGCTGGGCTTTAATGTGGCGACGCCGGTATTTGACGGAGCCAACGAGATCGATATTATGGATACACTTAAGCTCGCCAACGATTATGTCAATACCCCGCTGGATGAGTTTGAAGAGAAATACAAAGATATTCTTGATCCGGAGGTTATGCAGTATCTTCTTGAAAATGAGGAATACCGCAAGGAGTGGGCAGGAGTGCCGATCAAGGAAGACGGAAAGGTTCAGCTTCGTGATGGCCGGACAGGAGAATTCTTTGACGGAGAGGTAACGATCGGATTCATGCATTACCTCAAGCTCCACCATCTGGTAGACGATAAGATCCATGCCCGTTCTACCGGACCGTACTCCCTGGTTACCCAGCAGCCACTGGGTGGTAAGGCACAGTTCGGAGGACAGCGTTTCGGAGAGATGGAGGTTTGGGCTCTGGAGGCATATGGTGCCGCCTACACGCTTCAGGAAATCCTTACTGTCAAATCCGATGATGTGGTTGGACGTGTGAAGACCTATGAGGCGATTATCAAAGGAGATAATATTTCCGATCCGGGTATTCCGGAATCCTTCAAGGTGCTTTTGAAGGAGCTTCAGTCCCTGGCGCTGGATGTAACGGTTCTGGATGAGAATGGCGAAGAAATTCAGATGACAGAGACCGTAGAGGAAGGTACTGTAGAAGATGTATCCGGCCTGATTGAGGGAGATAAGTTTGAACTTCAGGAAGAATCCTTTGAGAGCGCAGGCTTTAGAGAGGCTGAGCTGGAGGATCTGGATGATGACAGTAACATTGGAGTCGCAGAAGAGTTTTAAGAATTGGAGGAAGGAATATGCCACAGGTAAGTGATGTTATACAGGAATCATTAACATACGATAAAATAAAGATCAAACTTGCTTCTCCAAGTAAGATTCGTGAGTGGTCCAGAGGAGAGGTGAAAAAACCGGAAACCATCAACTATAGAACTCTGAAGCCGGAAAAAGACGGTTTGTTCTGCGAGAAGATTTTCGGTCCAAGCAAGGACTGGGAGTGTCATTGTGGTAAATATAAAAAAGTTCGTTATAAAGGCGTAGTCTGCGACCGATGTGGAGTAGAAGTAACCAAATCCAGTGTCCGCAGGGAGCGCATGGGACATATCGAGCTGGCGGCGCCGGTATCCCACATCTGGTACTTTAAAGGGATTCCAAGCCGTATGGGCCTGATCCTTGATATTTCCCCAAAGGTATTAGAAAAAGTGCTATATTTTGCAGCATATATCGTACTGGAATCCGATGTGAAAGAAGTACAGGTAAAGCAGGTGCTCTCTGAGCAGGAATACCAGAAAGCCAGAGAGGATTTTGGCGATACTTTTCGTGTGGGAATGGGAGCAGAATCAATTCAGGAGCTGCTGCAGAGGATCGATCTGGAGGAGGAATCCAAGGAACTGAAGACAGATCTTAAGACCTCCACCGGACAGAAACGTGCCCGTATCATCAAGAGACTGGAAGTCATTGAGGCATTCCGTGAGTCCGGCAATAAACCGGACTGGATGATCCTTACAGTGATCCCGGTGATTCCGCCGGATCTTCGTCCGATGGTACAGCTGGATGGCGGACGTTTTGCCACCTCAGATATGAATGATCTGTACCGTCGTATCATCAACCGTAATAACCGTCTGAAAAGGCTTTTGGAACTGGGCGCACCGGATATCATTGTGCGAAATGAAAAACGTATGCTTCAGGAAGCAGTGGATGCGCTGATTGACAACGGACGCCGTGGACGTCCAGTGACAGGACCGGGTAACCGTGCTCTGAAATCTCTGTCAGATATGCTCAAAGGTAAGCAGGGGCGTTTCCGTCAGAACCTTCTTGGTAAGCGTGTGGATTATTCCGGTCGTTCGGTTATCGTGGTAGGGCCGGAACTCAAGATCTATCAGTGTGGTCTGCCGAAGGAAATGGCGATTGAGCTGTTTAAGCCTTTTGTTATGAAGGAACTGGTGGCAAATGGAACCGCCCACAATATAAAAAATGCTAAGAAAATGGTTGAGAAACTGGAGCCGGCTGTATGGGATATCTTAGAGCAGGTGATCAAAGAGCATCCTGTTATGCTGAACCGCGCTCCTACACTTCACCGTCTCGGTATTCAGGCATTTGAGCCGACATTGGTAGAAGGTAAGGCGATCAAACTGCATCCGCTGGTATGTACCGCGTTTAATGCCGACTTTGACGGAGACCAGATGGCCGTGCATCTTCCCCTCTCGGTGGAAGCCCAGGCGGAGTGCCGTTTCCTGTTGCTCTCACCAAACAATCTGCTGAAACCATCGGATGGCGGTCCAGTGGCAGTGCCTTCCCAGGATATGGTACTTGGTATCTATTATCTGACCCAGGAAAGACCGGGAGCAAAGGGAGAGGGAAAAGCATTCCGTAATATGAATGAGGCTATTGTTGCCTATGAAAACCATGAGATCACGCTTCACGCCAAGATCAAGGTAAGACGTGAGGGTATCAATAAAAAGGGAGAGAAAGAGACCCGTATCATCGAGTCCACTCTCGGACGGTTTATTTTCAATGAGATCATTACTCAGGATCTCGGATTTGTAGACCGTGAAAAGGACGAGAATTTCCTGAAGCTGGAGGTAGATTTCCACGTAGGAAAGAAGCAGCTGAAGCAGATTCTTGAGAAATGTATCAATAACCATGGCGCTACGAGAACGGCGGAAACGCTGGATGCCATTAAATCACTGGGGTATAAATTCTCCACCAGGGCTGCGATGACCGTATCCATCTCGGATATGGAAGTGCCGGAAGCGAAAAAGACGATTCTGGCGGATGCAGAGGCGACAGTGGAAGACATCTCCAAAAATTTCCGGCGTGGACTTCTCACTGAGGAAGAGCGCTATAAGGCAGTTATTGAGACCTGGAAGAATGCCGATGACGATATTACAGAGGCACTTCTGACAGGCCTGGATGAATATAACAATATCTTTATGATGGCGGACTCCGGAGCCCGTGGATCTGACAAGCAGATCAAACAGCTTGCCGGAATGCGTGGGCTGATGGCAGATACATCAGGACGTACCATCGAGCTTCCTATCAAGTCAAATTTCCGTGAAGGTCTTGACGTACTGGAGTACTTCATTTCCGCCCACGGTGCCCGCAAGGGACTTTCCGATACCGCGCTGCGTACAGCAGACTCCGGATATCTGACGAGACGTCTGGTAGACGTATCCCAGGATCTGATTATCCGTGAGACAGACTGCTGCGAGGGCCAGGACGAGATTCCGGGTATGTGGATCAGCGCCTTTATGGATGGAAAAGAAGTTATCGAGACATTAGAGGAAAGAATTACCGGACGCTATGCCTGTGAAAGTATGTATGATGATGAGGGAGACCTGATTGTCAAGGCAAATCATATGATCACACCAAAGCGTGCTGCGAGAATTGTAAATACAAAAGCGATCATCGATGCCGGGGATAAGGCGAAGGTGAAGATCCGTACGATCCTTACCTGTAAATCCCATATCGGTATCTGTGCGAAATGCTACGGCTCCAATATGGCAACCGGTGAGCCGGTGCAGGTGGGCGAAGCCGTGGGAATCATCGCCGCACAGTCCATCGGAGAGCCGGGTACACAGCTTACGATGCGTACCTTCCATACCGGTGGTGTGGCAGGAGACGATATCACACAGGGTCTTCCCCGTGTGGAGGAGCTGTTCGAGGCGAGAAAGCCAAAGGGACTTGCGATCATTTCCGAATTTGGCGGCAAGGTAACTCTGAGAGATACCAAGAAAAAACGTGAAGTTATCATCAGTGATGACAAGACCGGCCAGACAAAGGCATATCTCATTCCTTACGGTTCCCGTATTAAGGTAATGGATGGTCAGGAGTTAGAGGCAGGCGACGAATTGACAGAGGGTAGTGTCAATCCTCATGACATCCTGAAGATCAAAGGCGTCCGCGCCGTTCAGGATTACATGCTCCGCGAGGTACAGCGTGTATACCGCCTGCAGGGTGTTGAGATCAATGACAAGCATATCGAAGTGATTGTTCGTCAGATGCTTAAGAAGGTTCGGGTTGAGAACAATGGAGATTCGGATTTCCTTCCAGGCACACTGGTAGATACTCTGGAATTTGATGATAAGGTTGAGGAACTGGGAGAAAAGGGAATGGAAGTGCCAGAGGGCAAGCAGATCATTCTCGGTATCACGAAAGCCTCCCTTGCTACGAATTCCTTCCTGTCGGCAGCGTCCTTCCAGGAGACGACGAAAGTGCTTACGGATGCAGCGATCAAAGGAAAAGTAGATCCGCTGATCGGTCTGAAAGAAAATGTTATTATCGGTAAGCTGATCCCGGCGGGAACGGGTATGAAACGTTACCGCAACATCGGGCTTCACAGTGACCTGGTAGACAGTCTGGAGCCACCGGAACCGGTCTTTGAAGAAGAGGTCGTGAAGGAGGCCGATGAAGATGATATGCAGAATGATGCAGCGATGACGGATGAAACCGAAGCGCTTTTTATGACAGAGGAATTGGATGAAGGTATTTTTACCGAAGAGGAAGAACTGATTCCACTGGATGAGTAAGATTAAGAAAATTAAAGAATATTCCCCCGGTTTGGTCGCTGGAAGGTGACGGAATTGGGGGATTTTTTTCGTTGGTTGAAAGGATGCTATACCAATAGTTCCTATGAACCTTACCTTTTGCGTGTTTTAAAATTTGGAAGAATATGTTACACTACCTAATGCAACTATATTGAAATTTTTTAGAACTAAAAAAGTAAAAAAATAAGTCCTGGCGGACTTATTCACGAGTTTTTTCAAAACTCGATATGTGTAAAAATGTATAAAACCAGTGGAAAAGGTTAATTACTTCTATGTTGATTGTTTGTCTGCTGTTTAATAGTATAGTGGCAGCCGGCACAAGAGATGTAAAAGCGGAGCAGGCGATAGGGAAGAACACTGACGCTGATATGACAGAGGAATATGATGTAAAGCTGACTTATGATGTCAATAGCACATGGGATGGTCACAGTAATGTCGAAGTGAAGCTTACCAATATCCTGGAGGAGAAGATCGAGGATTGGGAAATAAAGATTCCTGTCGATTTTGAGATCGAAAATATCTGGAATGCCAAGGTAGTCTCTGAACAGGATAATGAGTATGTAATACACAATGCGGACTGGAATCAAGATATAGATGTAAAAGGCAGCGTGTCATTTGGGATGACGGTTCGCAGCGAAACGAAAATAGAACTGCCAGAGTATTGTACCGTAAACAGAATATGTATAAGTGTTGAAGAGGAAAATTATAAATTAGAATACATAGAATACAGCAGCTGGGATGATAAAGTTAATGGAAAGATTGCTATTACTAATACAAGCGATGCGCGGATTGAGGATTGGAGCCTTATGCTGGATGGCAATTTCCAGATCGAAAATATCTGGAATGCTGTCATTACTGAAAGATTTGAAGAGGAAGACGAGCAGGATACATATTATTATGATCTTGAAAATGCCGTGCATAACCAAAATATTGAATCCAGGCAATGTGTGGAATTTGGATTTATCGCAAAATGTCAGGATAAATTAAAGATTACAAATCATGAGTTATTTGAAATGGGGATGATTTTAGAAGATTATATGGAAGAGGATGTGGAAGATGAACCGGATTATGGGGAAGATGAATTTGTATACGATGCGGACTTCTTTGATTCCCTTGAAGAATATTATGCTTATCTGAACAGTATCATGCCAAAGAAAAATTCTCCTGCTAAAAGCAGAGCTTTGCAGGAAGCTCCGGTAATAACACCGCCGCCAACACCAGCGACGACAGTAGCACCAACACCGACACCAATATCAGCTACTATAAAACATGAATTGATGTTTAATGGTATTGAAGGAAATAAAGCTGTTCAGAATTATCTTCCATTATCCAATGGAATCTATAC
This sequence comes from Eubacterium sp., assembly GCA_022791495.1. Classification (GTDB taxonomy): domain Bacteria; phylum Bacillota; class Clostridia; order Lachnospirales; family Lachnospiraceae; genus Eubacterium_F. The sequence continues at coordinate 6,013 of JAAVZE010000101.1, forward strand.
AATGCAGCGCAATGGTAACGATGTGGTATTAAGGAAAGGTAAACTGGAAGAAAAGGGGTATAGTTCCTTTGTAAAAAAGACAGATATGACTGGATTTGCCCATGGTGATACCTTTGAGCAATTCTTTGTAAAAGGGAAAGAATACTATCTTATCGCGGGAAATGCTTACAAAGAGTTTGGGCAAAATTTATTAATTATCTCAAAAAAGAATTTTGACAAAAACATTAATAGAAAAGAGTTTGAATTTGAAAAAAATAGTAAATTGTATCTTCAGATGTCTAAATTGGATATGCGAATAAGAGTGGCAGAAACAATGGCAAGTCAGTAACCCGGGTGGCAGGGGCACTTACAGCAGATGGTTCCACGCTGGTTATGTGGAAGCAACTGACAGAAAAAAAGGGAAAACGCATGGAACTTAGTCTCTATGATATGAAGAAGATCAGAAAGATTATAGGTGGAAAATTTGAGAAGACATTGTCCTTTGGTGGAAAACTGAAAAAAGAGTTGAAAAAAGCATGTAGTGGCTCAATTCAAAAACATTATTACCAGGATGATATATCAAAACGTCTGTTACATCCCTATACATCTTTTCAGTCACTGGATATAGAAAAAAATGGAGGCGGATGGAAGATTTATATAACTGGTGGATGTGAAGGGGCTAATAATCCTTTAACTATTACTAGAATGGATGTCCGCCGGAAGGGAAAAAGCATTCATTACAACGCTTTTCGGGAGTTTGTCTCCCTGCCAGCTCTTTTGGGACAGAATAACTCAGTTAATCCAAAATTTGAGTTAGAGGGATGCCATGTGGTGGGAAATAATCTGGATTTTGGGGTTGTGGCAAAAAATGAATCTGAAGTGAAGCAATATATTGCCTATGTTCCATTAAACTCGATTCAGAGGCCGCTGATAGAAAAATAAGAATATAAATTTGAAACAGAGAAACACGTAATAAAAGACGGTATGAACGAGAGAAGAGAAAAATGTTTTTGTTGACTACTTCATTAGCTTTTTTCTCTTCGTCTTGTTTCATGCGCTGTGGGATGGAGTTATTATGAAAAAAAGCATATTTACATTTTTACGTTTGTTGTTTGGGGTCTGCCTTACACTAACCATAAAACAAACCGCCGATGCAAAAGGCTATATCCGATATTATTTATCAGAGGATGGAGTACTTTCCTTTTATGGGAAAGGGGAATTAAAACGTGCTGATTATTTACTCAGTATTGAAAAAGATTGTATAAAAAAGATTGTTATTGGGGAGGGAATTACGTCATTGGGAAAAAACTCGTTAACATATTTTCCAAATGCCAAAAAAGTGATTCTTCCCTCATCTTTAAAAAAAATTGGAGACAATGTATTTTCTTACATGTCATCAATGAAAACAATTAAAGTACCGAATTTAGTAATAAGTATCGGAAAAGGTGCATTTAGCGACTGTGATTTATTGAAAAAGCTGGTTCTTCCGGATTCGGTAACAAGTATCGGAAAAGGTGCATTTAGTGACTGTGATTCTTTAAAAAAGCTAGTTCTCCCAGCCTCTCTGAAATCATGGAAAAAAGTTATTGCTCAGAATTGACCCAGTCTCAGCACGGTCGTAAACCGCTCTAAAGTATCCTGTTATCTTGACGATTGCCGGGGATGGCGTATCTGGAAGGTAAATAGTAAAAAAACCAGGGTGCTCCCGAAAAAGAAGACAGCCAGAGCCAGGGGAAAGAAAATACCTATTACATATGACTTTGCAGGGGGAAAAAGAACCGGAAAACTGCCAAAATATTATGAATATGGTACAAAACTGACACTTCCCCCTAACATCAAAAGAAATGGCTATGAGCTTTTATGCTGGTATAGTGAATAGCGGTATAAAACCTTTTATCCGGCGACATATCCATTGTATTATATAGATCACAATAGTTTTTTATATATGGAAGAGCAAGAGGAAGAAAATAAAAGGCTGGAAGAAATAAGACTGACTCCCTGCTGGTTTAAGTTTGAGATTCAGAATAGTAAAGAGGGAACGGTCCAGATTTATCTGGATGGCAGCAAGAACCCGTTGGACATCTTTATGTATGAGGTTCGGTATTCGGAGTTTGAAGATATGTCATCTGCACATAGTCAAAATCTCTTAGGTGCCAGGGATAACAAAGTAATGGGGGAGATAACGAATCTGGACATGGGAAAAACATATTATTTTGAATTTCGGACATGGGAAGATCATCAAAGTGAAATAGATTCCTGGATGGGGAAGAGAAAAATCCTGGTGAACTAAAGAGTAAAAGCGGGGATTGCTTAACTTAAAGATAATACACAGCCTGCTGATACATTGCTTGCAAATATGCTCTGCAGTAACTAATTTATACAGAAAGTTTCTGATGCAGATTATCAGAAGGCAGAGGAAAGCGGACAGGAAGGAGGAATTAGAGATTACGCTATTTCCAAATAATGTATTGTATAATATTAAAGGAAAAATTATTACGGAGGTACGAAAAAATGACATTTGAGGAAGTAAAATCAAAAATCGAAAGTAGCACGATGGTTTCAATCACAGAGATTAAGAAAATACAGTATGGAAAATGTATTTGCTTAAATAATGGAGGGAAAGTGAATTGCTATGATACTGGAAAATATAATGTCCAAGGAAAGGGGCAAGAAGAGATAAGAGCTATTTTAGAGGGAACCATTCAAAAAAGTAGTCGTAAAATATTTGTTGTATATGGTCATGATGAAATTGCGCGAACACAATTAGAGGCATTGTTACGACGATGGGATTTAGAACCAATTATTCTTGACCAACAGGCTTCGGGTGGACAAACTATCATTGAGAAACTTGAAGAATATGGTAGTGATGTGGGATATGCTATTGTTTTAGCTACACCTGATGATGAGGGAAAAGCTAAAGACGAAAGCGTATATAAATCTCGCGTTCGTCAAAATGTTGTTTTGGAGCTGGGAATGTTTTTGTCAAAATTAGGTAGGGAACATGTAGCCATTTTGCTTAAAGAGGCAGTTAATTTTGAAAAACCATCAGATATTCAAGGACTGGTTTACATTCCCTTTCAGAATAAAGTAGATGAGATTTCTGTCAGTTTACTCCGAGAACTTAGTAAACAAGGATATGTAATTGATACAACAAGAATTTAAAGAATAATACTGAACAATAGCCACAACGGTGGCGCAATTGAGGAGAAAATCTAATATAGTTCTCTGCTTTTAGTTTATATAAGTGTAAGGGATAACACCATATCTTTAGTGTTCTGTCCCTTACACTTTTTTATGATAATGGAGAAATCGGTCTGGCAAATTGTTTTTTGCATTATGAAATCATTATTTGAACAGTCAGGCGGCATATATCATGGAGAAAATGGGTACTCGTTCAAAATTTGAGATTACCAGAGGAAGAAGAAAGGAAAATAGGTATCTGAGGGTGAGCGAGTGCCAGTGGGACTCAGGCTGCGAACTGACCGAGTTGGCAGGCAAGACAAAGACATTTGGAATGTCTGAAACAGCACCATAAGGGTATATAACATTAATCTTGTTACAAGCGGCAGGCTGAATACATATTTAGTCGACATTGACAGACAGGCACAGGGCAACGGAACAGCTAAAGGCGGAAAACGCCTTAAAGTGGACAGGAAGGCTTAATAATATAAGAATGTGTGCCAGGGAGATTGTGAATTAGGAAATAATTCACGCATAAGCGACAACAGCGTCAAGGAGAAATCTTTGTTGCATTTTGTTTGCACGCCAGTGGCGGATCTGAAGGGAAAAGAGCAAGTGGTCATTCATCCTCCGCCATCTCTCTCCTTACTGTCTGCCAATCGAGCTATTTAATCTTTTGCGTGGGCTGTCCAGCCATGACTTATTTCCACGGATAAGTTCATCGCAAAATCCGGCAACATCTTTTCCCGTGACATCCAGGACTCCAAGCCCGTCGGCAGCGGCTTCTGTAAAAAGATCGATCAGTTTATACTGGGTTTCAAGGGTATCCATACCATCTCCACCGGCAAAACTCCATATATAGTTTGATATTTTTTCAAATACAAATTGATAATCTTCAGGCAGGGTGTTTACTTTTTCCATTTGTTTCCGATATATTTTTTTGTCCTGGCGAATTTTAAAAAGTTTACTAATCATCCCTCGATTCCTTTCCTGTCAAAATATTCTGCGATCTCCTGGTTCAGCTTATCACGCCGCGTCTTTCGGTTTGTGTTGGCGGCAAGAATTAGTTCATCACAAAATTTTGCAGCGTCATTTCCTATGACATCGGATAAATCTTTTCCGTCGGCGGCGCTGGTTTCAAACAGATCAATTAAATCATCGAAAATCGCCAGATTGCCTCCGTCTTCACCGTGGAGATACAGGTATTTTTGGATTTTTCTGAATGCCGTGCGGTAATTTTCTGGCAGTGCCTTTACCCGTTTCATTTTTTTGCGGTAGGCACTTTTTTCATCCAGATCACCTAAAACAATTTGAAGTATCGATTTGCTCACCGTGATTCCTCCTTTAATTGATTGAGTTTGGAAACGACGAAAGCCCATTTTTCCCAAAACTTTTTAAGTTCTTTTTGCCCTAAGTCGTTTAAGGCGAAAAATTTTCGCGGGGGGCCTAGTTCAGATGGTTTTTTTGTTATGTTCACTAAGTTGTTTTTTTCCAATCGGATTAGGATTGTATAAACAGTTCCTTCCACGACATCTGTAAACCCGAGGGCATTTAGTTGACGGGTGATCTCATAACCATAAGTTTCTTTTCGGCTGATTAATTCAAGAACACAGCCTTCAAGTATACCTTTTAGCATTTCTGTTAAATTATCCGTGACAGCCACCTCCTACTCTGTGTAATAGATATGCAGTAGTACTTAGTACTGCTATATCGTAACACAGAGTAGGAGAGCTGTCAAGATTCTTTGCATAAAAAGGCGGCAGAAAAATCTTCCTGCCGCTACATGATTGTTTAAGGTATTGTCATTCTTTCATAATATGCTGTGCTTGCTTCATTTGCTATTACGGATTGTTCTTTGCCAGTTCCCCGGCGATCTCCATAAGGTGCTTAATTAGTTCAATGGTATCTGGAGTGAATTTTTCGATTGTGGAAGTCAGTTCTTGATCATACCTGTTTATTTCCCGTCCAAACAGGATGTAGTCTGCCGTAACATTTAGAGCCTGGCATAGTTTAACCAGTGTCTGGGCAGAAAAGCCTTTATCTTTCATTTCTATCTCGTATAGAAATTTAGAAGATATTCCCGTTCTGGTTGACAGCAGTTCCCGTGTGTACCCCTTATGTTTTCTTAAACTATAAATTCTTTTTCCTATACCCAGCTTTTCTGTGTGCTTCATAATATTCCTCCGTTCACAGTAAATCATCTATTTCTATAGTATATCATGTAGTACACGCAGAAATTGTCGAAAAAAGTCGAACAGAGGAAAAACAATTACAAGTCCTGGATTTGCATTTTTTTGTCTGATGTGGTATTCTATGCTTTGAGCGGTATTCGTAGGAAACTGCATCAGATGATTATGTGTTGTCACTGCATTCTGAAAGAACGGAAGGTGATAGCATGCAGATAGGTATAATTGGAGCAGGAAAAGTAGGGTGTTCAATGGGCAGGTATATGCGGGAACATGGACTTTTTTTGGTGGGATATTATAGCAGAAGTATTGACAGCTCGGAAGAAGCTGGGACTTTTACGGATACAAAGGTATTTGAAGATTTAAAAAGCATTATAATGGCATGTGATATGCTCTGCATCGCCACGCCGGATGACGCCATCGCGCAGGTGTGGGCAGAGATACGAAGGATATCAGAAGAATTTCCGGAAACATGCTCATTAGAACACAAGGTACTATGCCATTTCAGTGGCTCATTATCATCTGAAGTATTTTCTGGGATTGACAGCACGGGAGCTTACGGCTGTTCGATTCATCCAATGTCCGCATTCAGCGACAGATTCACATCGCATTATAAATTAAAAGAAGTGATCTTTACCATGGAAGGCCAGCCTGAAGCATGCCGTGTTTTGACAGAGGTTTTTTCTTTTTTGGGAAATAAGGTTCTGCAGATCGAGCCGGAAAAAAAGTCCCTATATCATTGTGCCGCCTCCCTTGTGAGCAATTTTATGATTGGTCTCTATCAAATGGGACTGGATTTGCTGGAGGAATGTGGAATTGGCAAAGAGGAAGGAGAAGAGCTTTTTCAGCCGTTGGTGGAAAAAAACGTGCACCGGATGCTGTGGGATGGAGCGGCGGAGGCATTAACCGGGCCGATTGAGCGTGGAGATGCAGGGACAGTTCAAAAGCATCTGACAGTGCTTGGAGAATCGGATGCACAGATTTACCGGCTGCTGGGGCAAAAGGTGCTGGCGGTGGCGAAAGAAAAAAATCCTGAGAGGGATTATGAGACCATAAAAAATATAATAATGGGGAGCACACCGGAAAAAGTGTGACTCGATGGAGGCAATAATCATGAAAAATACTGTAATGACATTTCAAAAGGCCAAGGAAGAGGGGGACAAGCTGACGATGCTTACCGCCTACGATTATTCTACTGCAAAACTGTTTGATGAGGCGGGGGTAAATAGTATTCTGGTGGGGGATTCCCTGGGAAATGTGATCTTAGGTTATGAGGATACCATCAGTGTGACTATGGAGGATATGATCCATCACGGAGCTGCGGTGGCGAGGGGGGCGAAAGAAGCACTAGTCATTATTGATATGCCATTTATGTCCTATCAGACATCCGTGTATGATGCCCTGGTAAATGCTGGGAGGCTGATGAAAGAAGGAAGGGCGGACGCGGTGAAACTTGAAGGGGGAGCAGAGGTGTGTCCCCAGATCAAAGCTATCGTAGAGGCGGGGATTCCGGTCTGTGCCCATATTGGCCTGACACCGCAGTCTATCAATGCCTTTGGTGGCTTTAAGGTTCAGGGAAAAAGTGAAGCGGCAGCGAGAAAACTTTTGGAAGATGCCAGGGCGGTAGAGAAGGCGGGAGCCTTTGCTGTGGTGATCGAGGGAATACCGGGTAAACTGGCAGATATGATCACAGAACAGCTCAAAATTCCGACCATCGGTATCGGTGCAGGGAATGGATGCGACGGACAGGTGCTTGTCTATCAAGACATGCTGGGAATGTTTTCTGATTTCACACCAAAGTTTGTAAAGCGGTTTGCCAATATCGGCGAGGTGATGAAAACAGCGGTGAAGCAGTATATCGGTGAAGTACGGAGTGGAGCATTTCCGGCGGAGGAACACGAGTACACAGTTGACGACAGTGTGATCGAGAAATTGTATTGATGGAAGGGGAAATAGAGATGCAGATTGCAGAGACGATAAAGGATGTCAGAGAACAGGTAAAGGCATGGAAAAAGGAAGGCTTGTCTGTGGGACTGGTGCCTACCATGGGATATCTTCATGAGGGACACAAGAGTCTGATCGATAAGGCAGTAGAGGAAAATGACCGGGTAGTGGTCAGTGTGTTTGTAAATCCGATTCAGTTTGGTCCCAGCGAGGATCTGGCGAGCTATCCCCGGGACCTGGAACGGGATGGAAAGATCTGCAAAGAGGCGGGAGCAGATCTGGTTTTTCATCCGGCAGATGGAGAAATGTATTTTGAGGATTTTTGTACCTTTGTGGATATGGATGATCTAACCAAAGGGCTTTGTGGAAAGTCCAGACCTACCCATTTCCGGGGTGTGTGTACCGTGGTGTCAAAGCTGTTCCACATCGTAGCGCCAGACCGGGCATATTTTGGCCAGAAGGATGCCCAGCAGCTGGCTGTGATCCGCCGGATGGTAAGGGATCTGAATTTTGACCTGGAGATCGTGGGCTGTCCTATTGTGAGAGAAGAGGACGGACTGGCGAAGAGTTCCCGCAATACCTATTTGAATGAAGAGGAAAGAAAAGCGGCGGTGATTCTTCATAAGGGCTTAGCAGAGGGAGAAAAGCTTCTGCGGGATGGCGAGAAGAGTGCAGAAAAGATCGTGGCGGTGATCCGGAGCGCCATAGAAAGTGAAGCATTGGCAAGGATCGACTACGTTGAGTTGGTGGACTGGAATACATTGAAACCCGTAAATCAGATCCAGGGAGAGGTTCTGGCAGCAGTGGCTGTTTATATTGGAAAGACGAGGCTCATCGATAATTTTATCGCCTAGTACATCATAAAATAAGTTCTTGATAGTACAACGAATACTAAGTATCTGGCTATACCATGCAGAGAATGAAGTTATTAGGAGAGGCGACAGATGGACAACATACAATTTGATCTGGTTACGGAGGAATTAAATCCTACCTTTTTATTTGGGGTAAAGATTGACCGCAAAGAAAGCGAAAATAATTATCATAGCCATGATTTTCCGGAAATTGGAATTATTTTGGAAGGTGAGGGACTCTATCATCTGGATGACGAGTATATACCAGTGAAAACTGGAGATGTGCTGATTTTTAACCCTGGAACAAAACATGAGAGTATCATCGGTAACAGAGAAAAGGGACGGGTGGAATTCTTTTTCGGTTTCACTGATGTAAAGTTCTGTGGTATGAGACCGAATCATATCGAGTTGAGAGACGGTGGAAATGTTCTGCATACGAAGGGAAAGACACAGAGGAGGATATTCCGGATCTGTGAGGAGATGGTGAAGGAAAATCAGACAAGGATGCCGGGGCGCTATTTTATGCTCAAATCATTCCTTGTACAGCTGCTATTGAACATTGTCAGGGAGCAGACAGGGCAGGTGGAACTGGCGGAGGGAAGGGAATTTAATTATGCAGGAAAGAAAGATACTGCTGAAAAGATTGCTGACTATCTGGAGGAACATTATGCGGATAAGATCTCGCTGGACCAGATCGCAGAAAATATGTATCTCAGCCCGTTTTATATCTCTAAGATCTTCAAATCAGAGATGGGGGAATCCCCCATCCATTACCTGATCCGTGTGAGGATGGAGAAAGCGAAAGCAATTCTGGAATCGGGGGCTTCTTTGTCTATAGGAGAGATAGCCGAGAGAGTCGGTTATGAAGATGCTTATCATTTCAGTAAGCTATTTAAAAAAGCGTATGGTGTTTCTCCTTCTAAGATGCGAAAAGAAGCCTAACAATACGTGGGAGGCAGTCTGAAAGATTTCAGGCTGCCTCCCACGCATTTATATGGTATAGGAAAGAACTATGACTACCTTTGACGCGAATTTCCTATAATATATATTTTTCTACATTTCCTTTTAACGTGTTTGAACTGGCAAGCAGCTCTTCTGTGCTGGAACAGCAGGTATCTGTCATGGATACATTTTCTTCGCCAAGCTTTACGGAGACCAGGAGTTCTGATTCAATCTGCTGGGTCTGGTCCAGCAGGGAATCCAGGATGCTGGTGATCTGTTCCATCTTTTCCGCCATTTTACGGTTATCACTCAGGGAGGCAAGAAGGGTTTCTCTTGTGGAGTCTGCGATCTCAATTCCTTCCCTAACGTAGGAATTGTTATCGTTGATGATCTGGGCGATCTCAAGGTTTGCCCTCATGGTATCTTCACTGAGCTTGCTGATCTCACCAGCTACTACCGCAAATCCTTTTCCGGCTTCTCCTGCCCGCGCCGCCTCGATGGAAGCATTCAGTGACAGCATCTGGGTCTGGGAAGAAATACTTTCTATTTTATTTACAAATTCGGAGATGGACTCGGAACTTTTCTGGATCTGGCTTATGCTTTCTGTCAGCTTTTTCATTCCGTTGCTTCCGATATGATTCAGTGCCTCGCTGTTGACAGCAATCGCCTCATTGGTGGTGGTAACCTGCCCGTGAATCTGCGTCATGTCCTGACGGAACCGGTCGAATTCCTGGCGGAGTTCTCCCATGGAACGGGTTTGTTCCGAACTGTTGCCGGCGATTTCTTCTGCCACGGCGGCGATGTGTCCGGAAGAGGTGTTCAAATCGGCGGAGACGGTATTGATGTCTCCGATAATATTTCTAAATTTTTCTATGATCTGGTTGATGGCAGACTGAATTGCCACAAAATCCCCCCGGTAGGTGATTTTACTTTTGGCGCTGAGATCATTGTCAGATACCTGGGACAGGATCTGGCGTATGTCCTGGATGTAACTTTGTAAGGTGGAAGTCATGGTGTCCAGAGCATCCTGTAGTTCCTTGATGTCTTTGATGTTCGTGTCTTCTCCAAAACGCACATCCAGCTGACAGTCGGAAAGAGCCAGGATTTTTTTCTTGATTCGTTCAAAGGGCTGAAAGCCTTCGGTGATTACCCTGGTGATCAACTTTTTAAACCCAATAATAAAGAAAAACAGGATCAGCACGTATGCAGAGATCAACAGGGCAAACTGGATCATAATGTTTCTTGTTCCGGTGCTGACATAGAGCTGATAGGAGATGTTTTCCAACGGTACAGCCGTCGTAAAATAATAACGGAGCCCAGAGGTACGGATCAATGAACTTTTGTTTTCCCTGATAGAGCCAAAGGGGGTGTCGGCTGCTTTTACAGAGTTTTTATCCGTCATGGCATATTTCTCCAAGGGGCATGTGACGACCGTGCCCTCAGAGGAGATAAGGCTGACCATCTGAAGATCGGTACAGAAACTATTTATGGCTTCTTGAAGGGTAGTCAGCGTGATATCAATGGCGATGACGGCATCGGTACCGGGAACCGGCTTGGATATTGTGATACAGAGTTCGCCGTAGGTGGCATCCACATAGGGTTCGGATACAAAAAGCCCGTCATTTTTCGTAGCGCCGGAATACCATTCCCGTTCTGTCACGACGTAGTCATCTTCTGGAATCCAATTGTCATTGCAAATCATTTTTGTTTGAAAGGAAGGGGATCCAATGTATGCACTTAGAAGATCTTTGTGCTTCTTTGCGGCTGCCTCCAGATATTTTTGTGTAGCGTCATAATCATTCATGATATTTGTATCATAGCTGATATAGGACATGAAAGAATCAAGAATACTTATTCTGTCATGAAACCAGCTTTCAACATTATGGTGGCTCTGGGATTTCAGCATTGCATTTTTATCCTGAAAGGAAGTGATTTCAAGCCAGCCTACCAGGACCAGTGCCAGCGTAAGAATGGAAATGATACTGATTCTAAGGTACTTTACAATTTCTTTTTGAAATTTTTCACTGTAGCTCTGCATTTGCTTTTCCTCCAAATGGTCATAATTATAGACATTTTATCATAGAAATCCTCTGCGTGGCAATTAAATAATTATGATTTTTTATTGAAAAAAGAATGTAAGTATAATAATATAATATCATGATGCCAGGGGCAAAATACCTTTTGACCCCAACATCATATCATAAAAAAGAGCAAAGAATGTAGCCTGGCATTGTCTGGCTTAAAGAGGGAGAATGACATGAAAAAAATAGCGATCGTCGAGGATGATCCGGTGATCAGCGGCCAGCTGGCGGACTTTCTCGTGAACAACGGATATGAGTGCAGCAGTGTGACGGACTATACGGATTGTGCAGAGCAGATCCTTGCAGCCGGGGCAGATATGGTTCTCCTGGATCTGACGCTGCCGGGGGCAGATGGAACTGCGATCTTAAAAAAGGTAAGGCAGAACTCAGAGGTACCTGTCATTATCGTGACAAGTAAAAATACAGAGATGGACGAAGTGATCTGTATGAGTTATGGCGCGGATGATTTTATCGCGAAGCCCTACAATCCGGCGATTCTTTTACTGCATATAGAGGCAGTATTTAAGCGGCTTGTGCACTCTTCTGAACAGACGGTGCTTACCTGTGGCTGTCTGCGCCTGAACATAGAGCGGGGAACCCTTCACATCAGGGAGGAAGAGGTGGAACTGACAAAAAATGAGATGAAGATACTGGTGTATCTCATGAAACATCAGGGAAAGATCGTGGCAAGGGATGAACTGATCAGCTATCTCTGGGATACGGAAGAATTTGTGGATGATAATACTTTAACGGTGAATGTAAATCGTGTCCGGACAAAACTAAAGGAATATGGAGTGGAAGATCTGATCCGGACCAGGAGAGGGATCGGGTATGTGATGGGATGAGAGGAAGAGACTTTTTAAAAGAAAAAGCAGGATGGATCGCCATTTTGCTGCTACAGATGCTGTTGATAGCACTCATCGGTTTCGCGTTGGAAGTTCACGCCTTTTTCTGGGGGAGTGCTTTATTTCTCGAAGCTGTGATTCTGGCTGTGATGTGGGTGAGTGAATATCAGAAAAAAAATGCGTTTTATAGGGAACTGTTTCAAAGTCTGGAAGAGCTGGATAAAAAGTACCTGATCACAGAGATGGTACGCAAACCGGAGTTTCTGGAAGGCATACTGTTCTATGATGCGTTATATGATATCAATAAATCCATGAATGAGAGTGTGGGAGATATGGGGCGTCTGGTCCGGGAGTTTAAGGATTATGTGGAGATGTGGATTCATGAAATCAAGATTCCCATTTCAGCCCTGTCTCTGATGAATTATAATGAAAAGATCGATATCGGAAGTTACCGTCTGCAGGTAGCGAAGATCTCCCAATATGTGGAACAGATTCTGTATTATGTACGTGCGGATGCGCCCCAGAAGGATTACCTGATGAAAAAATGCAGGCTGGACCAGCTGATCAACGAGGTGCTTCTGGAACATAAGGAAGAGCTGATTGAAGGTCACTTTAGGATTGAGAAGGAAAATACGGAAGTAACTGTCGTATCTGATGCGAAGTGGATCAAATTTATGTTAGGGCAGATCATAAATAATTGTGTCAAATATCAAAAACCATCGAAAGCTTATATAGGCTTTTCTGTTGAAGAAGACTCCAGCATGGCGAGACTGACTGTGGAGGATCATGGTATCGGCATTTGTGCTGGGGACATCCAGCGGGTTTTTGATAAATCATTTACCGGAGAAAATGGAAGAAAGGTGACCGCCTCTACCGGTATGGGATTGTATATCTGCCGGAAGATGTGTGAGAAACTGGGACACCGGATCTGGCTGGAGTCAGAGGAAGGGAAATATACAAGAGTTATGATAGAGTTTGGCCGAGATGATTATTATTTATAAAAAGCCGCAAACCTGAAAGAGGTTCCGGCTTTTTATATTGTCTATTCATTTTCTGGCAGAAAACGTGCCAATACCCGTGTCAAGACGTCCATATCGATGGGTTTGGAAGTATGGGCGTTCATTCCATGATCCAGGCATTTTTTTACGTCTTCGGAAAAGGCATCCGCTGTCATAGCGATAATCGGTATATCGGAATCAGAACGATCCAGGGTACGTATTTGAGCACTTGCTTCATACCCAGTCATAATCGGCATCCTTATATCCATAAGTATCGCATCATAATAGCCTTCTTCTGAATTCTGAAACATCTCTACACATATCTGGCCATTCTGTGCCCATTCGATTTCCATGCCTATGCTGGTCAGCAGTTCATTGGCAATCTCATAGTTGAGGTCATTGTCCTCAGCCAGCAGGATCTTAACACCGTTGAAATCTCTTTTCTTTTTGGTCTGTTCCTGCTGTTTGCCCTGGATCGGCTCCATAAACTGCATGAGTCCGTGGTACAGGGTGGATTTGAATAATGGTTTGCCAATGAATCCGCTGATTCCAGCGCCTTTGGCATCTTCTTCAATATCGCTCCAGTCGTAAGCGGATATGAGAAGAATTGGAATGTCGTTACCAAAACGCTTACGCAGCTCCTTTGCAGTTTCGATACCACTCATTCCCTGCATCTTCCAGTCCAGCAGTACGATCTGATAGTCATTGTGTTTTCTTAGATGATCTTCCACCATCTCAATGGCGGACTGACCGTCAAGGGTCCAATCACATGTGACAGACATTTCTTTTAGATTTGCTGCGGTATCTTTGCACAGCTGCTCGTCATCATCTACAAGAAGCATATTCCAGGGGGGAAGAATCATATCTGCTTCTGAGACGGTAGCCCTTTCCAGGTCAAGGATGACATGGAACTCAGTCCCCTTTTGAGGTTCGCTGTGGACTTCTATGGTTCCTTCCATGGCATCAATAATGTGCTTGTTAATTGTCATACCAAGACCGGTTCCTTCTGTTTTGTGTACTCTCAGATTGTCTTCCCGTACAAAGGCGTCAAACATCTTTTCCTGGAATTCCGGCGTCATACCCATTCCGCTGTCTTTAATATGGAAATGGACGCGTACAAAATTGTCTCCCTTTGGCGATTCCTCCTGATCAACATAGACATGGATCTCACCGCCTTCCGGTGTGAACTTGAAGGCATTGGACAGGAAGTTGATTAAAACCTGATTCAGCCGTACGCTGTCACAATATACATTCTCAGACAATATGTTGGAGATAAATATATCAAATTTCTGATTTTTTGCTTTTACCTGGGGCTGAATTACGCTTACAATACTTTCCATCGCCTCCCGCAGGGAAATCAGTTCTATGTTCAGTGTCATTTTCCCGCTCTCAATTTTTGACATATCAAGAATGTCATTGATAAGTCCAAGAAGATGTCGGCTGGACAGTGTTATTTTCTTCAGGCAGTTTAATAGCTGCCCTTTGTTATCAATATTCGCTGTGGCTATCGTGGTCATACCCACAATAGCATTCATAGGAGTGCGGATATCGTGGCTCATATTTGACAGGAACTCACTCTTTGCCTGGTTTGCTTTAATGGCCTCATTTCGCGCCTGCTTCACTTCCATAAGCTGGTTTTTCGTCAGCTTATAAAATACCACAAATACCACCATAAATATAATGTACATCAATGATAATGCTATCAAAAAGGAGTTTAGTCTCTGCTCATCCAGATCAAGTATAATATCATCCAGTGAATCATAGGACATAGCCGTTACCAGATACCATTCGGAATAAGAAAGCGGTGTACAATATACACATTTTATCCCCTCATTGGTGGATATGATATCGGAGTACAAAACTCTTTTATTTATCGCATTCTGAAAATTCTTTACATAATAATCCACGCCTCGTTCATCCGTATCAAGCACCATTTTATCCAAGCGTTCATAATAATTATTCAATACGGCGGTACCGCTCTTTATGACAAAATCTCCGTTTCTTCTTATAATATGTGAATAAGTCTCGGTATTCTGATCGTCAAGAGAAAGTGTGTCACTTATATATTCAATATCAATGCCGCCTACCAGTGCCATACTTTTTTTCCCATCGTTCATTTCATACTCGCATGGAATTCCCAGCAGCACAAGTTCTAATTTCGGGTCAGGGGTACTTGCAATCGCTATTT
Source organism: Eubacterium sp. (assembly GCA_022791495.1). Lineage (GTDB taxonomy): Bacteria > Bacillota > Clostridia > Lachnospirales > Lachnospiraceae > Eubacterium_F. The sequence continues at coordinate 21,207 of JAAVZE010000101.1, forward strand.
TTTTATCTCCGTTTTTTAGGGAGGAAAAAAATGGTTCGGAGTCGGCGATGGTTACATCGTCACCGAGAATCAGTTCCACACTGCCATCCTCTGCATAAAGGCCTAGAAAGTTAAAATTCCTGGAAGCAGCGCTTTCCGCCATGGTTTTTATCAGTTTATCGCCTTTCAGGGCGCCGCCAGGGGGTGTTGCGTTGATCATGCCTTCCACCTGGGACAACTTGATATCCATCGTTGTTTCAAAGTGCTTTGTGATCTCAGTACTCATTCTTTGCATATAAAAATTTCCGATCTTGACGGACGTTTCCCTGCTCTTGTCTGCCATGCGGTTCATAAGGAAGATAAATATGCATGCACTTAATATAAATACCAGAATAAAGCTTCCTATAAGAAAGCGGGATGTTTTGTTTTTCATGTTATTCACCTCATATATGACTAAAGTACTTTGACCCTGTAGAATACTGTAAATTGTTGTTTGGCTGCCCCTGAATGATTCCACGAATTGCTTCGCACTGCGTGACCCTGGTATCATTATATAACAGAAAGGAAAAATCTACAAGACTTGAAAATATCACATTTACTCAATTGATATTGTCTTAGTAAGTTGCTATAATAAATAAAGCATAATTGTTCCCAAAGGAGGCTGGCAGTATGAGTACAAAAATGGCACAGAACAGGGTATTGATCGTGGAGGATGAGATCTCCATTGCAAAGATGATAGCGATGAATCTGAAAGTGGCGGGTTACGAAACCAGGATGTTTCATGATGGCAGAGAGGCGGCGGAAGCGTTAGAAGAAGAGCACGACTATGATATTGCCCTGCTGGATGTTATGCTTCCAGGAATGGATGGATTTGCCCTGTTTGAAATTGTCAACTCCTTTGAGATACCAGTTATATTTTTGACTGCGAAAGACGATATTAACTCGAAGATACAGGGGCTGCAGGGCGGAGCAGAAGATTATATCGTAAAGCCCTTCGATATGCTGGAGCTTATGGTGCGGATGGAAAAGGTGCTGGAGAGGACGAAGAAACTCGGAGATGTTATCCGCATTTTGGATGTGGAGATTAATTTTCTGGAGCATTCTGTTAAAAAAAATGGCAAGGAGATATTATTGAAGCCCATGGAGTTTGACCTGCTCTGTGTGCTGGCGAGGAATAAAAATATCGCTATATCCAGAGAAGAGCTTCTGCGGCGGGTGTGGGGAGTGGATTATCTCGGAGAGACGAGAACGGTGGATGTGCATATCGGGCAGCTCCGAAAAAAGCTTTCCTTAAATGACAATATAAAGACTGTTTCTAAGATGGGTTACCGGCTGGAGGATTAGATCATGAGATTAAAGACAAAGATTATTCTCATCTGCTGTATCAGCACTTTGTGCTCATGTGCTCTCTGCAGTGTGGCGGTTTATGGTCTGGTAAAAAGAGTTTCACTGGAGGCGGCAGAAGGACAGAGTTTTAAAAATGTGACAGACGGGATTTCACAGCTGGAAGACAGATTTATAACAATTAGTGACGACATGAGTTTTTCCCTGGATACAGAAGTACTGAAATACATTCTGAAACAGCATAACGATGATCTGATGGTCTGCTTTTCCACAGAAAAGGATGGGGAGGCGATCTATAATGAAACGGTTTTTGAACAGAAGGAGCTGAATGCTTTAGAGTATAGGTATATTTCTGATTCAGATCTGAAGATGGCGCAGATGGAGTGGGAAGATCAGCATTTTTTTGTTTATAACACGTATATAGGGAATAAATGTACTCTTTATAAACTGGAGGATATCACCTATGTGTGGGAGCGTATGAGACTGCTGGGATTCGGGCTGGTCGTTCTGACCTGTATTATCACGATGGCGGTCTGTCTGCTGCTTTTTATGGTGTTAAATAAGGTACTTTTCCCTCTGCTGCAGTTAAATGCCGGGGCAAAACAGATCGCCAGGGGCCAGTACGATGAGAGAATTCAGGTGGAGAGAAAGGATGAGATCGGAGAACTAAGCGAGAACTTTAACCAGATGGCGGAAGCGGTGCAGCTCCGCATCGAAAAGCTGAAGGAGACGGAGTGGAAGCGGACATTATTTATGGGAAATCTGACCCATGAATTGAAAACTCCCATGACAGCGATCTCCGGATATGCCAGGACACTACTGACAGTAAAACTCCCGGAAGAGGATAAAGAAGAGGCGCTTTCTTATATTTATGAAGAAAGCTGCCGGCTGGAGAGACTTTCACGAAAGATGATGGATCTGTTGCTGCTAGAGGAAAATGACAACATTCATTTTGAAGAAATAACGGCAGGCATTTTATTTCATAGAGCGGTGGAGGCCTGCAGCCATAGTCTGGAGCAGGACGGTATCCGTCTGGAATGTCAGGAAAAAGGAGAAGTTTTTCTGGTGGATGCCGACCTGTTTACTGAGGTACTGATCAATCTGATCGACAACGCGAGAAAGGCGAGCCAGAGGGGAGACCGGATCCTTCTTTCCGCCGCAGGGAATAGGATCTGTGTCAGAGATTTTGGAACTGGTATTCCAGAAGAGGAGAGGGAGAGGATTCTGGAACCATTTTACATGATCGACAAGTCCAGGAGCAGAAAAAGCGGCGGCGCCGGACTTGGACTTGCCATCACAGCGATGATACTAAAAAGGCACAACTGCCGCATCCGGATCGAGAGCGAAATGGGACAGGGAACTCAGATGATTTTACAATTTGTTTAAAAAACAATGAATACTTGATGAATGCGTCCATGTTAGAATGATTTCAACATGGACGTTAGTAATTTTGACAGGAGGGAACAGGCATGAGAAAAAAATGCATTGCGCTGATGTTATCAGGAATGATGGTTTTAACACTGGCTGGATGCGCCAGCAATCCGGAGAAATCTGTGGTTAAAGAAAAGAATATGGATAAAATGCTGCAGGAGGCACAGAAGACGGGTGATACAAATACTTACAAGCAGATCAAGGAAGAAGTGAAAAAGTATGAGACATACAAGACCCGCATTGAGGATAACAAATTAAAGGTTGTTGTTGATGTGGATGCAAAGGTAGAGGTGCCGGAAGTAGAAAAGCTTTCGGTATACCGGGTGCGGGCACAAAAGATCAAGCAGGATTTTTTAGACCGCGTTCAAAAGACTCTGACCCCGGGGATGGCTTATTATGACGGCAGTAAAGCTAAGTCCCGGACAAAATCCGATGTCGCCAAAGAAATAAGAGACTGTAAAAAGGAATTAAATGATGCTAAAAAATCAGGCGATACCGCTATGGCCGAAGAGTATGAAGGTGACATCGCGGAACTGAAAAAGGAATATGAAAAAGTGCCGGATCATGTGAAGCTTACCGATTATCCGTCCCAGAACAAAATTCTGAGCATAAAGAGCCTGTATGACAGCGATCCGAAAGATACGTTCTACAGCTGGCTGCACGACCTGCACGGAGATGGGGAGATGTATTATGGATTGAGCGATGGAAAAGATGGAAACTATCATACCCTGTTTGTGCAGAATTCTGAAAATTATGGCAACTGCCTGCGGTACGAGAGCAGCAAAAATGGTTATAGTGACAATCTGACATCTGCTGTTGTAGATAATGATTTTCAAATGATCACACCGAAAAAGGAGGGGCAGGAACCGGAGTTTTCGATGGTCGATCCAGGGGGAACCATATCTTGTGCCGGCAATGAACCTCTGACCCTGTCTCAGGAAGAGGCGGAACAGAAGGCGAATACTCTTCTTAAGCAACTGGGACTTGAGGATTATAAATGTTATGAAAAGGGGGTATACTCCCAGCTTTTACAGAATGGAGATGTGACAGATAAATATAGGAATGTATATCGTTTTCTGTGCCTGAGAAAGCTGGATAATGTGTTTGTCAATAATCAAGCTGGTTTCAAGCTGACAGATGGCTGGCAGGGCAAAGATTACGTAAAAAAAATGTGGGGAAGCGAAGCGGTAGCCATCGCTGTAAATGACAGTGGCATCGTGGGTTTCCATTATCTCTCTCCACTTTCCATAAGTGAAACCGTGGTGAAAGACAGCCGCATAAAGTCCTTTGATGAGATCAAAGAGACCTTTGAGAAAATGGTTGTCATAGAAAATGCAGCACAGGATAAGGAGGCAGAGGGAAGTGTATCTGTTAAAGTAACAGATGTAAGTCTCGTATATACCAGAATCAGTGAAAAAGACCGTTTTGATACAGGACTGGTAGTTCCTGTCTGGAATTTTGAGGGAACGGTGGTGGACGAATACGGAGGTGGAAAGGCGGGGAAAAAGACAGGCAATATCCTTTCCATAAATGCTATCGACGGTTCCGTTATAAATCAGGAACTGGGATATTAGTACAACGAAAATTAAGGGGGCTGCCCAGAGAAAGGATTGCGGCTATGAATAGTTTTGAAACGGATATAAAACGGGCATTCTGCAGTATGAATTTTCTCGCGGGGCTGCTGATCGAGTGTATCATTTTATGGCGGGCAGGGTTTGAGTCGGAACTGTTCCAGATCAGTGTGCCGGTACTTGCCTCTCTGCCCTATTCCACGGCATGGCTTGGCGATTATCAGAGCGGCTACATCAAAGAATACCTGCCCCGGTGTGGGAGAACATCGTATATACTGGGAAAGTTTCTCGCCTGCGGCATAAGCGGGGGCAGTCTGCTCACAGCAGCATGTTTATTCAGCCTGCTGACCGGCGGCGGAGAGGATGTGGAGTGGAAGCTGATTCTGATCTTCCTTTCCGGGATGCTGTGGGCGGTGGTGGCAGCGACTCTCGCTGCTGCTGCAAACAGCAGATATGTGGCTTACGGTGGTGCATTTGTATTGTTTTATATGCTGGTTATATTGTACCAGCGTTATTTTAAGACATTGTACTGCCTGAATCCAGTGGAATGGTATGCCCCGGAACATACGTGGGTCCTGGGGGACACGGGGGTCGTGGTAATGCTCACCGGGATAATCCTGATCATCGGAATTATCTATTATGAGGTATTAAGGAGGTGTATCGACAGTGCTTAAGATCAGACAGATTCTGTACATCGCCCGCTCAAATTTTAGAAAATGGCATAGAAATCCCCAGATTATTATGTGTTTTCTCCTTGCCTTTATATTTTGTTTTCTGCTGTCTGATAAGGTGATGCAGTTTGCACAGGAACATGGCACGTATCTGCAGGGGATGGAAGCTTTTATATGGACCTTCGGAGACGCCCAGTCGGTACTCGCCATCTCGATCTTACTGCTTCTTCTTTTTTCAGATATGCCCAGCCTCTCCAATGAAGTACCCTATTTTATGGTAAGAACAGACCGAAGGGTATGGATGCTGGGGCAGATCGTATATCTGATATCTGCCACTTTTTGTTTTATGCTCTTTATCCTTTTTGCGACGGTGCTCTTGTCAGCGGGAAGGGCATATCCGGCAAACTTGTGGAGTGATACGGCGGCAATCTTAGGATATTCGGGCATCGGAGAAAAGATCGCAATTCCCTCATTTGTAAAGGTACTGGAGTTGACAGACCCTTACCGCTGTACTTTGCACATCTTTTTATTGATGACGGGCTATGCGGTCTCCATGGCTGGAGTTATTTTGTTTTTAAATCTTTGCAGAAGCAATGGCGGAATGATAGGTGGTGTGATCTTTAGTGGATTCGGGCTCCTGATGAATCCGGATATCGTGGCGGAATGGTTTGGGATTTCCATGGAGAAGATCCGTTTTGCCAATATTATAAGCGGCTGGATTTCGCCTCTGAATCATGCCACCTATTATATGCACAGCTTTGGCTATGACAATCTGCCCAAATTGTGGCAGTCCTATCTGTTCTTTTTGCTGTTTAGTATGATGCTTTTCGCGGTTTCCCTTATGAAAATAAAGAATTACCCATTTTCTTTTACTGGCAGCCAGGCAGCATCGAATTAAAGCTCAATGGTGCCATTGAGCTGACATGGAGGGAGATTCATCATGGAAGAAAATACAGGAATCGTAGTAGATCATGTATATAAATCATTTGGAAAAGAGCAGGTGCTGACCGATGTAAATATCTCAATCCCGCCGGGAAGCATCTATGGGGTAGTGGGAAATAATGGAAGTGGCAAGACGGTACTTATGAAATGCATATGCGGCTTCATGAAATGTGACAAAGGAAAGATCGTTGTAAATGGCAGGCAGGTGGGGAAAGAAGTAGATTTTCCGGACCGGCTGGGTGTGATCATCGAGACGCCGGGTTTTATCCCTAATCTGTCTGGATACAAAAACCTCAAGATTCTTGCTGCACTAAAGGGAAGAATTGGAAAATCAGAAATTTGGGAGACGCTGCGAAGGGTGGGGCTTGATCCAGGCATGAAAAAGCCGGTGTCAAAGTACTCTCTGGGAATGCGTCAGAGGCTGGGCATCGCCCAGGCGATTATGGAAGATCCGGATGTGCTTGTCCTGGATGAGCCATTTAACGGGCTGGACCGGTACGGGGTGGTGGAAATCCGGGCGCTGCTCAAAGACTTGAAAGCCGATGGAAAATCTATTCTGCTGGCAAGCCATAATGCACAGGATATCGAAGAGCTTTGCGATCATGTAAAGGATCTGATGTTGGAAAGGAATGAGATGAATGAGTAGTAGATGGAAAAAAGCAGCGGCTATATTGTGTCTGATGAGCTGTCTCGCATTGGATGCAGGTCCGGAAGTTTCCCAGATCTGGGCTGCGGGGCAGGAGAAAACAGACAATTCCGGAGCGGATTCTTCGGAGGGAGACGGTAAACAGGGCATGTCCGATTCCGAAGGTATGTCTGGTTTTAGCATTGATAATCAAAATATATACGAGGGAATGGAAAGTTCCTATGCCGGAGGGTATGTTCCGAAGATTGAAAAAAACAAAGCGGTGATTGTACTGCCGCTGCAGGCAAAAAGAAAATTGTCGGGAAATAAGATGACGGTCACCCTCCGCTTTGGGGAATCGGAAAATCACCCCTTTATGTATAAGAATTACGAGAAGGCGGTTTCCTTTGGATACCATAAGACAGGAAAACAGGGACAAACGGCAGGTTGTTATCTTGTGACATTTCGGCTGGATCTAAAGAAGGAACGTTATAATGGAAGTTACCCTGTCACATTGTCTGCCAGTGCCCAGGATGAATCCGGCAATGAAATCCTCCAGGAATTTACAGTGTATGTTACGATTACAGATGGAAAAAAGGCAGAGGGTGACGCAAAGGGAGATGCGGCCGAAGGTGGTGGTGCAGCGGGCTTTGTGATCGACAATCAGAATGTCTATAAGGGAATGGAGAAGTCCTATTCCAGAGGATATGTTCCAAAGGTAGGGAATGATAGTGCAGTTCTTGTACTGCCACTGCAGGCAAAGCATAAGATCTCCGGAAGCCGGGTGACAGCTGCCCTCAAATTCGGAGAGGGAGAAAATCTTCCTTTTGTTCATAAGAATTACGAAAAGGCGGTAAAGTTAAGGTATTATAAGACGGGAAGACAGGGAAAAAAGGCAGGGCGCTACCTTATTTCATTTAATCTTAAGTTAAAAAAAGACCGTTACAATGGAAGCTATCCTGTGATCGTGACTGTAAGCGGACAGGATGAATCCGGAAATGAGATCAGCCAGGAATTTACGGTGTATGTCACTATTACGGATGGAAAAAAGGCAGGGGAGACAGAGGGCACCCAGGAGGGAGGGGAAGATCATACGGCAAAATTTGCTCCCAAGGTGATGATCGATTCCTATCAGTTTTCCAAGAAAAAGATTCTGTGTGGAGAGAAGTTTACCGCAAAGATTACCCTGCATAATACCAGCAATACAGAACCAGTGAAGAACATGATGGTCTCCGTCGCCCCTGGTGAAAATGTAGAACTCCTTGGCAGGACGGACAGCAGTTATGTGCAGGAACTGGCAGCCGGCGGCAGCTGTGATCTGTCCTTTCGTTTCAGGGTAAATGCATCGGCGCCCCGGGGACAGTACAGTATTGGAATTGCCATGGATTATGCGGATGCCAGGGGGGGAACCCATACGGCGGAAGGGTCGATGAAGGTATCCGCCGAGCAGTCGGTGCAGATTCAGCTGCCTCCGGTGAGTGTGCCCAAAACGATACAGCTGGGGGAGACGGTGGAGCTTCAGACCCAGGCGATGAATCTGGGGAAGGGAAAACTGTATAATGTACGTGCTACGCTGGAGGCGGAGGGACTGACTCCTTCGGGCACTGCATTTATCGGAGATATCGAGGCAGGCACTTCTATGGCAGGAAGCATGGAGATCACAGCGGAGGGACTGACTGGTAAGAATCTGTATGGTACTACCCAGGGAAAGATTACATTTTATTATGTGGATGAGGCGGGAAACGAGATGACTCAGGAACAAACCTTTGAGACGGATATTTTATCCCCGCTGAGTGGTGAAAATGAGGAAGAGTCAGAGGACGATACCAGGCAGTGGTGGATCATAATGGCTGTGATCGTGGTATTTCTGATTCAGGCAGCAGTGATATTTTTTATGAGAAAGTCAAAGGGAATACAGACCGGAAGCGGGGAAGTGAATGAATAATAAGATCCGTAGTTTTCTAAGACTTAGAAAACAGAGCGATACAGTAAAAGTGATCTGCCTTTTTGCATTGGCAGCAACCGCTTTTTTTGCCAGTGTAATATACCACACATGGGATATCTACCGTTTTGTCAATACGCCGGCGGAATATGTGCTGACGGGTGAGGGGACGATTTCCCAGAAACGGATGGATGAACTGACGCAGATGGGGGATGTGGCAGGAGTGAGCCGTCAGATGGAAGTTTCCATCACAGTGATGTACCGGGGAATGAGTACTGCGATCAACTGCAGTCTGCTGTCCCAGGACTATATGGAGAAATTGTTAGATATAAAAATTCCCGGTGGTACAAAGAGGATTTATATGAATGACACTGCATTTTCAGAGATGCTGCAGGGGATCTCTGATGAGAATGAGGGTTTGACGGATGTAGAAAGTCTGAAGCTGGCAGCTGGCAGTACTGGTGTGGATATCCGCTATTCCATGGAGGAGACCATGACAGATCCGAAAGGGGATGGTGCGTCGGTCTCTATGGAGCCTTCTGTAGCAGAGGTATATAAGTCGGGGAAGCTGATCGTGGTGAAGAAGGATGGACAGGAGGAGAAAGTCCTGACTTGCACCACAGAAGCGGAGGGACGGCTGCGAAAAGAGGCCTTTAGCCTGAGGGTGTTGTTTGACAAACATGATCTGGATGGGCTGCATGTGGAACAGTTAAGAAAACTGGGGTATACAATAGAAAATGAAGAAGCGGTGATCACGGAAGAGAACGAGATTGGGACAAAGCTGCTTCATATACAGTATGGACTGCTCTCTTTCGGGATCTGCCTTATTGCTATCTTTGCCCTGAAACACGCGGCGCAGAAAGGCTGGGGCAGATAGCACGCTGCCTTTGTACTTAACGCAATACAATAATATGAATACTTTGTCAAGATAAAAGTACAATTATTTTTAAAAGAAGCGAATCATTGGAACGATTTCCGGTGAACGCTTCTTTTTTGTTGGAAGTTTTCCCCTTTTTTCCGTCTATAGGCGCTTAACACAATATTGTAATATGTATATAAAGCCGGGTACGAAGTGAAATATAAATTTTTCAATCAACAAGTTTGTGACAGGTAACGCAAGAGAGGAGAAAATAACATGAACATTAATTTTCATTATTATTTGATTAAAGCCATGGCCATCGAGGCAGGATTAAGTGAGGATGAGGCACAGGTCCTGGCGCTGACTTCCCAGATGGTGGACGACGTGACACCGGACTTTTTCAAAGGAGAACAGTTTCCTACACAGAAGGGAAAGATGCTGAAAATCTATGTAGAAAACCAACCCCCGGGATATTTTCAGGAAAATGCCATGGTGGGGGCGGCAGGGGACCATTATTATGAGTTCCTGCCTTCGATCACCTCCTTTGGCCTGCTGGATGCGAGAAAAGAATTTTATCAGCTCGAAAGTGTGACGCCTTTCCACTTTTATGTGGAAAATTATACGGAGAATCCAGCGGACCGCAGTACTTTGCGGACAAAGCCGGCATTGCGGGGAAGTAATCTGTATAACGCCATCGATGCCATCGTAGACAGTATGGTTCAAGACAGGGAAGCGGGGGATGACTCGAAGAGGCTTTGGGACTTAGTTCATTTAGGAATGCTTCTTCATGTGTTTGCCGACACTTTTGCCCATGATGGTTTCAGTGGATCCCTGGGATGGGAAAACGATGCAAAGATCATCAATATTTTCGATGCGGGGCTTCAGGAGAGAGGAAGAGAAGGGATCGAGCATTTTTCAGACCGTCTTGGAAGTCTTACCGCCTGTGGACACGGACAGCTGGCGCATTTGCCGGATGTATGCAGTGCCACCTTCTGGTATCGGTATAGGGCGCAGGAAAATGACAATTTTTCCAAAGAAAAATGCCGCTGTAACCGCATTGTGTTTGAGCAGTGTGCGAAGTATATTTTTGAGTGGCTTATGAAGTTGGCAGGGGCACAGGATCACACCGCAGGCAGATGGGAGCAGATTAGAACGCCACTGCTGGAAACAGCATGTTTGGTCAGCAGTGAGATGGATGACGTAAAGCATGCCCAGGAGCTTTCAGCCCTATGGGCGGTAAATTATTTCCATGACCAGAATAAGATCTCCTGGCTTGAGTACAGTACACAGAGTTTATTTGGACAGGAAATAGCTGGAAATGTAAATGGCGTTCCTGTGTACCGTTTTGAAAATGAAGAGATCTTTTATCTGTTTAATCAGGTGACTTATGAGATGAGAAAGCACGTGACAGGTAAATATTAGAAATTTTTATTAGGCTAGAAACAGGCTTTTCTGCCGGTGGCCGAGGCGATGCCGCCCGGCTGTACAAGAGCAGTCCGAAAGGAGTAATGAGAGTGAGACAGCAGAATTTTGATGAGTTGGTAGCAGCTATCCAGAAGTCTTTTTTACAGTGCAGCCGACTTGCAGAGAGACAACATATAGAAATGTTATCAGGGTTCTTTGATTCGGAAAATAAACCGGTTAGTATACCTCTTAGTATGCCTCAGTTCGATGACAGTGGAAATATTACATATCAAGATGTATCCATTCCCAAACTGTGCCTTGTTCCTATATCATCACTGAAACTGGACGGGATCAAAGTAGATTTTAAGGTCAGGCTCACAGGAGAGGTTTCACTGGAGGAAAAGGCGGGAGAAAACTCTTCACATAATACGGACAAAAAAGGACGTTCTTTTGTCGGTTATCTCCCAGGAGGAGGGCTCAAAAGAAATTCAGATGATTTTGCCAATATTACGCTGCAGTTTACTTCTCAGGATCCCCCGGAGGGGATCATGCGCATACAGGATGAGCTCATTCGGGTATCGCTGTAGCGTGCTGTCAGGAAAGTCTTTTCTATAAATCATCATATGCACAGGTATATGTGCAGGAAAGGAGGACATTATGGCAGATGAATTGGTAAAAATGCAGGATCAGTTCAGTGGACTGGACATGGGAGCATTGATCGGCGGGCCCTTGAAGGCGGCGTGTGACGCCCAAATCATGATGGCAAAAGCAACATCTGATTTTATCCAGCATGTTGGTATGGATGATGTGGATGCCAGTGGGATTAGAAAGGTAAGAACGGTAGATTTTTCTTTCCAGAGACCGTCCACAGCGGGAGATGGAAACGGAATTGGCATGGAAAAGGTGAATTTAAGTGTTCCCCTCTTATCCATCGTGAAAATTCCGGCGCTTTCTGTAGACGATGTGAATGTGTCCTTTGATATGGAGGTAAAATCTTCTGTCAGCAGTGAAAAGACTTCCGATAAATCGGGATCGCTGGATGCCAAGATGGGATTGAAGATTGGTCCATTTACCGCGGATGTAAGCATTAAGGGTTCCGTTTCCGCCCATGAGAGCAATACCAGGAAAAGTGATAATTCGGCGAAGTACCATGTAGAAGTGCATGCAAAGGATACGGGAATGCCGGAGGGTCTGGCTAAGGTGCTGGATATTCTTTCCACAGCAAGTGCACCGGCTCAGATCGAGGCGGTAAAGAATGAAAGGATACCTGGCAGCACCACGGGTGGAACGACGCCAGGAAGCAGTCCATCTGGTGGCAGCACGCCAGGAGGAGGCACATCCAGTGGCGGTTCATCGGGTGGCAGCGGCTCAGGAGGCTCGTCCGGCGGACATTCTGGTAAGAACTAATCAATAAATAGTGCGCAAATGGAGGTATAGTATGGCGGAGACATTTTCTGTGGCGGATGTAGGGTATGTTCACCGAATCATAGTGGGGAACGACAATCCGGAAAAACAGCCGGATGAAGAGCATTACAGGAAGCAGACGGAGTTTTTGAACCGGTGTCTGAGTGAGTTCCCCAAAGGGAAGATCATCGCTCAGGAGAAAAATTTTTATATTCTGAACATCGGGGAGCATCAGGTAGTCATGCAGTATGTGGTGTATCATGTGGGGTTCGCCAGAAAACCTCCATGGCTTGCGCCAAATTGATCCTGCCGGCAAAGAACATTGCTACAATGAAAGGAAATGATATGAAAAGTTATAGCTATAACAATGATATGGAATTTCTGGAGATGGTTGATGAATATGTCACCAACGATTATGTACGAAGATGTCTTCTTGGCTGTCTGGAATGGTACATGGTCATGTACCACAAATACAAATTCCGCTATCATGTGAGCAGTCTGCTTGGTCTTGTTCTTCCGCCTTGTGTCATTGTGATTAATGGCATTCAGGATTTTGAAGGGATGCATGTTTTTTGTAAGGTGGCAATTTCTGTTATTTCTGCTGTCGCTGCTATTGCCAACGGACTCGGGAGTCTTTATAAGTGGCATGAGAAATCAGTAGGGTACCGTAGCTGCATCGAACAGATCAAATGCGAGGCAGTTTATTACATGGCAGAGATCGGGAATTATGATGATCCTGAGCTGCGGGACAGCAATTTCCTTGAGAAGATAGAAGATATCACCACAAAGGAAAATCAGGGATGGTCCCAACTGGAACTGAAAAAACAGGAGGAAGATGTTCCACCGACAGAAGAGGAACAGGAAGAAAAAAAGCCGAAAAAGAAAAAGGAGGAAAAGCATGGGAGAAAAGAAAAAAATAACGCCCGACATGATTGTTGCACAGGCGAAGAAGTTTGAGGGAGTGAAAGAGTCCCCGGCAAACAGCAATAATGTAATATTCAATACTCATTATTATGGTCATGAGGTAAAAGGAGCTGCGTATCCGTGGTGCTGTGCCTTTGTCTGGGACGTGTTCCGGATGTGCGGTGCTTCTAAATTGTTTTATGACGGCCAGAAAACAGCGCTTTGTGCTGCTGTGGAGAGCTGGGGAAAAAGTAAGCACCTGGCAATCAGTGATAAGAGCAAGGGAAAAAAAGGCGATCTTGTGATCTTTGACTTTACACATAGTGGAAGGGCCTGCCACATTGGGATTATTATAAAGAAAATTGACAACAAAAACTATAAGACGATCGAGGGAAATACTGGTTCTGGAAATAACAGCAACGGTGGTATGGTGATGGAACGGAGCCGGAACGTAAACCTGATCCGGTGCATCATACGTCCTAAATATGATACATAACAGGGGTTTGTAAGGAAGAAAGGCTGGTGCCGTTTAGAAACAAGAATGTACCAGCCTTTTTCCTGCTTTTGGCAAAAAAGATATGCACCTTGGACATACAGAAATTATTCAGCTTTTTATTCGTGTTATTATACATTTTAGTAATAGAAATGGAGCGTGTACGATGAAAGATAAAACGATGGAAGCGTATAGGGAGTTTTTGGTTGCAGAGGACAAAGCAAATAGTACAATTTCTACCTATATACGTCAGGCGAGGCGTTTTGTGGCAGTTTGTGGAAAGTCCCCGGACAACAGAAGCGTGGTAGAGCATTACGTGGACATGTTAAAAAGACAGTATAAACCTGCCACGGTAAATTTGTATGCGATCGCCATTAACAGTTATCTGAAATGGAGCGGGAATGAGGATATGAAAATACATACAAAGAAGCTTAAGAAAATGTTTGTGCTGGACAACGTTATTTCCAACGAGGATTACCGGATGATGCTGGATTATGCCAGAGAGACGGGGCGCGAAAAATATTACTATATTATGAAAGTGCTTGCCGGGACGGGAATACGGGTGGGAGAGCTGAGGTATATAACGGTGGAAAATGTAAAGCGTGGTCGGGGTGTCGTATACAACAAGGGAAAATACCGTGAGATCTTTATTTCTCCCGGACTTCAAAATATTTTAATGGAGTACTGCAGGCAGGGAAATATCCGTCAGGGAGCTATCTTCACTGGAACGAAAGGGAGTGTCCTGTCCCGCAGCGCCGTGTGGCAGATGCTTATGAAGATCGCCGACAGGGCAGGGGTGGATAAGGCAAAGGCACATCCCCACTCCTTCCGTCATTTTTTTGCAAAGACATACATCAATAAGTGCGGGGATATCACGGCACTGGCTGACATCCTGGGACACAACTCCCTGGAAACGACGCGGATCTACACCATGCGCACCGGGGAGGAGATCAGAGAGCAGATGGACGCCCTGGGGCTGTGATGGGGGGATGAAAAAGATGCAATTTTATATGATATGGCAAATGCGCAAAATTCTTACGATATTTAATGGCCGTAGCAATATATTGGATTTCGGAACACAATGAGTTTCTAAATATCCGTTATCCGGATGCTTTTCTTTTGATAAATCACCAAACCTTAAATATTATAATTTCTTCATTGAAAAAAACGTCGTTTTATGCTACTATTTTTTCATATATCTGTTACTGTAGACAGGAATAGGAGACAACCACTATGAAACCAATATTGACGATAGATAGTCTTATTAAAACTGCGAGTCGTTTCTGTGAGATTGAAAGTATAAAAAACCATAGAGAACTTATTGGTGTTACAGATGGGAAAGCTGTTGGAACATATGTTGAACATAAATTTCAGAGTTTTCTCCATTCACAGTATATTGTTGAGATAGGAAGTAGCGCGAAGGGGATTGATTTACCTGGTATAGATATTCAGACAGATATAAAGGTTACTTCAATCACGCAGCCACAATCAAGTTGTCCGTTTAAAAATGCTCGTCAAAAGATTTTTGGGTTAGGTTATAATCTTTTGGTTTTTGTTTATGACAAACGGGATACAAGCGATGCTTGCATGTTGCATTTTACGCATTGTACATTTATCCATAAGGAAAGGACTGCTGATTTTACTATCACTAAACGCTTGCGTGAAATGGTATATGATGGAGCAAACAGGGAAGATATTATTGGATTTTTGCAGGATAGAAATGTTCCTGGTGACGAAATAGTCTATAATGACCTCGCCAATGAAATACTTGACAATCCTCCGAATCAAGGATATCTAACCATAAGTAACGCATTGCAATGGCGGTTGCAGTACGCAAGAGTTATTGTGTTAGATAACAGCGTTCAAGGGGTTGTTAATTATGAGTGGTAAGCGTGAATATGGTGATTATCAAACTCCGTTTGATTTCGCAGAAAGAGTATGCCATTATTTGAAAGATTGCCGCCACATTAAACCATCTGCAATAGTTGAACCTACTTGCGGAATGGGTCATTTCTTAAAAAGCAGCCTTTTATTTGGTGCAAACGAATATTATGGGATAGAGATAAACCCACAATATTGTGAGTATTGTAAAAAATTTGTAAATAGTGACAAGGTAAAAATCGTTAATACAGATTTTTTTACATTTTCTTCAAAGTCCTTGATAAAAGACAAACGGCAAGTTCTTGTTATTGGCAATCCCCCATGGGTAACTAATAGCACGTTGTCTGCCCTTGGTTCTGAAAATATACCAATAAAAGCAAATTTCAAAGGTTTAAAAGGCATTGATGCTATAACAGGTGCAAGTAATTTTGATATTTGTGAATATATTATTTTACAATTAATTAATGAATATAAAGATACTAATACAGTTATTGCTATGCTCTGTAAAACATCTGTTGCAAGAAACGTGTTTAAAGAATTGAAAAGGAATTACATTGCTTTCTCATCGTGTGATATTTTGGAATTTGATGCTGCAAAAGTATTTGCTATAGGTGCAAGTGCTTGTGTACTGGTTGTTCAACTTATAGACAACTTCATTTCACAAGATGTTTGCAATGTCTATGATTTTGATTATCCTCAAAAAATTAAATCACAATTCGGATATTCAAATGGGCAATTTTATAGCAATTTAGGCGTAGAAATAGAAAATTTTTCTGGGAGATGTTGTTTTGAATGGCGGCAAGGGGTTAAGCATGACTGTTCAAAAATAATGGAACTTACTATGTATAATGGAATGCTTCAAAATGGAAGAAAAGAAAGTGTTCAGATTGAAGATGATATTGTTTTTCCTTTAATTAAAAGTAGTATGTTCAAGGCACCTATTATTCATACCTTTTCAAAATATGTTATTGTAACGCAAAGGAAGGCTCGTGAAGAAACAGAACATCTTGAACAAGAGGTGCCAAAAACATGGGGGTATCTTAATGAGAATAAAGAATTTTTCGAGAATAGAAAAAGTTCAATTTATCGTGGTGCCCCTCCGTTTTCTATGTTTGGTGTAGGCAATTATTCATATTCAAAATATAAAGTAGGGGTTAGTGGTTTTTACAAGAAACCTCTATTCTCCGTACTATATTCAAATGACAATAAGCCTGTTATGACAGATGACACAAGCTATTTTATTTGCTTTGACAGCTATGATATGGCATATGTTGCCATGCTTTTGCTAAATTCTAAAAAAGTTCAGCGTTTTCTTACGAGCATAGCATTTTTGGATGCTAAAAGACCATATACAAAGAAAGTCCTTGAACGCATTGATTTTGATAAAATTGTTAATACTTTGACATTAAATGAACTGACTGCGACAGAAAATGATTTAAACCTCTCAAATTATGTTACTTTACCTATGTATGATGCTTTTAAGTCATTACTTGGTATGGGACAAATGAGTTTTACTTAAAAAACAATGGCAAGCATATAATATGCCTGCCGTTTGTAATGTATAGCAGTTCATCACGCTATGTTCTGCGCTTACTATATTTCAGTTTTCTTTTACTCCGTTTTCTTTAAGATTAAGTTACGAAATAAATTTCATCCGGGTATCTTCGCGAAACTTTCTGCGTGATGGATTTCCCTCAACCCTGTAAATTCTTCGGTTTCTGATATCGTAAATAACAGACCATACGGTATCTGCCCCCGTGTTTCTGTCATACTGGCACATAAAGCCATATTTGCCCGATAGAATATTCTTTGCTAAATCAATGGAAAAAGATTTTTTGTTTTCCTTTAGTGCATGGCAGGAAGTTAAATATCTTTCATCGGAATGCCAGTTATCTATTTTGTGGTTATTATATTCTTTCATTTGAGGCGAAACAAAAGCATTTGCCGCCACAACAAAGCCGTCATGCTCTGTTCCCTGTATTACTTCAACATGCCTGCAGTTACATTCTATTACAGCAAAATTTCCAATGCTGTCCATAACGGTAAGCGTTTGCTGTGAAGCAATGGGTAACACATTCAGGCGTTCAATCACTTCATCAGTAGTTCTGCATTTTTCTAATAAATAACGTACCAGCATGCCTGAGTTAAATCCTGCTCCCGTAATTTTGGGGTATACAAATGTAAGGCCAATTGCCAGGCCATATTCATTTATCCCATCTTCCATTTCTATAAATGCGGTAGTATTTCCGTTAAAGCGATATCCCCCGTCTAATTGATACAGACAGTTCATGTACAGTTTTTCCAATTCAACCAGAAAATCACTGTTTCTGCCAAAAATAAGATGGTCTTTATCTTTCAATGCAAAACAGGTGCAATGGTTTTGAAACTCAAAGCAATACATACTTAACAGAAAAGTGCAGAAATCTTCATACCTGCCTTTTTGTCCATCTGCCAGTCCATGAATTTCCCCTAAGACTTCGGGATAATATTTTTCGTAAATGGGCAGACATTCTTTTGCAAATTTCTCCCGTTCTCCTGTTATGTTAAAGGTGGGATTCTGGGCTATGTTTTTTCCGTTTCGGTATAACATGTTTCCCCAATGGCAGCCAGCTTCATAATGGCTTCTCCTAAATCGTCCATGAAACATTTTCTTTATGCCTCCTGTGTTTTAGAGGGATTTTCCCCTGCTATTTTTTGAGTAGGCGCCTGCTCTAATTAAATGCTAACAGAATAAAAAATTTAAGTCAATGAAATAAAAAACGCTATGATGCTGTTGCTATTGAAGCCTTTGACAGTTAGGGGGGAAACCATAAGCAATACCACAAGGAAAAAGCTGTTGCGTGTCAGCGAGCTGGATGAAAAATCAGATACGTATACTATGTATATTTGAAGTAAAGTTATTTTGCCCCACAACATAAATCCACATGCTCATTCCACCGGCAGGGCAATTCTTGAACAGTAGCGTCTTTCCTCGATATTGCGTCCGGTGGCGGGTGCGACGATGCCAATGCCTCTTACATGTCCTGCAGGCTTCAGTCCCCGCTTTTTGATTTCTTCTCCCAGGAGCAGATAAGCTGCGTCCAATCGCTCGTAGCTGCCGTAATATAAAAGGGACAGGACCTTGCAGGCAGGAAAGCGGACTATATTCTCAGCTGCTGGGATGTTTTCCGGTATAACAGGGACACAGCAGGTTTTCATAAACGGTTCTTTGGTAAGATAACCTTCCAGGTAATCCGTGCGCTCGTTGATATTAAAAAATGGTTCTCCTGAAATGACAAGACCTTTTTCTATACATTCCTCATACGCTTCTGCCATTATGTCATAGGTGTCTTGTGCTGTAAGTCCAAGTCCGCTTTTCGTATAGCACGTTACCGGCGGCAGATGGAGAATCTGCAGGGATGTTTCCTGCTCTTTCTGGGCAAACAGGCGCATTTCTTCTAAAAGTCTCTGCATGAGCTGCAGCCGGTCTTCCAATGTACTTAACAGGGCGTCGCAGTTGCCGTTTGCGCCATAGTAAGCCTGTATCTCTTCATTAGTAAACCCCATCGTCTGAAATTTTAATATCTGTGTACAGGAGGACACATTGAATTTATCATAATACCGCCGTCCGCTTTTCGGATTCGTATAGGCCGGTTTGATTAAGCCCCTTTCTTCCATGCGCAGAAGCGTACTGCGTGATATGCCGCAGGCTTTCGCTGCCTGTGATATGGTAAACAGTCGGTTGCTTTTGTCATTCATGTTGTCGTATCTCCTTGTAAAATATAATTTTACTTAAAAATCTGAAAAACACTTGATTCGTTCATGGGTGGACATGTTATTATATTAAATATATTAGGCATAAATTTGGTTTTTGTCAACCAAATATTTTGCGGTATTTTAGCAGGTAACTTTGTATGGATAGCGGTTTTGTGTCGTGTTTGTGGGACGTGGTGTTGTTTGAATGTTATCTCTAAGGGAGAATTATCATATAGAGTATTTTTTTGAAAAGGACGAATGTAAATGTTTCCGGAATGGAGGATTAAATTGAAAAAATGTAAGAAATGGAGGGAAAGGAAAATGAAAAACAGTTTTATGCGTACAGGATTTTACAAAAGTGTTGTCGGCCTTGTGATGATTTTTGCACTGGTATGTACAAACTTAAGCGGTGGTGCGGTTGTGAGCAGGGCGGCAACTCCGTCTCCGGGCAGTGTCATAACTTCCAACCAGGACTGGGGGGAGCAGACACTGCAGGCAGGAACCTATACGATTAACCCGGGCGTGACGGTGACGGTATCAGGAAGACTTACAGTCAGTGGAACTGTCACGATAAAAGGAGGGGGAAAGCTGGTAAGAAGCGGTAGTTATAAGGGAAAGGATAAAGACTCTTCTTCCAGCAGTATATTTTATTTATCAGGTGGAACACTGAATCTGGAAAATATTACGGTAGATGGCGGCAATGTAGCAGCTTATGGTGTCGCTGTGTATATAGATTCAGGTACTGTAAACATGAAAACCGATGCCGTCGTTGAAAACAATATCAATATGAATACGAATACAACCGGCGCTAATGCGGCAGGAGGTATTTATTGTGGGAAAAACGGAACATTAAATATAGACGGTGGGACGATTCGGAACTGTCGTACAAGTGAAGTAGTGGGAAGTGATGCGTATGAGCATGCAGGGGGGGGAATTTATCTCAAGGGAACCTGTAACATGACCAGTGGAAATATCACGGGAAATAAAGCGTCGAATGGCGGCGGCATCTATCTGGCTTCTACTGATGCGGTATTACGCTTGTCAGGGGGTGTGATTTCGGGCAATTCTGCTGCTGGAGCCGGTTCTGGGATTTATTATTCTACTCTGAATGCTGCCACAAGTAAAGTATATATTGGTGGAATGGCAAATGTAAAGGATATCATTTATCTGGATAATAACAATGGAGAATTGTTCCCCTATATTACTTCTGTGATTCGTTATCCAGTCACGTTGAGCTGTAGTTCCAGAGACGAGGGAAGAGTTTTGGCAGGTGGCGGTGACGGCTATATACTTACCAGTGTGGATGCCAGCAAGATTTCTATGACAGGAACGACGTTATATTCCAGATTGGACAAGACGAGTAACCAGATCTATCTGAGTAAGACAGAGGAACCGGAGGCAATGTGGCAGGAGAGTGCCGGTGGTGCGTGGAAGCAGGGGAGATTTACGGCGGCGCTGACAAATGTTTATGACGGTGGTACGATCAAGCTTTTGACAGCGGTTGTCATTACGGAAAAGGCGGAGATTACAAAGGCAGTTACCATTACCAGTAACGATGCCTCTGCCCCCTGTGTTATGACAAGGATGCCTCTTGGACAGTGGGGAAACATAACGATAAATGGTGGTAGTTTAACGCTGAAAAATGTGATTTATGACGGAAACCGCGATTGGATACAGGGAACAGAAGATGCTAAAAAGCAGTCACTGATAAAGGTCGGAAATAACGCCGCTGATACAGGAGCCAGCCTGACGCTGGGGAATGGTGCAGTCGTCCGGGACGGTTATAAATCGAGTGGCTCTGGTGTGTTCGCCGTATATGGAACGATGATAATAAATGACGGTGCCGTTATAGAAAACTGTGAAGTGACAGGTACCGGTGGAGGTATCTGGATAAGCCAGGACGGTACTTTCACGATGAATGGAGGAACGATTCGCAGATGTAAGGCAGGTGGCGGCGGTTCAGCTATTTCTGTTGATGGGACATGTACCTTAAGGGGAGGTAGCATTACGGGAAATGTAGATTCGGAAAAGAACTGTGCTGTCTATCTGCGAAAAAATAATTGCGGTGATCTGACCATGGGAGGCATTACGATTGCCGACAATGAGTACAGTGTTTATAATGAAGACAAGGATGATGACAGGGGCATCTCTGTCACAGGTGATTCTACGCTTTCAGGTAGTATTTATACAATGGATGCTATTATTGCATCGGACAAAGCCGTGAGCAGCCTGACAAAAACGTATGAGATTATGTGGGCGGCTTCTCCGGTACCGGGAACGATTGTAGTGAAAGGAAGTAAGGATACACAGCATTATCGTTTGGCGAATACCGGCTATGGACTGAATCCAGCAGGTGATGGGAGCAGTAACCTTGTTGTGGCACAGAAATATAACGTGTCATTTAATAAAAACGGAGGGAGCGGCACCGCTTCTGACATAGAAGTAATCTGTGGGGGAACTTATGGAACGCTCCCCAGTTTGACAAGGACAGGTTATACATTTGATGGTTGGTATACGGCAGTAACAGGCGGCAGTCAGATAACGGCACAGACAACTGTGACTGCCACAGCGGCACATACACTTTATGCTCATTGGACGGCAAACACTTATACGGTAACGTACAATAAAGACGGGGGAATAATTGCAAATGAAAACAAATATAAAAGCTATACATATGGTACAGGTCTGACGTTGCCGACACCGACAAAGACGGGTTATACGTTTGCCGGCTGGTATACAAGTGCTGGCTTTTCCGGGTCAAAGCAGACAAGTATTTCAGGAACAGCCACCGGAAACAAGACGTATTATGCGAAGTGGAATCCTGCCACATATAAGATTACATATATCCTGGATGGCGGAACGGTCACAGGCAATCCGGCGGGCTACACGATTGAAAGCAGTGCCATTACCTTAAAGAATCCGACGAAAAAGGGTTATACCTTTACCGGATGGAGTGGAACGGATTTAACGGGCAGCAACAATATGACCGTTGCCATTGCGGCAGGAAGTACGGGAGAACGTACCTTTACCGCACATTGGGCGGTGGGAGGGTATACAGTTACGCTGCATACAAACGGAGGCAGCGGCGGTACAGAGTTATCTTCCTATAACTATGGAACAGGGGCAGTCCTGCCGACGAACTGGACAAAAACAGGCTATACCTTTTCAGGCTGGTATGACAATGAGGGTTGTAGCGGAACAGCAGTGACGAATATAACAGCCACGGATACCGGAAATAAGGAATATTGGGCAAAGTGGACGGACAATATTGCTCCAGTCATCGGTTCGCTGCAATACAGCTATCAGCCGGAAAGTTTCTGGCATTGGCTGATTGGCAAGGACAGCCTGATTATAACAGTGCCCGTAACGGAAGAAGGCAGCGGAGCAGATGAAATAACCTATATCGTGACACCGGAAGGAGGCACAGCGGGGACTAAGACCTCGGCTGTTGTGAATGGCGAAGCAAAGATTACCGTTTCTGCGGACTTTAAGGGAACGATAGTGATTTCCTGCACAGATAAGGATGGAAACACATCGGCAGGCGTGACCGTGGGAACGGACTTAAATGCAACAGGCATTCTAATAGAGGATCATGCGCCGCAGATTATATATAAGCCGGAAAATGTTGATATATTAACAACAGGCGAGTATGAGACGGCTCCTGTTATTACTGTGACCGTAACAGATAACAAGGACAATGTGATTTCCAGTGGAATTGCTTCTGTCAGCTATCAAATTGGAAACGGCGGTGTAAAGACAGTAGACCATGACTATACAACAGGCATGATTGTAAATGACAGCTTTACGATTCCGGCAAGTGAGATTCCTGCGGGTGAAACGGTCATTACCGTGACAGCGGCAGACCATGCAGGAAACACCGTTACGGCAACGCAGACAATCAAAGTGCACAGCCACAGCGGAACATTGGTTCCGGAAAAGACACCGACCTGTACCGCAGCGGGAAACAAGGAATACTATACTTGTACCTGTGGAAAATGGTTTGAGGATAGTAGCTGCACAAAGGAGACTGCAGACCATGAAAGTGTAGTAAAAAATGCTTTAGAACATAATTTCGATGACAGCGGTTATGTGTATAACGAAACACAGCATTGGAGAAAGTGTTCCCGGTGCGACGTGTCAGAGCAGAAAGAAGACCATGATTATAACGATACTGCAGATAAGTGTAAGGTGTGTGGTTATTCCAGGCTGGTTGATCCGGATCATACCCATAGGGGCACATTGATTGCAGCGACCGAGCCAACGTGTACCCTGCCAGGCAATATAGAGTACTACTTCTGCGATTGTGAAAAGCTGTTTTCTGACAGCGCCTGCACGGTTGAGGTTACGGAGTCGGAAATTAAGCGGGAGGCATTCGGGCATGACTTTGGCAGCTTTGAACACGACCAGAGCGAACACTGGAAGAAGTGTGCCCGTTGTGGAGAAGAAGAGGAAAGAGGTAATCATGTATACGATGATGACAGTGACCGTGACTGCAATGAATGCGGATATGAAAGAGCGACCGGGCATACGCACGGCGCAGTACAAACGGTAAATGAAAAAGCGGCGACCTGTACAGAGGATGGAAATACGGCATATTACATCTGTTCCTGCGGCGAATGGTTTTCTGACAATGCCTGCACGAATGAGATTATCAATCACGCAAGCGTAGTAATAGGAAAGTCAGGGCATGATTTCAGCGGACAATATCAGTCTGATGAAAGTGACCATTGGAAAAAATGTTCCCGATGCGATGAAATACAGTCAAAAGAAAACCATATTTACGACAATGCCACAGATAAAGACTGTAATGTGTGTGGTTATGAAAGAATGACAGAGAATCCGCCGGAACAAGAGACAGGGTTCGTCAGCAAAGATGTAGAAAAAGGAGAAAATGTTCCGGACACACAATTTGCCACCAGTACGAAGGAGCTGGAAGATATGCTTCTGACAGAAGCGGAGAAGAGGCAGGTGGAGAGTGGAACAGACATTAAATTTGTCCTTGATGTAAAAGACGCATCGACTACGGTCAGCAGTGAGGATAAAGCAGCAGTGCAGACGGCACTGGGAGAATTTGCGGTGGGACAGTATCTTGACATAGGTCTGTTTAAGATGATCGGAGAAAACCGCAGCCTGATATCCAAGACGGCAGAAAAGATTACGATTGTGATTGATGTGCCGGGCGGTCTCAAAAATACAGATAACAAAACGGCAAGGAACTTTGCGGTAATCCGTGTGCATAACGGAAAAGCAGACATTCTGAATGACCTGGATAACAGTGCTGACACGATTACCATAGCGACAGACCGATTTTCTGCCTATGCGATTGTCTATAAGGACACCACAGAGGAAGAGAACAAGGGTGCTGCCCCGGAGCCGAAAGAGGACAAACCACAGGAACCAAAAAAGGATAAACCTCAGACGAAAAAGCCGTCAGAAAAAGAAACAAGGATAATTACATTAAATTCCGGTCTGAAAACAGTTCAGACTGGAAAGGAACTCCGCATATCATGGGGCAGGGTCTCCGGTGCAGACGGTTATAACGTCTATATGCAGTATTGCGGGAAAGATTTTACCGCCAAATCCCTTCATGCGGTAAAAAGCGGAAAGACAAATAAAATAACGGTAAAGAAGATAAACGGAAAGGAACTTGACACCACAAAGAATTATAAAGTGTATGTAGAGGCATACAAGATGGCAGGGAAGAAAAAGGCCAGTCTGGCAAAGAGCATAACTGTCCATATCGCAGGAAAGGACAGTAAAAAATACACCAACGTCAAGACGGTTCAGGTAAATAAAACCTCTTTTACACTGAAAAAAGGAGGGAGCGTAAAAATACAGCCCAAAGCCGTATTATACAATAAGTGGAAAAAGCAGCTTTCTGCGAATCATACCAAACAATTCCGCTTTAAGAGCAGCAACCCAAATGTGGCAACGGTATCTTCTGGTGGAAAGATTAAGGCAAAAGGGACGGGCGAATGTATCATCTATGTATATGCCAGAAACGGCTGTAGAAGAAAAATTAAGGTAAAAGTAAAGTAGAATTAAATTACAGTCAGATGATCGGGGGAAAATGAGAAGACAATAAAATGTAAGTACGGAAGCAAATAAGTTTACGGATATGGTCTTAATTTCTGAACTGCAAGGGCAACAATGGAAGATAAGGAACGGATTTACATTTTATTACAGTGGCTAAGGTATGATAAATATACCGTATCCCGACAATATATAAAATACACATAAGGATACAGTTTGTTTGGAGGAAAAACTCCAGCAGACGGTATCCTTTTTTGTGGATGTCAAAAAATATGAATTTACCAAGAATGGTATAGACCGCCGCTACACTTCGGTTGACAGTCCTATAACCAGACAGCAACGGACAAAATACAGATATTTACCACGAATACACTCCAACCTTACAAAACCGTAAGAACAAATTTTTTTACGAAATCCAGTATTTACAGGTATTGTAGGAGTTGTGAATAGGAAATTTACACGATATTTACACAAAACCAAAAGAGTTCTGATACGATTATAAAAATTTTGAGAAAAGGTTGCCTTAGTTTTGATATTTGAAGCTTACGCTAATATCAGGCAAAGGCAACCTTTTCTAATAGAATGTGTTGGAATAATTATTCTTCATAGAAATGCCGGATTGCTTCGGCAAAAAATTTCGCAACTTCCTCCACCTCTGTTTTGCTGAATACTTCAAAATCCATATTGTTTTCTCCTTTCAGAATGTCATCAATGCTGGCAATCAAACGCTCCAGACGTTTTTTTTGCCATCAGCATCGTTCGCTGCATTTGCAGAATCTGTTTTTTATTAAGAGCCGGATTTTCCATGACAGACTTGATTTCCCGTAAAGAAATATCAAATTCCCGAAAGTATAGTATTTGACGCAGAGTCTTTAAAGTATTATCGTCATAAAGCCGGTTCCCGCTTCACTCCTGACAGTCGGTGTCGATAGGCCGATTTCATCATAATAGTGAAGTGTGCGCACGCTGATACCTGTGATTTCTGCCAATTCTTTCACTGTCCTCATTTGCATGACCTCCTTATTCTTGATACAATTACTTTAAGCTATGACGTTCCGTAAAAGTCAATAGGTTTTTGATATTTTTTCATTATACTAGAAAATGAGAATTTCCGTAAATGTTAATCTGCTGTTTCTTTCAGAAAACTCTCACAGGATTTTTCTTTCTGTAAAAACTTTTTTTGCAACTGTTATGGCGTTTAATACTCTTGGGAAACCGACATATGGAATACACTGGATAAATGTTTCTATGATTTTCTGTGGAGTAATGCCGATATTCAAAGAACCATTAATATGTACCTCTAATTGTGGCTCACACCCGCCAGAGGTCAATAAACTTGTTATGGTTACCATTTCCCGTTCTGGTAAAGACAATTCTTCTCTTGGATATATCTCCCCAAAAGCAAATTCAATGATAAACCTGCCAACATCGGGGGCGATGTCCTCCAATGATTTTATGACATTCTCTCCGCCGATTCCATCAATCTTCTTTAACTGTTTCATTCCTGTTTCAAAACGTGTCTGTTCCATTTGATTTTACCTCCTGATTTCTTTATAATGTGAGCATAATATTTAAACCATAGTTTAAGTCAAGAACTTTTTTGGGAGGTACATGATGACAATCGGAGAAATGTCTAAAAAAATAAATCTGCCTGAAAGCACTTTACGGTATTATGAAAAAAAGAAGCTTCTGGTAGTGAAACGTGACAAACATGGCAGACGTGTATATTCGGAAAGCGATATGGAATGGATTAAATTTATCCGGCGATTAAAAGAAACCGGTATGCTGCTGAAAGATATACAGCATTATTCAGAATTACGCTATTCAGGCAGGGAAACGATGCCCGAACGGCTGGAAATGCTGCAAGTACACCGGGAGTATGTTTTAGAGCAACAGCTAAAGTGGAAAGAATATCTGCAAAATCTGGATAACAAAATTGAATATTATAAGGAATCTATAAACAATAATTAAACCTTAATTTTTTTGTTCTTCAGGGTTGTTATATTCCTTCATTTTTGGCGAAACAAAAGCATTTGCCGCCACAACGAATCCGTCATGTTCTGTTCCTTGAATTACTTCGACATGCCTGCAGTTACATTCGATTACGGTAAAATTTCCAATGCTGTCCATAACGGTAAGTGTTTACTGTGAAGCAATGGGTAATGCATTTAGACATTCCATTACTTCAGCGGTCGTCTTGCATTTTTCTAATAAATAGCGTACCAGCATGCCTGCGTTAAAGCCTGCTTCCGTAATTTAGGGTATACAAATGTAAGACCGACCGCCAGTCCGTATTCATTGACTCCATCTTCCATTTCTATAAATGCGGTAGTATTTCCATTAAAGTGATATCCCCCATCTAATTGATACAGGCAGTTCATGTACAGTTTTTCTAATTCAACTAGAAAATCACTGTTTCTGCCAAAAATAAGATAATCCTTTCCTTTAATGCAAAACAGGTGCAGTGGTTGTGAAACTCAAAGCAGTACATACTTAACAGAAAAGTGAAAAAATCCTTATATCTGCCTTTTTGAATTGTTGTTTCTAATTTCAAAATGCAAAATAGAAATATGGTGTAGGAATGATACACCAATACCATATTTATATAAATATTAGGAGCTTTAGGGTATATTTCCCCTGACCAGAGGCGTTTTTCGGACGTTGTCTGACAAAATGCGTATCTGGCAATGTGCCTGCACCATGGTCAGAGCACATTTAGGATATGGAAAAATTTCTACCTGTGGCATGGATGAAAGAATTAAAAAAGGCGGCTGACCTTTGTGAACAAGCGCGGTATAATGCAGTCAGATAAAGATAAGCGTTTTTTATCTCTATTAAAATTGGAAGGAGGAAAACTTGATGAAAATTGAAGATATGGTGGATTTGATTGCCATGTATGACACGCAGGCAGCGGTAGATAAAATAATCTGTCTGGCAACGGGCCAAGATATACCATATCGGCACTGGAGTATGTGGGCAGTGGATTGTTTGGAATTTATATGAAGCTGGAGAAGATGATTGAGAGTAAATGCAGTGACAGGATAAGAAGTGCCATATTTTGGAATGGTGTTGGATGGGACGTGGAATGAATATCTGCACGGGGAGGATGAAGAGTGTTACAGAGAGCTGGAAATGGCAGTGAAATGGATAAAAGAAAAAGAAGGGGTAACAGAGGGTTTGAAGAACGAGAATCCCATGCTGTGGGTTGAAAAGGTCAATAATATTATGGCAAGGGCGGAGGAAGAAATACTAAGAGAAATTATATATGTGTAGGAAATGGGCGGTCTTGGTATGCAGGACTGTCCTCTTTATGATATCTATATCACAGGGGTGCAATTGTCATAAAATTGTGGAAAAGTGTGTGTTGGTATGGTAAGATTTTATATATAAGTATCAAGGGGTTATGTTGGTTTGAATCAGGAGGAATATTGCATGGCAAATCGGTACAAGATAATAGACGAAAAAACATGGGAAAGGGCAATGCACTGTATGATTTTCAGAAACAGTGTGGAACCTGCATTTTGCGTAACCTTTGAAGCGGATATTACTCATTTCCTGAAAAGAATTAAGAAACAGGGGGTATTCTTTTACGATTGCTTTTGTCTATGCTGTATGCAGATGTGCCAATGACATAGAAGCATTCCGGTACCGTTTTTTGGATGGGAAGGTTGTGTTGTTTGACAAAATTGACACAGCCTTTACTTATCTGAATAAAGAAACGGAATTGTTTAAGGTAATCAATGTTCCCATGCAGGAAACGATGGAAGAGTATGTGGAGTTGGCGGCAAAGATTACACAGGAGCAGAAAGAATATTTTACCGGTCCTTTAGGAAATGATGTATTCCAGTGTTCCCCGATGCCCTGGGTTACTTATACACACATATCACATACCAATTCTGGACAAAAGGATAATGCGACTCCTTTATTTGACTGGGGAAAATACGATGAGAAAGCTGGGCAGATTGTAATGCCTGTGTCTGTTCAGGCACACCATTCTTTTGTAGATGGCCTCCATATTGGAAAGTTTGTGGATTTGTTGCAGGAATATCTGGATGCATATTGAAACAAATGACCAATCAAACAGGTAAAAAATCTTGCAAAACAGGAGAAATAAATATATCATAATAATAAGAAAGGTATTCCATTTTTTCGATAAAGGTGCTGGATGCATGGGGAAGCAAAGTGATTTTTACTTGTTATTAGGGATGTGTTTTATACGGAGCTGAAAGAGGTGGGTTGTATATCTACCAGACTAATGCAGGAAATTATTTTATTTTCAAAAGAAAAGGATTTGGATTTTATTGAATTGAGTGCAACAGAGGAAGGATATCCATTATATAAGAAATTAGGATTTAAAGAATATAAGACACCGTATGTGCCTATGTGATTTGATTTTTGATATATTATTTTGTTAAGGAGATGATGATTATGACAATGAAACAGATAGAAATCAATGTACCGGAGGCGGTAGTACCATATGCAAATGTGGAAGGGGACAGTGCGGTTTTGCTTAGAAATGCCATGCTGTTATATCCATATATTAAAAATGACACCATATCGCATGGAAAGGCGGCAGAAATGCTTGGGATACCCAAAATGGAGCTGATTGAATTATATGGTTCACTGGGGATTGCATATTTTGATATGACAGAAGAGGAACTTGCAGAGGATTTGGCAACTCTTAATAAAGTTGGGAGTGTGACAACATGTTGATTGTATCGGATACCACACCGATTATTACCTTGATGAAGATGGGGCATTTGGATATTTTGAAGCACGTATATGGGAAGGTGCTGATTCCGAATGCTGTATATATGGAATTGACAGGTAATGAAAAATTTGTAGCAGAGGCTTCTCAGGTAATAGACAGTGATTTTCTGAAAGTAGCAGAGGTTGACAATGAAGTTGCTGTAACGATTCTGCGGGAAGTGTCCGGTCTGGATGCCGGGGAGAGTGAAGCGATTGTTATGGCGAATAGCAGGAAAGCAGATTTGCTGGTTATGGATGAACATAAGGGCAGGGGTGTGGCAAAGAAGATGGGGTTGCCGATTACGGGAACGATTGGTCTGCTGCTGAAAGCCTTTGATGAGGGAATGCTTACCGCTGGGGATATTGAGGAGTGCATTGAGAAATTGAAAGAAACCAACGTGAGGATAAGTGAGGGGCTTTTTGATATTATGAGGGAGCATATAAAGAGATAGAAATTAGGAGCACTTTTATAGGCAGATTAGGTAGATTCTTGGAAAGAGTATATGAATTGAAATATGAAAATGTAATGGAGAAAGCTTTATGAAGCAAGAGGCTTCTTTAGATATGCCCGATTTTCCCTCTATATTATGTTTGGAGAGGTAAAGGGAATACGATGCAAAAATTGTAAGTAAAGTTTCAGAAATTATTATAGATAGTCCACCTAAAAATAGTTTTTATGTAGCAAAATTCCTAAATTATGCTTATCAAGAAACAACAATCAATTTGATATTGGATTTATTTTTGGATGAATACATAGAACATCATATGAGCATAAAGTATTTGAAAATATTTGGGAGATGGATAATTATCAGAAACTAATTCAAATTGCATATGAGAATATGTTGGGCGACTACTTTGGGTTTATGGTAGAAGATGAATAGAGTTTTTGTTGGAATTGATGAATCATACAAAAGATATTGAGGTATTTAAGACTATACCTTTGTTTGCGAGTGATTCATCTTGAAGTGGTAGTGAAGTACCCTTTATTGAAAAAAAGATTGATTTTTTAAGCGATTTAATTACATCTTTTAAAGGGGCAGATTTTATTTAGCCATAAGGCGGTGCAATCTTATGGCAGGCAGAGAAATTACAGAAATTCCATTATGGCAGAAATACACATTGAGCGTAGAAGAAGCCTCAAAATATTTCCGTATCGGTCAGGCAAAGCTGCGCAGGCTTATCAATGAAAATGAGGAGGCTGACTTTATCCTGTGGAATGGGAACCGACCGCAGATAAAAAGAAAGCAGTTTGAGGAATTTATTGACAAATTAAATGTAATATAGGCATGGCGCAAAGAGATTTAGTGCGGTATATTATTCTTATATCGTATTAGGGCTCTTTTTTATGAAAGGGGCAGATACTATGGCAGCAAAAAGAAAAGACAGCAAGGGCAGAATTTTAAGAAAAGGGGAAGGACAGCGCAGTAACGGGCGTTATATGTTCCGCTATACAGATTTATGTGCAACCGGAAATTTGCTAATATACAGATTCAGGCAGTACGGAAAACGCAGATTCCAAATCTGCCCGCCTAAGACAATCAAGGGCATACGAAAAATTCCGTTGACAGCAAAAGCACTGTACGCTTTGAAGAAGCAGAAAGAGTATATGCTGAAGCATGGAATGCTGGAAAATTTTGCGGTGGATTCCCGCAGTGGCTTTGTGTTCCTTACAAAAAGATTTCAGTTATGGAGTGCTGCACAGTTGGATAGTATTCTTCATAGGATTGTCTACGATTATAACAGTATCGAGGTGGCGAATGCCATCATGGAGGACAGGGAGCCGGAGTTGTTACCGAATATCACAGCACATATCTTAAGGCATACCGCCTGCACCAGAATGGCGGAGGCAGGGATGGACCAAAGGACGCTGCAGGAGATTATGGGGCACAGCAATCTAGCAATCACTATGAAGGTATATAACCATGTGGATGAC
>JAAVZE010000102.1 GCA_022791495.1 Eubacterium sp.
TAAATATACATATGCTTCTTCATTTTCAAAGGTAAAACTCCTGCTATATTTTCCGCCATTCTTCTCAATTGTTTTTATTGAAGCAGCATTATCTCTTTCAACAGATAATTGCAACTGTTTTAAACCATGTTCTTTTGCAACAAGACATATTTGCCTTAATATTTCAGTAGCATATCCTTTTTTTCTTTCCAATGGTCTGACGCTATAACCGCAATTTCCGAAGTCTTTCAAAAAATCGTTTAATTGATATCTCAAATCAGCAATGCCTACAATTTTATGATCTGACACTCTAACTGCAAAAAACGTATCTGTTAATACCCAATTAGGGTCAACAGTTTCCACTCTTGCATTGGCAGCAACTTTCGCAAGCCATTCATCATAAGAGGCAGTTTTATCAAACAATTCACTTCCATTGATTATTTGTTCTCCGAAGTCAAAATGCTCCTGCCGATATTCAAGTGCTTCTTTTTTCAGTTCCAATGTCGGTTTTACAAGCCGTATTTCTTCATGTGCCATCTTTCATTCCTCCGTTATATAAACATTTATATCTTGCTAAACACTAGATACTTTATCACCTAATAATTCTTTCGGAACAGGTATAACATCCATATCACTATACAATGGCTTAATTTTTCAAACAATGATTTCCATACCATCATAAGCAAATACAATATTATCAAGTTCCTTTTCCAGTTCATTGTAATAACCATATGATTTACCCCATATTTCATCAATATGTGTCACTATAATTTTCTTGATTCCATAGTATTTTTTTAGTTCTATAACCTCATTTAAAGTTAATATTTCATCTTTTAATGGTGTGTCTATCAGTTTCGTTCCATCATTTAATATGCCATCATCAGAAACCATGCTTATAATCAAAATATCTGCACCAAAATAGAAATCATTATGAGCAAAAGGTTTCGGATTGCAACAGGCATAGATAACCTTTTTTTCATCCTCTTTTATAACATAAAAAGTGATATTTCTGCTTGGATTATTGTTAATCAAGTCGATGTCAATATTATCTATTTTTATATGTGACGTTTCATTCACAGAAATACAATGAAGAATATCTCCATAATACTTAAAGCAGTCACGGTTCATTTGATTTATATCTTTAATTACCTCTGGAAGAGCATAAAAACCGATAGGCGTACTTGTTCCTTTGATAAAGTCGCAACCTATTTTCTCAACAATCCGAATACCCCTGACATGGTCTGGGTCACTATGGGAAATAGAAAGGTGTTTTACTTCCGATATCCTTTGTCTATTACAAGCTAACGCAATATCTTCGGGTGTGTCTATCAACATTTTTATATCGTCTATATATAGGCTTGGACCTAACCTCTCATATCTGCCGCCTTTTTGTCTGGCTTCTTCACATATTTTACATTTACAAAATGAACTTGGAATAACTGACATGCCACCACTGCCAATGATTTTTAATTTCAAACCTTTCTCACCACCTTATTTATTCCTCTGTTTTCACTAATATTTTTCTCACTTCTTTTATTATTCTGGAAGGCGTTTCTTTATCCACAGGCATAAGTTTACTGTACATCCTTACCCCTTGATAGGAAAATACAATGATATCGAACACTGCGGAAATATCTACTTCATTAAATTCTTGTCTGTCAATACCATATTGTATTAGCTTTTTCCATGTATTTGCTGAAATTAAATATTGTTCATATAACACATTCTTTTGATTCGCTATATCACGAATGCTGAAATACTCATAAATTGCTATGCTTAATGAAGATTGGCTGTCAAGCATTTCATCCTCGTATTTGTTTAAAATACCATCTAAAATAGCTACAGCCGAATGATTTTGTTCTATTCTTAAATCAATCTCGTTATCCTGCTCACTTGTCATATCATCAACAATCTCTTGAAAGATTTGACGTGTACTCTCATAATGGCAATACAATCCTCCTCTGCTTAGTTTCGCCACTTCACATATATCCTTCATTGTTACTTGTTTAAAACCTTTTTCCGCAAATAAAGAACATGCACATTTCTTTATTTGCTTCCTTGTTTCCAGCCCTCTTTTATTCATAAACAGCTCCTCTTTCCGACATGTGTGTCTGAAACCATTATACGACACATGTGTCTGAAAGTCAATAAAAAGCGGCAAAGATTTCTCTCTGCCGCAACTGAAATTATTTGAAAATAATCTCCTCCTCTACAATTCTTCTAGCACACGCCCTTATGTTATTCATTTTCCCTGTCCATTCTAAGGCGTTTTCTTCTTTTAGCCGCTCTGTTATGCCCTGTGCCTGTTTCATGCCCTCTATGAGCCTTTCAAAGCGTTCCTGTGCCTGTCTGTCAATGTCGGCAAGATAAGCGTTGAGTTTGCCGCTTGTAAGAAGATTGGTGTATGTAACTTTGCGGTACTGCTTCAGATAATCCAAATGCCGCTGTCCCCATATGCCTATCGGCTGTTCTTCTTCGGCGGGTAAGGCTATACATGGAATTAAATAATCACCTTGCCTTTGGTATTTGCCGCCCATTTCCTCAAATATTGATTTTGCCATTGTCTGTTACCTCCACATTCTTTTATTTTGAATGTCCGCAAAATCCGTCCTACACAGTTAGCTCAATGGTGCCAATTTGAACTACTTCCGCCAGCTCTGGGGAAAGGTGTACTCTTCTCGTTCATCCAGCGTTCCAAAGGAGTAGCCCTTTTCTGTGATAAGGTCTATGATTTCCCCCAGAACCTCAGAGGTGTTCTTCGTGGAATTGGAGTCGTGAAGAAGAATGATGGGCTGGTCAAACTTCTCCAGATCCTTCGCCACATTTTTATAGATAACAGCCTTCGGCACATTCTGTCCCACTGAATCTTCTCCAGAGACGTTCCAGTCATAACTGACTACATTTTCTTTCTTCAGTTTCGCCAGAAGATCATCCACGATCGGGCACACATACCCATTGTTGCTGCCCCATGGAAAACGGTGCAGCTTTGGCAGAATTCCTGTCACCTGTCGGATCCGCTCCCGGCACTGGTTGAAATCCTCAAAAAATGTGACTTCATTACAATACATTTCATCCTTTTTATGAGAAAAAGTATGAACCCCTATGCTGTGGCCTTCCTCTAATTCCCGCTTCACGATCTGTTCCCTCTCCGCGGTGATCTCATTGCCCACAAGGAAAAACGTCGCCTTTGCCTTTTTATTCTTCAAAGTATCCAATATATCCGGCGTGATCTCACTGGGGCCGTCGTCAAATGTCAGATACGCGATCTTTTCTAATTTTTTCTCCGGATCACCAGAAGATTCCTTGAAAACTGCCACATTCTCTACCGCCCCTTTCGGCGTATTTTTCTGAAATTCATGGAAGATTATTACACTCAAAATACAGACGCCAAATATGTAAAATACCCTTTTCACCATATCACCCAATGAAATGATTCTCATTTTATTATATTCAACAACAGGGAAAAGGTTCTGCCAGGATATCCCTTTTTGTCAGCCAAGTGGTGCGTTTGGACCCAGTTACGTCCTGCGCCAGCAAAAAAGCTTTATTCTTTAACTCTCAATGTAATCTCTCCCGTGTGAAGCACCCTGACCTGGTTCCTGTCCTCTTCATCCAGGCACTCCACCACAAGTCCGCCGTCGTCATCGACATCCAGCGCCCTCCCTTCTCTCCACACATCCTTTTCCAAAAAAGATATTTCTCTTCCAATGACATTGGAATACTCCCGGTATTCCTTCATAAAAGTGCGGTCTGTAAGATGAGAATAAATCTCCCAGAATTCATTGATGACTGCTGCAGCCAACCGGTTTCTGGGCACACTGGTACCCTTCGCCACACTGCCGGCCCGTTTCTCCAGATCCTGGGGGAAATCCTCGGTCTTGTAATTGATGCCGATGCCTACGACAACGGTGTCGATCTTTCCCACCTCAAAATCTGATACTGCTTCTGTCAAAATCCCGCAGATCTTTCGGTTCTCCCAGTAAACATCATTGACCCATTTGATTTGAGGACAGATTCCCAGCACCTCCCGGATCCCGCGGCACACCGCCACAGATGCTGCTGTGGTGATCAGGATGGCATCGGAACCTGCCAGTTCTGGTTTCAGCAGTATGCTCATATAAATACCAGTATTCGCCGGAGAATAAAAACTTCTTCCCAGCCGTCCCTTTCCTTTTGTCTGCTCTTCTGCCAGTACAATCATCCCGTGTACGCCGTTTTCCAAGGCAATTCGCTTCGCTTCGACATTCGTAGAATCTATAGTTTTGTAGACTTTGATCGGGAATTTTCGACACCTGTCGTCCAATTCCAGGCGGATTCCTTCCTCACTGAGCACATCCGTCATCTCCAGCAGCCGGTAACCCCGGTTGTTTACCGCCTCGATCTGATAACCTTCACTTTTTAATGCTTTGATCGCTTTCCAGATGGAGGTCCGGGAGACTCCCAGCTCTCTGGCGAGCTCTTCACCCGACAGATCCTGTTCCCTGTTTGCTTCCAGGATCGAGAGCAAATCCGTCTTTACACTCATTCTTCCCCCTCTTTTCGTATGATATCGAAAGGTTCCAGAGTACATTTCGTACATATGGTTATACTCTGTCCCGGATGGGGGCAGCTTTCCATCCCATTTCCATCCTCGTCCCTCAGGGCAAGAACTTTTGTCCTTATATTTTCCCCAGAGGGCTTCATGATCTCCACCTCATCCCCCACAGAGAATTTATTTTTCTGCTCGAACACGCCGGAACCATCTGAATTGGCGCGGCTGATCATACCGAGGTAGACATACCCTTTGACATAGGTATTATGATCGTAAATCTGGCTTTCATGGGAGGTGGGACCAAAGAAAAATCCGGTGGTAAACTGCCGGTATGTGCATTTTGCAATTTCCTCCTTATAATATGGAATATTTCTCTCATATTTTTCTGGATCCTCAAAGTAATCATCCAGCGCCTTACGGTAAGTCCGGGAGACCACTGCTACATACAATGCGGTTTTCATCCGTCCCTCGATCTTAAAGCTGTCGATCCCCGCTTTTACCAGTTCCGGTATGTGCTCGATCATACACAAATCTTTGGAATTAAATATATAGGTTCCCCTCTCATTTTCCTCCACGGGAAGATATTCTCCAGGACGCTTCTCCTCCATAATATAATATTTCCAGCGGCAGGGGTGGGTGCAGGCACCCAGATTGGCGTCTCTTCCAGTAAAATAATTGCTCAGCAGGCAGCGTCCTGAATAGGAAATGCACATGGCTCCGTGGACAAAGGTCTCGATCTCCAGATCCTCCGGTATGTTTTTCCGGATATCACCGATTTCTTCCAGGGATAGCTCTCTGGCAGTCACAACTCTCACCGCCCCCTGATCTTTCCAAAAACGAAAGGTCATATAATTTACATTGTTGCTCTGGGTACTGATATGAATATCAATCTCCGGGCACACCTCTCTGGCAATGGAAAAAACGCCTGGATCTGATATGATCAGCGCATCCGGCCTGATATCTTTCAGCTCATGAAAATAATCCCGCACTCCCTCTAAATCCCGGTTATGTGCAGTTATATTTGCGGTCACATAGACTTTCTTTCCCCGGCTGTGAGCATACTCGATTCCTTTTTTCATATCCTTGGCGGAGAAGTTCTTCGCCTTTGCCCGGAGCCCATACATCTCTCCTCCAATGTAAACAGCATCTGCTCCGTATTCCACCGCTGTTTTCAGCACCTCCAGACTGTTTGCCGGCGCCAGTATTTCTGGTTTTTTTCCTTTCATTGCCTTCTCCTTTCCGTCGGTTCACACCGCCTTGTACTCACTGTAACGCCATCCCCTACAGACAGACAAATCGTCTCCAGCTCCTCCATATGGGTGATGGTATATAAATATTCCCGCATCCTGCTGTGTATCGTCCGGTCGCGTCTCGCCACAGCATAACGGGATTCCAAAACATCACAGTCATGCAGTATATTATCGGATACGAGCACCCCGCCCGGTTCCAGCATTCTAAGCAAAAAAGGCAGAAAATTCATATACTGCCCCTTTGCTGCATCCATAAATATAAAATCGTATTGTTCTCCTTTTGCCGCAAGCTGCTCAAGGATCTGGGCAGCATCTCCCTCCATCAGCCGGATCCGCTCTTCTGGATCGTATTTACTGAGATTTTTCCTCGCCTCTACCAGCCGCATCTCCACCTTTTCAATAGTAGTGATCTGAGATTCCGCCGGAAGACACTCTTTCATAACTAATGCCGAATAACCGACGGCGGTCCCCACCTCAAGGACACGGGCAGGTTTTCCGGTCCGTAGAAGATATCTCAGAAGATCTCTTGTCCCCCTCCGAATAACAGGCACTTCATTCCGAAGTGCCTCTTTTTCCAAATGAATTATATAGTCCGGAAGTTCCGGGCGAAGTGTGTCAAAAAACACTTCAATTCTTTCTTTTTCCATCTGTCGACACCTTTTTTACAATTTCTCCCAGTATCTCTTTATAAGTCATACTTGTATTCAGATTATAACTGCCTGCCGCCACGATGTTCGTATCGCTCAGTGATAGTTTCAGCCGGATATAAAAGGAATAGGCATTGGGCACGATCCCCTCCCGTTCCAGATTTTTCGCTATGGTAAGAGAATCCTCTGCCTTCTGTATGACAAATACTTTGTCCTGCCCCGGCGGCGCTTCTGCCATGACCTCGCCAAATACCTCATTGGCAAAAGAATAGGTAAACTTACACACCTCCACCGTCGCAAAGACAATGACGACGTAGAAAATCATATTTAATACAAGGATTAGTATTCCCCGAATCACCAGGAGCACTGTGGCGTTTCCTTTTTCTGTTTGTCCAGCCATGACAACCACTCCGTTTCACTATTTAAACCTCCATGATAATCGGAAGTATCATCGGATTTCGTTTTGTTTTCTTCCAGAGGAAATCATTCAGGGAATCCTTGATCTCCGCTTTGATCCTTCCCCAGTCTGTCACTCCCCTGTCATAGATCCGGTCCAGGGCAATGTTCACAATCTCCAGGCATTCATCCATAAGATTTTCTGCTTCCCTCACATAAACAAACCCTCTGGATACGATATCCGGTCCGGAAATGACCTGATTCGATCCCTTTTCCAATGTGAGAACCACCACCAGCAGTCCATTTTCTGAAAGATGCTGTCTGTCACGAAGCACAATATTTCCCACGTCTCCTACACCAAGACCATCCACCATGATGCCCTGCGCCTGTACTTCTCCGGCAAATCTCGCCCCTTCTTCTTTCAGCTCCAGCACCTTGCCGGAACTCATGATCACTACATTTTCTTTCGGTATTCCCATCTCCTGTGCCAGCTCGCTGTGGCGGAGCAGATGACGGTACTCGCCATGAACCGGAATGGCAAATTTAGGACGAACCAGAGAGTAGATCAGCTTTAACTCTTCCTGGCACGCATGTCCGGACACATGGGCATCCTGAAAGATTACTTTCGCCCCTTTCATGGATAGCTCGTTGATCACCTTCGACACACTTTTTTCGTTTCCTGGGATCGGATTTGAGCTAAATATAACCAGATCCCCCGGCTTGATCGCTATTTTTCTATGAATGGATGCCGCGATACGGGATAATGCCGCCATGGACTCTCCCTGGCTTCCCGTAGTGATCAGAACAATCTGCTCATCCGTATAATTTTTCATCTCTTCAATGCTGATAATAATATTATCCGGCGCCTGGATATAGCCGAGCTCCACTGCCACGTTTATAATATTGACCATGCTTCGTCCCTCGACGATCACCTTCCGCTTATGCTTGTGGGCGGAATTGATGATCTGCTGCACACGGTCTACATTCGAGGCAAAAGTAGCCACGATGATCCGGCTCTTTTCATTTTCATCAAATATTGAGTCAAAAGTTTTTCCCACTGACTTCTCTGACATTGTAAATCCTGGCTTCAAAACATTAGTACTGTCTGCCATTAGTGCCAGCACACCCTTTTTCCCCAGCTCTCCAAAGCGGGCAAGATCGATGCTGTCTCCATAAACTGGTGTAAAATCCACTTTAAAGTCGCCTGTGTGGACGATGACACCTGCCGGTGTATAGATGGCAAGAGCTGCTGAATCAGCAATACTGTGGTTCGTCCGAATAAACTCGATGCGGAAATCTCCCAGATTGATATATTGTCCGTAGGTTACTACTTTTCTTCTCACCACCCCGAGAAGATTGTGCTCCTTTAATTTATTTTCAATAATCGCCATTGTCAGCTTTGTCGCATATACCGGCACGTTCAGTTCCTTCAGTATATACGGCAGGGCCCCGATATGATCCTCATGTCCGTGGGTGATCACAAACCCTTTTACTTTTTCTCTGTGATCCTTTAGGTAAGTCACATCCGGGATCACCAGATCGACTCCCAGCATATCATCCTCTGGAAAAGCAAGCCCGCAGTCCACCACAATAATACTTTCTTCCGTCTCAAATGCGGTTATATTCATACCTATCTGCTCCAAGCCACCCAATGGTATGATACGTACCTTCTCATTTCCTGTTTTCGTTTTCTTTCTCAAAATTACACCTCTCTATCTCCTTATTAGTATGATTTCTCTTAATCAATCTTACATTTTTATGTCTATATCTTCTAACAGTTCTTCAAAATATTTCGATATGATCATCAATTCCTTTTCATCTTCCACCACATCATATAATACTTCTCCGTCCTCTTCCTCGCCGTTCACACGCAGAATAAACGCATCTGCTTCCTCTTCGGTGTCCACATCCGGTGCTGCCTCCGAGACAAGAAGATACTCTCTCCCCGCGATTTCGGCTTTTTCCCACACAAAAAAAGCCTCCTCGCTGCCATCCTCAGCAGTAAGCATAATCTGACTATTTTCCTTCATCGTTTCCTCATTTCTGCACGAAACTTAAATTCCGTGGCTTTTTTCCGCATAAATAATATCGTGGCAGACAGTACTCAGCCACAAACTTGTCTCTATTATTTTCTTCCTTTGTGCAAGATGAACTCCTTTCACCTTAGCGAATCCAGATATCCCTGGAGAATAAACACTGCTGCTATCTTATCCACGTAAGCTTTCCTATTCTCACGGCGTACTCCGCCCTCTTTCAGAACCTCCATCGCAGATACAGTAGTCAGTCTTTCATCCCACAGGACCACCTCTAATCCTGTTCTTTTCTCAAGTTTTTCCTTAAACTCTTCCGTCCGTTCAACGCGTTCTCCCAATGTATTGTTCATATTCTTGGGATATCCCAACACGATCTTATCCACCTCATACTCCGCAATGATTTCTTCTAATCTCGCAAGAGTCTGACGTAGTTTGGTTTCACTTTTTCTTTTTATTACTTCTACGGGCTGCGCTGTGATAAGCAGGGCATCGCTGACTGCTACACCCACCGTTACAGATCCGTAGTCAAGTCCTAATATTCTCATATATATTTATATTTCCCTGGGCTTCGTCTTCTTTTGCCCAT
Source organism: Eubacterium sp. (assembly GCA_022791495.1). Classification (GTDB taxonomy): domain Bacteria; phylum Bacillota; class Clostridia; order Lachnospirales; family Lachnospiraceae; genus Eubacterium_F. The sequence continues at coordinate 9,423 of JAAVZE010000102.1, forward strand.
ATCAGTCTGCCAGGCAGACAACTAAATTCACTCGCTCCGGGCTCCGCCCTGCGCTCCTGTGGGGCGCTCGCCACATTTCCCTCTGTTTTTGGAACTTGTGCAGGCTTGGGAAACTGCTCATTCAGCTTTACAATCTATACTTTCTTTTGAAACAGTCTGGCTTCGCCAGATTCTGTCCCCCAGCCAGTAACAATCTGCATGCAGGCATGCGATTGTTACTGGCTGGGGGACAGGTGCTCCCGCACCTGTTTCAAAAGTAATGTACACTCACTGCATGCAGATAGCCGGATTCCCTGCACAGATTCCAAAAACAGAGGTCAGCGCGGCTCACTTATTTCAAGTTATTCTTTATATAATCCTCTAAAAACAGTTCGATGATCTCATCCCGCTCTGCCCGCATGATCAGGCTTCTTGCTCCCTTATGGCTGGTTATATAAGTGGGATCTCCTGACATCAGATATCCTACGATCTGATTGACCGGATTATACCCCTTCTCTGTAAGCGCCGCATATACGGATGCGATCACATCTCTTACATCAAAATCTTTTTCTACATCTACTTTAAAAAGCTGGGTATTATTCATTTCCTGCATATTGTCCCCCATTCTGAAACATTTTCCTTATAAAATATAAAAAATTCAATTAAATACTCATGGGACTAAAAAGTATTTTGCCCCAGCTGTCCCCCGTCGGAACTGCTTTTTCATCTCAACGCTTTTACCCTGGTATCATTTTAATATAAGTATCTTAAATTCGCAATAGTTTTTTATATTAAATTTGTTTTCTGGATTCGGATGCTGCCGATGCCGTTCTCCATAAATCCCGCAGTCTCTGCCTCAACCCTCGGAATCTTTACCATCACATAACGCTCGTTATGCCCAGTCAGATATTCCTTTCCGTCGATGCTTCGGATCTCCTCAAAGAGTATTTTTTCCTCTCTGCCAATAAACCATTCCTCAAATTTCATCTTCCCCTGTCTGGCATCTGCCATCAGCATCTCGCTGCGCCGGTGTTTGACTTCTGGAGGCACCTGGTCTTTCATGCCCGCCGCCTTCGTGCCGCCACGCACACTGTAAGAAAAAACATGGACATCTGCAAATCCGATCTCCTTGACGAATTCCCTTGTCCTCTCAAACTCCGCTTCAGTCTCCCCTGGAAACCCTGCAATCACATCTGTAGTGATGGCAGGATGTTCAAAATATCTCCGCAGCATTTCACATTTTTCTTTGTATACCGCCGCCGTATAATGCCGGTTCATCCGTTTCAATGTGGCGTCACAGCCACTTTGCAGGGAAAGATGAAAATGAGGGCACAGCTTCGTTACCGTCATCAGTCCTTCCATAAATTCAGTGCAGATGATGCGCGGTTCCAGAGAGCCCAGCCGGATCCTCTCAATTCCCTGGATCTCATCGATCTTCTGTAGAAGCGCTACCAGTGGTCTTCCCTTAAGAGCAACAAACTGTTTTTCCTCAGAATGGTCCACCCCATAAGAGGACAGGTGGATCCCTGTAAGTACCACCTCTTTATATCCCTCCTCCGCAACCAAACGGATTTCTTTTAGAATGTCTTCTTCTTCCCGGCTGGAGAGCACACCACCTCCCCTTACATATGGAATCATGCAATAGCTGCAGAACTGGTTGCAGCCATCCTGGATCTTGATATATTTTCTCCTGCGGTCCCGCACCGGACCCCTTTGTCCGCCACAGTCTGCTTCTGGGACGGAACTTTCCACCGGCACGCCCCGGCTTTTCATATATTCCAGCACTTTGACTGCAATACTTCCCTTGTCACGGTTAGAAAATGCCACATCCACAGAGGGATCTTTCTGAAGCTCTTCCCTTCCACTCTCCACGTAGCACCCCACTGCTGCCACGATACTCTGAGGATTTTTTTTCTTTGCCCGGTGGAGCATCTGTCTGGATTTGCGGTCAGCGATATTGGTAACCGTACAGGTATTGATGATACAGATATCTGCCGCTTGTCCAAATTCTACAATGTCGATTCCATGGTCTTGAAAATCTGCCATCATTTTTTCTGTTTCATAAAAATTCACTTTACAGCCAAGGGTTAAAAATGCAGCTTTCATATATTTGTATTGCATTTTTGGTATCTTTTTCTGGGATTTACCAAAAAGTGCGTTTTCCTTTCTACATTTTGCACAAAAATTATCTCTATTTTTTTTGCACGTGGTCACTTTTTTCTATTGACATAATTTAGGTTACATAATAGTATAATAACTGGAAGATGTTTGAAGCAGCTTTCAAAATAATAGAAAAGGAGGAATTATTATGAAAACAGTAAAAATATCTTTGAATTCCATTGATAAAGTAAAAGCATTTGTCAATGAAGTTACCAAATTCGATGCAGAATTTGATCTTGTTTCAGGAAGATATGTGATCGACGCTAAATCCATCATGGGTATATTCAGTCTTGATCTTTCTAAGCCCATCGACCTGAATATCCACAGTGAAAACGATGTAGACGAGATTCTTTCAAAGCTGAATCCATTTATCGTCTGATTGGGATTTGTTACATCACATATGGGGTACAAAAAGTACGATGTGGGGACTGTGAGACCTGGGTTTCAGGAGGCAGTCCTTTTATTTTTTTATGGTTAGGATCTCCCTCTCTGACACTGCTTTTTCTAACATATCATCAATCTTTTCTTCCAGGTTTCTCTCGGATTTTTCGATCTTACACAGATCTGGTTTTGTCACAGGATGTTTCGCCACAAAAGTCGTGCAACAGTCCTCATATGGAAGGATGGAAGTCTCAAAGGTATTGATCTTCTCCGCAATATCAATGATATCCTGTTTATCAAAAGCGATCACCGGGCGGAATACCGGCATGCTGCATACCGCATTGGTCGCCACCAGGCTCTGCATGGTCTGGCTCGCCACCTGCCCCACACTTTCACCGGTGATCAGAGACATACAATCTGTCTCACCGGCGATACGCTCTGCGATCTTCATCATATAACGTCTCATAATGATCGTAAGCTCGTCATGGGGACATTTATCGTATATATACATCTGAATATCAGTAAAATTTATTACATGCAGACGGATCTCTCCCGCGTAATCACTGACCAGCTCCGCCAGATCCACCACCTTTTGTTTCGCACGCTCGCTGGTATAGGGAGGCGCATGAAAATAAACGGCCTCGATGCGCACGCCTCTCTTTGCCATCATGTATCCCGCCACAGGACTGTCTATGCCGCCAGACAGCAGAAGCATCGCTTTTCCACTGGTTCCCACAGGCATTCCCCCAGGGCCCTTGATGCTGCTCACATACACATAGGCACGATGGCGGATCTCAATATTTACAGAAACTTCCGGCTGGTGCACATCCACCTTGGAGCCTGGCATATGGTCAATGATATACGCTCCGGCCTCCCGGCAGATCTCAGGACTGGTCATCACATAATTCTTATCGCTTCTCTTGGCAAATACTTTGAAAGTAAATTCCCTGTCTCCCAGTTCCTCCTTCATATGATTCACCAGTTCTTTACACACGGTCTCAAAGGTCTTGTCTTCTACCAGCACCACCGGGCAGATATGGGCGATGCCAAAACATTTACTGAGCTGGCTGGTCACCTCGTCAAAATCATACTCACTTTTTGCTTCTACATAGATCCGTCCGTTTTCCCGCTCTACAAGAAATTCTCCCTCACACTTTTCCAATTTTTCCTTTACCCTGTCCCGAAGGGCGTCTTCAAACATATATCTGTTTTTCCCCTTGATCCCAATCTCTGAATATTTGATCAAAAATGCTCTTACCATGTTATCATTTCCTCATTTCCTTTATCTTCTATCTCCTGATATATCGCCTCAACACCGGCAAAAGTTCCTTTAGCTGTTCCACCGCATACCGCAGTTCTTCTTCTGTGGTATTCACGGAAAGGCTGAATCGGATCGTGGCGTCCAGCAGGTCCCTGTTTACTCCGATCGCCTGCAGGGTGGAGCTGATCCCCGGATGATTAGAGGAACAGGCGGATCCAGATGATACGTAAACTCTTCTTTCTTCCAAGGCGTGTAATAGAACCTCGCTGCGGATCCCCTCTATGCCTGCGCTCACGATATGCGGCGCCGTGTTTTCCAGTTCTTCCTTCTGACAAGCATGGATATGCACTCCTTCAATCTGTTCCAGAAGCCTTATGATGAGTCGTTTTTTATCGTACATCTGCTGAACCTTCTCACGGTGGTTCTGATACATCATTTCCGCCGCCAGGGCCAGTCCTGCGGCTCCTGGTACATTTTCTGTACCAGAACGCCTTCCCTGCTGCTGCCCGCCTCCATGGATCAACGGATGGAGCCGGACTCCCTCTGCCATATACAAAAATCCCGTCCCTTTCGGTCCATGTATCTTATGGCCACTGGCAGAAAGCAGATCTATATTCAGCTTTTTGGGATGTATGGTCATTTTGCCATAGGCCTGTATGGCATCTACATGAAACAGTATATCTTTATTATATTCTTTAATGATCCTCCCAATACTCCCCACATCCAGTACAGCTCCTACCTCATTATTTACCATCATCACAGATACCAGCACCGTATCCTCCCGGAGTGCCTCTCTGAGCTTTCCGGGATCTACGTGTCCCATACTATCCACCGGAAGATATGTGACCTCACAGTCGTAATTTTCTTCCAGGTACAAACAGGGCTGATGTACCGCCGCATGTTCAAAGCAGGTCGTGACCACATGCTTTCCCCGCCGTCTGTTTGCCATCACGCCGCCGATGATGGCCATATTGTTGCTCTCTGTCCCTCCGGAAGTGAATATGATATTTTTCCGACTGCATTTCAGTGTGGCAGCGATCCTATCTCCCGCCTCTCTGATATACCGTTCCGCCTCCACTCCCTTCGTATGAAGAGAAGAAGGATTTCCATAGTCCACGCACATGATATGGTGAACCAGATCCCCCACCTCATCGAAAGCTTTTGTGGTGGCCGCATTATCCAAATATGCCTCCATGAATGTCAAACCTCTCCTGCATAGTCTTTTTCTATCTGAAACATCAGTACTGACAGGATTGCAAGTCCTGCCGTCTCCGTCCGTAAGATCCGCCTGCCCAGAGACACCGGCAGGGCTCCGGCTTCCATAGCCTGTTCCACCTCACTCCGTTCAAATCCCCCCTCCGGACCGATAAATATACCGATGGAAGATCCCTGTACGATCTGGCTCATCGTCTTTGCCGTCTCTGACATATCATCGTACAACTCGTAGGGAATGATACAGTGTCCCAACTCCTGGGCCTGTCTGCACGCCTCGCCAAAGGAAGCCACCTCCCCCACCTCCGGCACAATTCCCCGCCCGCTCTGTTTGGCGGCGGCTTCGGCAATGCTCTGCCAGCGCTGTCTCTTTTTTTCTGCCTTTTTATCATCCAGACGCACCACGGACCGTCTGGTGCGCACCGGAACAATCCTGGCGGCACCCAATTCCACCGCCTTCTGAATGATCAGTTCCATCTTATCCGCCTTGGGAAGTGCCTGAAACAGCACGATCTCCACTGGAAGCTCCGTTCTTACCGGCTCTTTCTCTTCGATGTCCAGCAATACCCTGTCCGGTTCCAAACCACGTATGATACAATGATAATCCGTCCCCCGTCCATCGGTAATCATAATATGCCCGCCGGTTCCCATACGCAGAACATTTTTGATATGATTTACATCATCTCCGGTTATCTCCGCTGTTTTTTCAAAGATCTGTTCCACTGGAACAAAAAAACGATACACCCGCCTGAATCTCCTCTCTGGTTACAGCCAGGGCGTACTTTGAAAGCAGTTTTCAGACACACCCTGGCAACACAATAAGCACAAGCATTCGTGCCCTGCGGCAACCCCAATGCCTGTGCTCAAAGTGAACCTATAAAAATGTTATTCCTCTAGAATTCTTATTTCAGAACACCAGTACTTGAATACAATGATCTGCCTGAATTCATCAACATCTGATTGGATGCAAGATTAACAAGACCGTTTGCCCTCTGGGCATGACGATCTGCTAAACCGCCGCTTCCCTTAAAGAGAGATTTAATATCGGTCAAATTTGCCTGGGCAAATTTATCCTTATCAACTGTTATCTTATTATCCGTGCCAATGGTAATTCCCATCTTCTCCAGCTGTTTTGTACGGGCTTTCGTATCATCTGTCATCCAGGATACGCTTTTGGATATGCTGGTAACATTACTCTTCTTTGCACTATCCACTACGGCATTGTAGCTGTCTGCCATTTTTTTCACAGCATCGTAGATGTCATCCCTGCTACTCTTGTCAAAATCCATGTTTGCCAGTGCGCTCGCGTCTGTACTCAAGGTTTGGGAAGTACTCTTAACGCTGGAAAGCGCTTTTCCCGCTTCCTCAGCCTTTGCATCCACTTTCACCTCAGGGGTAACATATTTCTTGCGGATATCATCCCAGGTTGGAGAATTGTTACTGCTGCTACTGCTGCTTTTCTTTGTCTCTGTGTCACTGCCTACTTTTTCATAATAGGACTTCAGCATCTTGGTATAGACACCACTTTTCATCAGTCCCAGATCCCCAAGATTTGAGGCGGAAAAAAAACTTCCTGACCAAATAGTATTCCGGCTTCCGAACAAAGAATTTGCAAGTGAATTATTAAACATTGCGCTCATAATCCTCGACTCCTTTCTAAAAAAACTTCCTGATAACCTCCTTGCTATCAGGTCTTTATCTTTGTTATCGGCAATTATAACATAAAACTAAAGTCTTTTCCATATACTTTTTTCATTCCTTTGACAACAGCTTCCCTGTCACTGTAATGATACTTCACTCCATTGATCTCCTGGTACTCCTCATGTCCCTTTCCAAGAAGGATGATCATATCCCCTTTTTCCGCATGTTCCAGAGCATATGCCACCGCTTCCTCCCGGTCGGGGATCACCACATATTCTCCATCTGACTTCGCCATCCCCACCTTGATATCCTCGATGATATCCATAACATCTTCCCGCCGGGGATTATCACTGGTGATTATGGCAAGCTCCGACATCCTGCCGATTACCTCTCCCATCTCATAGCGTCTGACCTTGCTCCGGTTCCCCCCGCAGCCAAAAATACTCACAATGCGGTGGGGATTGTATTCTCTCAATGTAGTAAGAACGCTTTCCGAACTCACACCGTTATGGGCAAAATCAATCAATACAGAAAAATCCTCAGAGACCGGCATCACTTCCACCCTGCCCTGCACTTTCACATGTTCCAGGGCATGAAGAATGACTTCTTCCGGCATTCCCAGCGCCATACCAGTACACGCCGCGCACAGTGCATTGTAAATATTAAAACGTCCCGGAAGACCTACGACGATGTCACCTTCCAGGATTCCTTCCGCCCGAAATTCCATGGAAAGCTCACCGCCTTTGGAGACATGGCGGATGTCATGTGCCCGCATATCAGCTTTTTCTGACGTCCCAAAGGTAACAGTTCGACAGACAGCATGTTTTACAATGTCATCATAGTGCTCATCATCCCGGTTGATAATTCCGGTTTTACAGCGTCGGAACAGCTCGGCCTTGCAGCAGAGGTATTCCTCAAAATTTTCATGTTCTCCCGGCCCGATGTGGTCCGGCGATATATTGGTGAATACACCATAATCAAATTCGATTCCCGCCACGCGGTCCATCTTGATCCCCTGGGAGGAAACCTCCATAACCATATACTCGCAGCCTTCCTCCACCATCATGGCAAACAGCTTCTGCAGCTCATAGGATTCCGGTGTCGTGTGCTCAGTGGGGACAGACCTTCCGTTCATGAAAGCTCCCACTGTGCCGATGATCCCACAGGTCTTTCCTGACTTTTCAATAATATCCCGCACCATGTGCTCGGTGGTAGACTTGCCTTTGGTCCCGGTAATTCCCACAGTGATCATTTTTTTCGCTGGATAATCGAAATAGGCAGCGGACATAAGGCTTAACGCTTTTCGTCCATCTTCTACCAGAAGAACCGTAATATCCTTCCTTTCTACATTTGTCTCCTTCTCCACCACGATCACTTCTGCGCCTGCTTCCACCGCACTATCGATGAATTTGTGACCATCCACCACGGTTCCCTGAATCGCTACAAACATTCCACCCTTTACAGTTTTACGGGAATCATAGGCGATATCAGCCACATCCTTGTCCAATGTCCCCTGTAGTATCTTATATTCTACATCTGTAAGAATTTGCTCCAGTCTCATGTCCTGCCTCCATTCTTTTCTACCACAAACTACATAAAAAACCTGTCATTTAATATACGTCTGCGAAACAGTTTATATGCTTTTTTAGAAAGTTTTCTTTTCATCTGCCGTTTTACCTTTGCCCGGTCAATGGTACGGGAAGTCATGTTTACTTTTGCCTCCCTGCGGCTGGCAGAGAAGGTCATAATCCTCCTGCTTCCCTTTACACGGCGCCATTTCTCCCACTGGACTGGCACATTTCCCTGACCATTGATGCCATTGGGGTTACCAGTATGGCAGAAATTACTCACATACTGACGCATCACACTGGTAAGGGCCTGCCTTCCCGGCAGATTGGCCTTCGTATAAATACTGTCGCTGGTGCCTGCCTCTCCTTTCTTATATCGTCCCAAAAGGAAATCGACATCCATCCCATGGATCGCCCCCACATAGCGGGCGTAATTTGCCCCCACTACACGGCGTTCCTCGCCCCAGCTGAACCGATAGGTATAAAAATCCTCATGGTAGGGATCAATGGAAAGTTTATTCGCCAGACGCTCCAGATAAAAGGAAGTCTGCAGTTTGCTTCCGTATTCCTTTGACTTTTTTAACAGCCGGTAAAACTGCGCCCTGTTTTTAAATGTTTTTGGATTTTTGATCAGAATCCGGTGTAAGGTTTTATAGGAAACATTGGCAAATTCTGAATTGTTGCAGCCAAGTATCATCGGCACCCTGTTATAGCCGCCATACTCCAGCACGTCAAAGCCAGCCTTCGGGATCACTTTACCGTCCCGGAAATTTTGTGGAAAATTCGTCAGGCGCAGGGAAGTGGCGCCTGCCATTCTCTTTACCTCTTTGTCAGAAAGGCTGTACAGTAATTTATTCAGCTTCTTCCTGCCAATCCTTTTCACGTATTTAAGTGCTCTCTTCTGATTGGAAAAGCGCCCCCTCCGGACGAGGATCTTCGCAAGCTTTTGATTGGACCATCTTCTCCCCTCTTTGACAGAGCAGGTGGTCATTCCCCCGCTAAAACTGATCACCTTGTGAAACAGTCCCTTCATCGCAGGAGAGATCACACAGTTCAGAGCATCCCTGGCGCCGGCCGAAAAACCGGATAAGGTAACATTCTGTTTATCCCCGCCAAATGCCTCGATATTATTCTGCACCCATTCCAGTGCCAGCTTGATATCCAGCATGGCAAAATTACCGCTGTCTGTCATCCGGTTCCCCGTCTGCAGCCCCCTGGACTGGAGCCATCCGAAGGCTCCCTGGCGAAATTCCACAGAGACAACGATCACTCCTGTTTCATTCACAAAGGAACTGAAACTTCGGTTTGCTGTGCCTCCGTTATTACCGCCTCCATGCAAAAACACCATGACCGGCATCTTTTCTTCTTTTGTAACCGGTTTGTAAATGTTCACAAACAGGCAGTCATCGCCCTTTCCCTTGCGTGTTTTTTTACAGGAACGGGTGCGGCTCCAGGAATCCGGCGCCGTCGGCGCTTTCCACCGCTCAGTTTGTCCGTAGGGTACCCCCAGCCAGATATAGGCTTTGCTGGTTTTCTTCCCCTCGATCTGACCGGAGGTAGTAGTGACAAATCTTGGATTTTCATTTTTGGGTGTCACAGTGCCTCCTGTCACAGACTGTCCACTGACTACCTGCCCGCTCACAACTTGCCCGCTGACTACCTGTCCACTCACTGCCCCATTTGTAGCGCCTCCATTCGCCACCACATTTTCTGCCCTTACTATGTTTACTCCCATGGTAAAGGAAATGACCGCCGCTGACAAAATGAACGCCGTCAGTATATATATAAATAAGTTTTGTCTTCTCATTTTCAGCCTCTTTTGTTAAATTTTATTATATAATGTTAAAATGCTTCATGGCATTGGCGATGCCGTCCTCCATCACCGGATCGGTCACATAATCCACCTGGTCAAACAGGATAGGATTCCCTCCGCCCATCGCCACTGACAGCCCCGCCGCCTGCAGCATGGAAATATCGTTGGCGCTGTCACCAAAGGCTATGCTCTGCCCGATATCGATGCCCAGCCGCTGACAGACAAAATGAATCCCCGTCGCTTTGGATATCCCTCTTGGCACCACTTCATAAAAAGTAGGATCTCTCTGAATAAACTCAAAATCTTTTTCGTATTTGCGCCGGAAGCTTTCCATATCTGAGCTCGCATCAAACCAGAGCGCCATCTTGTCAAAGGAAAATTCCTCATCCCAAAAGCACTGTGTTCTGGCAGCAAAACTCGTTTTTTCAGCAAAGATCCCATTTTCCTTAAATATACTTTTTACCACCGGCATCCAGTAATCATGGCGGAATGCAGAGCAATCCTTTCCCTCCAGGACACCGTCGATGTGATACCGCATCAGATCCTGCACCACCTCTTTCTGAAGATCCTCTGGCAGTACATGGTGATAGACCTCTTCTCCCCCGATCTCGATATAGGTCCCGCAGCCTCCCACCATTCCGTCAAATCCCAAGGCCATGATGTCCTCCGGTATGATCGCAAGACATCTGCCTGAACACAAAAACAGCAGACTGCCATTTTCTTTTGCCTTCTTTAATGCCTGTACTGCGCTTTCCGGCACAATATCCTTTTCTTCGTCGATCAGGGTTCCATCTATGTCAAAAAACAGAATACGCTTATCCATATCCTTTTCTTCCTCTCTTCCTTCCAAAACCGTCGGTCAGCGTTCATCCGGACTGCGGTAGTCTTTGTGAACACCTACAAACTTGTATGCCGGGCGGATGATCTTGCCGTCATTCACCAGCTCTTCCAACCGGTGGGCACACCACCCGGAGATCCGTGCCACCGCAAAAATAGGGGTAAAAAGCTCTCTCGGAATGCCAAGCATAGTATATACAAAACCGCTGTAAAAGTCAACGTTGGCGCACACCGGCTTAAACAGCCTGCGCTGTTTCATGATCAGCTTCGCGGCAATTTTTTCCACAGTTTCATAGAGCTTATATTCCTCCACCAGCCCCTTCTCCACAGACAGCTTTTTGGCATATTTTTTGAGGATTACCTCCCGCGGATCGGACTCAGTATAGACCGCATGTCCCATCCCATAGATCAATCCACTGCCGTCAAAAGCCTCTTTATTCAATATCCTTTTCAAATATTCCGCGATCTGTGTCTTGTCCGACCAGTCCTCACAGTGCTCCTTGATATCATCAAACATCTGAAGCACTTTCAGATTTGCCCCTCCATGCCTCGGTCCCTTCAGTGAGGCAATGGCGGCAGAGATCGCAGAATATGTATCCGTTCCCGACGACGTCACCACATGATTCGTAAACGTAGAGTTATTGCCCCCACCATGCTCAGCATGGAGCACCAATGCGATATCCAGCACCTTAGCCTCCAGGGCAGTAAATTCTCCGTCGGGACGGATCATCTGTAATATGTTCTCTGCGGTGGAGAATTTCTTGACTGGAGTCCGGATCACCAGGTCGTCATCAAATTTAAAATGCCGGTAAGCATGATAGGCATACACCGCGATCACTGGCAGCTTGCTGATCAGCTGCAGGGACTGTCTCAGCACATTTGGCACTGAGATATCATCTGGATCATCATCGTAAGAATACAGCGTCAGCACACTTTTCTGCAGTGCATTCATTATATTTTCGCTGGGCGCTTTCATGATGACATCCCTCACAAACTGGGCGGACAGCTCCTGAAGACTGGATAAGATCTTCACAAAGCTCTTAAACTGCTTTTTACCAGGAAGTTCCCCGAATAAAAGCAGATAGGTGGTCTCCTCAAAGGCAAACCGCCGGCTCTGGTAATTTTTCACCAGATCCTTTACATTATATCCCTGATAATATAGTTTACCCTCTGCCGGAACTTTGACTCCATCAACGTACTCGTAGGAAACCACGTCTGCAATCTCCGTCAGCCCCGTAAGCACACCTTTTCCATTGGAATCACGAAGCCCTCTCTTCACATCATAATCTGCGTAATAATCCGGATTGATCGCTCCAGACAGCATACAGTAATTCACCAGTTCTTCTAACTGGATATTTAACTCGTCTTCCAACTGCATCATCGATTTGTTATCCATCGTTTCCTCCCATCGTACATAGCTTTTTTGCATTTTAATATTATCCTGGCATACATTCGTAGTAAAAAGCGCACAAACCACAATGATTTCACCATCGTAATCTGTGCACAAAAGCATTATATCATATTTTTTGTGCATGTTTTTTGCACATCCCGAGTTTTGCAAAAACTCGCTAATAAGTTCATCAGAACTTATTTTAAGTCCGCCAGGACTTATTTTAGCATATATCTTTATTCTTTGCAAACAATGGCTAAAATTTCCGGATCTGCTCCGACTCGTCGTCACTTTTCCGGATCTCCCGAATCTGCACATAATAGCCGGCTCCGGCACTTACTTCCACTTTCACCCGGTCCCCGGCCCTGTGTTTCATCAATGCCTTCCCCACCGGAGATTCTATGCTGATCATATGGTTTCTGGCATCGCTTCGCACTGTGGTGACGATCTTATATTCTTCCTCACAGTCCTCTTCTTCAAACCAGACCTTCACTGTATCATTGAGCCCCACTTCCTGCTCCGTGGAGTCGTCCTCTACAATCTGGGCGGTCTTGATCATACGCTCCAGATAGCGGATGCGGCTCTCATTCTCATTCTTATATTTTTTCGCCGCCTTATACTCAAAATTCTCACTCAGGTCTCCGTGGGCCCTTGCTTCCTTTACGTCCTCCAGCGCCTCCTTACGCACCACCAGTTTGCGGTGCTCGATCTCCTGTTCCATTTTTTCAATGTCTTTTCTGGTTAATTTGTCGTACATGATCCCCCTCATTTCCGCACTGTTTCTTGCAGGTAAATAAATGACAGTGCTATCATATTATAGCTTTTTTCATGTTTGTCTGTCCAGAGTTTTTTCCAAAACAGGGTAAAAAAACGTATCAACTCTACATATTTTTTGTTTCCAGTAATTACCTTTTACTTGTTTTCTAATTGTGGGGAAGGTGATATAATGGAAATATACAAATTAGTAATTTACAAGCCCAACAGAGCTAAGTCACAGAAAAAGGAGATATAGAGTAACAGTTCAGCCATAGCGTGCAGCACGGACGATTCATGCTTGCATGAATAAGCCGGGATGCACAACTATAAGCGAAAGGGAGAAAATAGATTATGATGAAACGATTCTGGCTGCAGTTAAAAGGAATGGGAATTATGTTTATTCTGCCAATACTTGGCTATCTTTTATTTATTCCATTTTGTGTCATGATCTTAAATAGAAATGTGGAGGAAGCGGAACAGAGATTCCTTACGGCGCAGCATATGTGTCATCAGTTTATCCCCATCTTATCTACAATCTGGATGTATATGTTCCAAAAAGAGTATGTGGAAGGGGAGGGCCGGGAAATCCTCATTCTGGGGAGAAAGTTCCCCCTGTTCAGTTTCATATACTGGATTCTGAATCTGCCCTTTATCTGGACCGCCCTACATATACTAAAAGACACAGAAGGGTACCGCGAAGATCTTTTTTGCGAAATGCTGATCGCCAGCTTTATGATCTGCGGCCTTGTATTCTTTTTAAACTTTGCGATAAGCAGCATCGCGCTGTCGATCCTTCTTGTCGTCCTCTATATTTGGTTATCCAATGTTGATATTGAAAACATACTTGTTTTCCGCGACGGCCTGCAGGACGTCCAGCAGGCGTCCCAATATCTTTATGTGGTTTTAAGGGGGAGGCCTGTTGAGCGGACAGGCGGCGGTATATACAGCCATGGGAGCGCTGTTCTGGCTGTGTGGCCTGATTAAAGCCAGAAGGCTGTAAGAAAACCAGGGAATCGGCTGGGCGCATTTCAAACTTGCATACCATCGGGTGCTATGATAGACTTATGCTATGATGTTGGGGGCAAAAGGTATTTCGCCCCCAACAAATGAAAGGAAGTGTTATTATGTCACCTGCATTAGCGCAAGAAAAACTTTATACTGTCGATGACATTTATTCCCTGCCGGATGGGCAGCGTGCGGAACTGGTCGATGGCCAAATTTATTACATGGCACCGCCAAGCAGAAAACATCAAGAGATCTCTGGAGAACTTTTTGGCATCATCCGGGAATACATCAAATCAAAAAACGGTTCCTGCAGACCATACATTGCTCCCTTTGCCGTTTTTTTAGATGAAAATGATATGAACTATGTAGAACCGGATATCAGCGTTATATGTGATCCTGACAAGTTGAACGATAAAGGATGCAGCGGTGCCCCAGACTGGATCATCGAAATCGTATCGCCGGGCAGCAGGCGAATGGACTATTTTAAAAAACTTTTTAAATACCGTACTGCCGGTGTGCGTGAATACTGGATCGTGGATCCAGACAGAAACCGTATTACTGTATACGATTTCGAGTCCGAGGATACCCAGGACTATACTTTTACCAGCTCAGTAAAAACAGGTATTTTTGAGGAACTGATTATCGACTTCTCCGATCTTGCCGGGTTGCTGAAACTCTGAGAAAAAGTGGCTTTATATATTTTCATGATCCCATTCCTTCACAGACCAGAAATCCCTGCTGCTTAATTCCGGAAAAGCACTTACATCCACACCGTGATGTTCTGGCAGGGCTGTCAATTGTCTGCGGATGCTGTTACATTTTTCTATCACTTCCTCTTCATAATCATTGCACAGACATTCCACTATTATCTGAAACTGCCTCGGAAAGTATTGATTCAACGAAACGGCATTGTTTAAAAGCCATGCTGCAAAGGGATGGTCAGCGGTAATCCCTCTCCGGGAATCATCCTCTGAACAACATAGATACCGACGGCTTTGGTCACTTGCCGCACTGCAGAACATCATGGGCGGAAATAGATCATAGTCTTGTTCCATTTCATTCTCATCTTTTTTAAAAAAAGAAATCTTTTGCCCCTCTTCATAGTTGATTGTCATAAGGTAGTTGTCCTGAAGGTAAGCCGTTAAATACTTAAATAAAATAGCGTTACCATTATATAAATATTTCGTACTAATATTAAATTTGTTTTTATTTATGTCTAAAGGCTTTTGTAATTCCGTCTTAATCTCTATAAAGAAATACCCCAGATTTTTCCTCATCCATTGACCCATTTGAGAAATCTGCGTTTGTCTCCATTCCTTAATCGTACTATTATTCCAGTCATCAAAATTCCTCAAGGGAATTATCATATCATACTTTTTAAACAAACCACAGATAGCCAGCAATACACTTAATGGCAGTCCTGAAATTCTGGACCGACTTACTTCTACCCTTGGTTTCCACATACTTCCCAATAAAAACATTGCAATTTTATTTGAATTCATATAAAGTTCTGTATCCTTAAAATCACCAGCTATAACACCCTGGTACGTATAAGCAAGTTTCCTATTAGGCTTATTTAATGATAATGACATGATATTTGGACACCCACAGTCATCTACTGAAAAACGCATTTGTGCCATTTGTTGGTGATCACAATAAGCTCTCCATACTTCATGCAGATACATCGCATCTTCAAATGGCTTCCAAACCTCTCCTGGCAAATCTTCTGTCTTTGGGCAGACGGATTGTTTTTCAAATTGTGATTCTAAGGCAGCTATTTTCTCTAAATCAAATTCTTTATTTAAATTTTTCCACTCCCAATCAATCGTTCTTTTGATTATATTCATACTTTCAAGCTTTATTTCAGAACCCCCTTTTCCCATATATTTAACATACCTATAAATCTCATATTCCTGATCCTTCACTTTCCATTGGGGTTCTTTGTCAAAATGTACATCATAATTCATGATCACCCCAGAAAACTCTGGTAAAACCTGATCCTCTTCTGTGTCTAAGGGAATCACGGTTACCGATAATTTAGGATATTGGCCGCAAACAGCCGGGAAGCAGCGGTCAAATTCATCCTTCAACTCGGGAGACATCTCATAAAGACTCTCTCCTGCCACTTTGTGCACCGCCTGCATCATTTCCTCATAAGTCCGCCCTATCCGTTTACTATTATAGTATACCGGCACCCTGGCAGCACACAAGTATTTTTCCGTGGCCTCACGCAGATTCAACGTGCCCAGTTTCCCCACATTCAGCCGGATCGCTATGGAGGTTCCCGGGTTATTACGATAACCATGCCTGTCATAAACAGAACCATGATCCGAACCACAATCTCCTGGGGCGGGAAATGTCTTATCCGCCTGATGATGCCTGGACTGATTCTTCAAGGTATAATATCCGCTCAGCCCCGTCACCTGCAATCGCAAACCAAAATGTAACGTCTGGTAGGACTCCACCCGTGCCTCTTCTTTGTAGTTCTTCTTGGGATCAAAATAAAGCGTAGAGACCTCTGCATACTCCCCACAAAGAAAACTTGACAAAAAGCCGATTCCAAAGCGGCTGATTCCATTATATTTATTTGTATGGCCATGATCCCTCAGATCCCGTTCCAATTCCTGGGAGTTATAATAAGAGTTTCCCACTTTCAGAAAATACCTCTGCAGCATGCCCGCAGTCATACCTGTTCCCTGGTCATCTATGCGAAACCACATATATCCTTCCTGATCCGTCCATTCCCATATATCGATGCGGGAATTCTCCGGAATAAAATCAGCTTCCATCTCGCCGCGGAGCAACGTGGCGTCGATGGCATTCTGCAGCAGTTCTCTTACAAAGACGTCGGAATGGTCATATAAATTTTCCCCCGTCAGAAGTTCCAGAATCTGCGTCTGATCCATGGTCAGGCAAAAATCGCCACTCATGTAACCGTGGGATTCAATCTCTGACTTCATGACCGCTCTTGGAAAGGTAAATTCCTGCCGCCATCCTGCCCTGCAATACTTTTGCAAGTTAAAACAATTACCCAGCTCCTCATCGATCCAGTCCAGAAAATCCCGGACCGCATGTTCCACCCCCGGATTTGTGCATCTTGCTTTATAAGGCAGGTCATCCGCAGAAGGCGTCGGTGGATAACGAAATCCGGCGGAAGCCTGATGCTTGTCCCACTCCTCACGGCTTTTCTCATTACACGCCACATAGCTGTATAAAACTCTCGGTGCGCGGGTATCATCAAAATCCAGCAGATCACCTAACCGAAGCAAGAGCGCACAAAATAAAGGATCCACATCATCAGCAGTCAAATATTGTAATTCTCTATTACTGCGAAGTTCTTCCGGCTTCTCACCATGCGCCTGACATACAGCTAAAATACATTCCTTAGATACAATTTCTAAGGGGGCGTTTTTAAATAATTCACTCCAATGTTCATTTTCCAGCGCATCCCAAAGGCGAAAAGGGTGCAGCGTACGAAGATACCACTGACGGTCTTCTTCCTTCCAGTCTTCTACAGGACATCCCAATAGTTCCGAGCGGTAAGTTCTTAAATATTTTCTACAGGCCTCTTCATCGTGATAATACCGCTCCTTTTCTTCCTCTGTATAAACCATGCCCAGATCATGCAAAGACGCTGCCAGTATGAGTAATTCCATTTCTCCAACGGCTAATTGTGAAATCTGGTCTCCTAACAATCCACCTATCGCATCCAACACATTCAGTATATGGGTTTCATCATGCAGGGTATAATTTGGAAACGTCTTCCGCACATCCAGCAAATACTTTGCCGCCGCCTCGTATATCTCTTTCACCCAGAGGCTCCGCCTGTCATCCGAATTATTCTTTGCCTGGTAAGCGTTCCAAAGCATTGTATCTTCCAGTTTCTTAGAGTGCATTCTTTCATCTCCTCCTTATCGCTTTTCATTTTGTGCCATTTACGACATTTATCAGTCCAACTAATACCATAATTTTTAATTCTTTTACCCGGTACACGCCATCTTGTACTTTCCATTGGATATTGGGTATCCAATATCCCGCACCTGCTCTCGCAGAATGCAGCCCTGTCCGCATTGATATACTGTCTTTCATAGTATACCTCACTCCCCGTCCCTGAAAGCAATCTCTTTGTACTCCTTCTCGATATCTTCCACCGCCAGCTGGTTATTCTGATAATCCAGATACATATCCTCAAACATATTATAACACCCTTTTCCCTTCTTTTCCATAT
This sequence comes from Eubacterium sp., assembly GCA_022791495.1. Classification (GTDB taxonomy): domain Bacteria; phylum Bacillota; class Clostridia; order Lachnospirales; family Lachnospiraceae; genus Eubacterium_F. The sequence continues at coordinate 27,654 of JAAVZE010000102.1, forward strand.
TTTTCCGCCAACGACATAAATTTGCGACGAACGACATGTCACTCTCCCCCTTGCCTCCCCGCCAGATTTCTGCTAAACTTATAGAAAACACGCATTTTGCCACAACCACAGATCCAGGAGAACGCTATGAAACCAGGGGTATATTCGGCAACAAAAAAAGACGGAACCTTATATTACCGCAGTTCCATCACATATAAAAATAAACATATCAGCCTCGGCAGTTTTTCCACAGAAGACGCTGCCAGTCTCGCCTATCATCTGGCAGATTCCATTCTCCACGATACAAAATACAGTCTGGAGGATTTTTCTTCATATCCCCGGACTCTTCCTTTTGGCAAATGGGTAACTCTTATCAATTTTCGGGATAATGGGATCTATATAAAGACGCCGGTCTATCTTTACCAGAAATATTTTCACTATTATTTTTCACTGGAAGATTATTATATTTTCGATATTGACGATCTCTTTTACTATTCCACCCATACCATAACGAGACGGGGTGGGCATCTCTTTGTCAGCGATTATGGCATGCAGGTAAATATTATGTCCCGGTACGGCATAAAAAATTATGGAGTTGCAGGACGGGATTTTCTTTTTGTCAATGGAGATGTGCGGGATTTCCGCTATGAAAATATTGAGATCATCAATCGCTATCACGGTGTCTTCCGTAAAACACACCAGGGAAAGACGCTATATGAGACGCGCATTCACTGGAAAGGCGACTTTATCGTAGGACGATATGAATCAGAAACAGATGCCGCCGTTGCCTACAACAAAGCGGCAGCTGTATTGATCCGAAAGGGATACGATAGAAAATATCCCGTCAACTATGTAGAAGAGCTCTCCCCCGAAGAGTATAAAAACCGTCTGGGAAAGCTGAAGATTTCAAAGACGATCACAGACCTAAAAGATCGGATCTGACAGTCCTGAAATGCTGTTTACACCAAAGCCCCCATAAAATACAGGATCAGATAGATAATGATAATAACCCCGTTAAAGACTGAGCCAATGGTAGGTGTAGTGACATAGATGTCTTCTCTTTTCAGACATCTCAGCGAGAGCACAAAGCCCGTCACGGAGAGCAGCAAATTCAAAATGCCCAGGTATCCGTACATAAGCCCGCCATTGCCTTTTTCCATGCCGGAACAGACAAACAATATGATCATCATGGCAAAGGATAATGCCGCCAGCAGGGCAGACAGAATCCCCTGCAGCGGATGCTTTTTATCTGTAAACTGAATCTTTCTTCTCTTCCCGATACGAATCTGCATATATTTCCTCCATTACGAAGCGCTATTTTTCCTGCGTACGAAGTTCCAGACACACCGGCAGATACCATAACAAAGATACCCCAGTACGACGCCTATTGTATTTAAAAACAGGTCGTCAACATCAAAACATCCAACCTTCGTCACCAGCTGTACGGTCTCCACTGATAGACTGAACAAAAAGCCAATGAGGGATATTTTTAAAAAATCCAGAAAATATCCACGGCGCCTTTTCTCCAGGCTCGGCACAAAAAAACCAAAGGGCATGAACACTACCACATTTCCCACCAGA
>JAAVZE010000103.1 GCA_022791495.1 Eubacterium sp.
GGCTTGATACCACACTTTATAAGTAGCGCTGTGTGGAGATCTATTAGCGTGAGATTGACGGAAGTAAGAAGAGTCAGAATAGTATTGAATCGAGGTGAAACAAGTAGTACTGTCTGCTCAATGTCAGACCAAAGTTGGTCATCATCTCTGATTGTTTTTCCGGCTTGAATAAGGGCTTGCAGCTTGGCATACGCTTCCGACTGAAACATGCCGCTGCGCGACCTGTTCTACATAGCAAAGCTGTATGAAAAAATGATCCAGAAAGAAAAAAGAGACCTGTATTCTGGAAAAAGAATCCAGATTCCGACACCCCGTTTTGTTGTATTTTACAACGGGTCAGAGGAACAGCCGGAGAAGAGGATCCTGCGCCTGTCGGAATCCTTTTACCGGCAGACAGAAGAAGCAAATCTGGAGCTGACAGTGCTCCAACTGAACATCAATCCAGGCCATAATGAAGAACTCCTTGGGAAGTGCCGTTCCCTGCATGACTACATGAAGTATGTAGAAAGAGTCCGGAGCTATAGCCGGGAGATGGATTTCCAGGAAGCGGTGGAGAGGGCAGTGTCAGAATGCATTGAGGAAGGAATTCTGGAGGAATTCTTAAGAGTCAACCGGGCGGAGGTGATCCAGGTGAGTATATTTGAATATGATGAAGAACTGCATATGGCGACGGTGAGGGAAGAAGGGAGAGAAGAGGGCTGGAATCAAGGCAGAAAAGAGGGCATGGAAGAAGGAGCTGCCTGGGGTCGTGGAAGACTGCTGGCCGGCATGCTGGAGAGAGGCCTGTCGCCGGAAGAGATCAGTGAATTGACTGGGGAGCCGGTGGAGACCATACGGGAAGCAGTGTCCTGGGGTGATCGTTAGATTATTTGAGAGTAAAATTTTGGAGGAAAAGCAATTCCTTCTGTACTAGTATAATATCTATTGCGCTAGCGAGAAATTATGATTTATAACAGACAAAAAAGACCAGTGTAGTATCCGGTTTATCGCCAGGATGCTCCACTGATTTTTTTTGCGGAAGCCACAAGCCATGGCGCCGCCCGCGAAGGTGAGAAACTTACATAGCGTGTTTCCCATCGTTGCATTATAATTTAAAAATCATGGATTTTCTTCCCCTCATTTGATCTTACATAAAATAGTTTCATCTGGACATAATGGTACTGACAATAATATGCCCTTTGAAACAGTCAATGGGTGGGATTGGAGGAAAAAATGAAAGAGAATAGCTCTGCAAAACCTTTTGGTTTTCGCGATAAACTGGGATATATGTTTGGCGATTTCGGAAATGATTTTACATTTATCCTGTCAAGTACGTTATTGATGAAATTTTATTCAGATGTCATGGGGGTGTCTGTGGGTCTGGTGGGCATTATGATGATGGTGGCACGTTTTGTAGACGCCTTTACTGATGTGGCGATGGGGCAGATTGTGGACCGGAGCAAACCGAGAGCTTACGGAAAATTCAAACCCTGGATCTTGAGGATGTGCGGTCCGGTAGCGGTTTCGTCTTTTCTTATGTATGCTTCCTGGTTTCAGAACATGCCCATGACATTTAAGGTCTTCTGGATGTTTTTCACCTATCTGCTCTGGGGCAGTGTATTTTATACCAGCATCAATATTCCCTATGGTTCTATGGCGTCGGCGGTGTCAGCAGAGCCGAAGGACCGGGCGCAGCTCTCTAACTGGAGGACCATCGGAGCCAGCCTGGCAGGTACGATCATCGGCGTATTGATCCCGGTGCTTGTATATTATGAGGATGCCGCAGGCAATAAGATCCTTTCTGGTCAGAGAGTCATGATTGTTGCCCTGGTATGTTCCATCGGGGCTGTTATCTGCTATTTCCTCTGTCATTGGCTGATTACGGAGCGGGTCAAGGTGGAGCAGAAGAGCGAAAAATTTGATTTTGGAAAACTGATCTCCGGGCTTGTACACAACAAGGCATTGATTGGCATTGTAGTTGCCACAGTATTTATGCTGCTGGTGCAGCTGACCTCACAGACCATGACGACTTACGTATATCCAAATTATTTTAGAAATACGGTGGCGCAGTCAGCGGCAGGGCTTGTGGGAGTCGTGGTTACACTGATCTGTGCGGCATTTACGGTAAGGCTTTCTGAAAAATTTGGAAGAAAAGAGCTGGCGATCTTCTCATCTCTTCTTGGTGCGGCCGTATTTTTCTTTGCCTTTATCATTCAGACCAGGAATGCCTGGGTGTTTGTGGGATTATATGCGCTGTCCTTTATTGGTCTAGCGGTATTCAGCCTGATTTGCTGGGCGATGATCACCGATGTGATCGACGATACCGAGGTACAGAGCGGGGAGCGCTCGGACGGAACGATCTATGCGGTTTATTCCTTCGCCAGGAAACTGGGACAGGCGGCGTCCTCTGGTATCTCCGGGCTTCTGCTCACGATGATCGGTTATACTGCACAGACGCAGTTTGAACCCGCAGTTACAAAGGGAATTTACAATGTGTCCTGTCTGGTGCCGGCTGTCGGATATATTCTGTTGGCACTGGTCCTGTGGTTTCTGTACCCCTTAGGCAGACGCCGTGTTCAGTCCAATGCACAGATCCTGGCAGAAAAGAGAGAAAACAATGGATAAGACATGGAAGCAGTTTCGTAGAAAAAAAGAATATCTGGTCTGTGTGGACTCCGATGGCTGTGCCATGAATTCCATGGATGTAAAGCATATCCGGTGTTTTGGTCCCTGTATGGTGGAAGAATGGGGGATGGACAGATGGAAAGAGCCGATTCTGGAACGCTGGAATGAGATCAATTTGTATACGATATCCAGGGGGATCAACCGTTTTAAAGGATTGGCAAAGGCGCTGCGGGAGATTGATGCCCAGTATAAGAAGATTGAAGGCATCGGGGATCTGGAACGATGGGTGGAACAGACGAAAGAATTGTCCAATGCCTCCCTGTCCAGGGCTGTTCAGGAGAAGGAGAGTATCTGTCTGAAAAAGGCTTTGTCCTGGTCGGAGAAGGTAAACAAGCGGATCCATGATCTACCGCCGGAGCTGGGAAGTCCTTTTGAGGGTGTGAAGGAAGCCCTTTACTGTGCCAGGGATATGGCGGATGTGGCGGTGGTTTCCTCCGCCAATCCCCAGGCTCTCGAAGAAGAATGGAACCGGTATGGATTGATGGAATACGTGGATGTGCTTTTGGCACAGGATATGGGGAGTAAGGCCCATTGTATCGAAGAATTACTAAAAATGGGATATGAGAGCAGTCATGCGCTGATGATTGGGGATGCCCTGGGAGATTATGAGGCGGCGGAGAAGAACGGGATATTTTTTTATCCGATCCTGGTGAAAAATGAGGAAGATTCCTGGGAAGAATGTCAGAAGACTGCTCTGCCCCGGCTGTGGCAGGGAAATTATGGAGGGAATTATCAGGTGATGATGCTGAAGAAATTCAGGGAGAACCTGGCATAGAGAGGAGAGACTACAATGGTAGATTTGAAAGCGAAGCCATATCATTTATCGGAAGAGGACTGCCGCTGGGTAGAGGAGACCATCAATGGCATGAGTGACGAGGAAAAGGTGGGACAGCTGTTCTTTCAGCTGACCTCTTCCCATGAGGAGGATTATCTCAGAGAATTGATGGAAAAATACCATCTGGGGGGCTGTCGGTACAACCCGGCGCCGGGTGCTGACATACAGGAACAGAACCGGATCCTGCAGAAATATGCAAAGATACCGATTTTCATCGCATGCAATACGGAACAGGGCGGGGACGGCGCCTGTGCCGACGGAACGTATATCGGATTTGGAGTAAAGATTGGCGCCACCAGGGAAGAACAGTTTGCCCATGATCTGGGTAAATTTTCTAACGAAGAGGCATCTGCCATCGGCTGCAATATGGCATTTTCCCCAGTCTGTGATATTGCCTATAACTGGGAGAATACCGAGATCATCAACCGGGCTTTTGGAAATGATCCGGAGCGGGTGGCGAGGATGAGTACCGCCTATCTCAAAGGGGCCCATGAGAATCCTTCTTTTGCCTGTGCGGCAAAGCATTTTCCAGGAAACGGGCTGGATTTCCGGGATGCTCATATTTCCAATAATGTCAACAGCCTGGATCTGGAGGAATGGGAAAAGACTTATGGGATGGTGTACCGTACTCTGATCGACAATGGACTGGATGCTATCATGGGTGGCCACATTCTTATGCCAAAGGTGACGAAAGAGCTGAATCCTCAGCTTAAAGAGGAAGAAATGATGCCAGCTACTTTGAGTCCGGAGATCATGACAGAACTTCTTCGGGACCGGCTCGGTTTCAATGGTATGGTGGTGACGGATGCTTCTCATATGGTCGCCATGACGAACCGGATGAAACGGACGGAAATGCTGCCTGCTGCCATTAACGCCGGGTGTGATATGTTCCTCTTCTTCAATGATCCGGAAGAGGATTTTACCACGATGCTGAAGGCATACAGAGAGGGAGTGATCCCCGAGGAACGGATGACAGAGGCGTTGACCAGGATCCTTGGATTGAAGGCGCATCTGGGACTCCACCGCAAAAAGAAGGAAGAACTGGTGCCCCAGCCCTCTGTGCTGTCAGAGATGCTGGGCAGGGAGCAGACGAAGGAGATTCAGAAACAGATCAGCCAGAAAGCGATCACCCTCGTAAAATATAAGGACAAGGATGTTCTTCCGGTCACAAAGGAGCGCTATCCAAGAATTATGATCGTCCATGTGAAAGGCAGCGGCGGTGCCATGGGCGAGCTGATGAAACTGATGGGGATGGGCAGCAAAAAGAATCCAGCTGAAGTATTGCAGCAAAAATTACAGGAAAGTGGATTTGAGGCATTTATTTATGAGAGCCCGCTGGAGGAAATGAGAAAGCAGATTGCTGCGGGTGAAAAACCGGATGTCAATATATATTTTGCAGGAAAGAATGCCATCTCAGATTTTACGAAAGATATGGATCTTGTTATTACTCTGTGTGATGTTTCCAATGGCAGGCCAAGTTTCGGCATGTCTAAGGGAGGCGGGGAGATTCCCTGGTATGTATTTGAGCTTCCTGTGGTGGTAGTAGGCTGCGGCCAGCCTACAATGCTGGCAGATATTCCCCAGGCGCGGACGTATATCAATACCTATGATAATAAAGAAAATACGCTGGAGATACTGGTGGAAAAGCTGATGACAGGAGAAAAGGCGTTTACCGGAATGGATCCTGTGGACAGTTTTTGCGGGCTGTTTGATGCGAGGATTTGAGACAATTTCATGAGACAATTTAATATGAAAAAAAAGAAAGCACCACTCAGGGCTGAGATAAAGGCCATAATCTGTATAAAGGAGGGTGCTTTCTTTTTTTATCAGTACATAGACGAATCCTACCAAACGGAAGTTTATTTGCTCTTATCTTGACAGGAAATAGTATAGATGATATAGTTCTAGTTATTGTACTTTATTAATATATTACCTCGAGTGTGATGAAAAGTGAAAGGAGTTGACGAAGTATGAGGAAAAAAAGTTTACGTAATGTTTTAACAAAGGCAGTGTCAATTGCGCTGAGTGCGATGTTGTTACTGCAGCCAGTGGCTTCTGTGCGGGCGGAATCGCAGGAAGCGAACATGACGAAGACGGGAAGTTCGGAACCCTATGATTCGATTGACGGACTTTCTGGCGAAATTTTGTATGACACAGATGGAAACAGGGTCTATGCCTGTGGAGGAGAAGTGCGGCAGTTCGAAGAGAACGGTGAGACAAAATACTACTGGTATGGAGTAGACGACCTGAATAAAGGTTCCGGCTGGCAAAATAATGAACCGGGTATTCATCTGTACAGTTCATCGGATCTGTACAACTGGAAATATGAAGGTGTTATGTATAATGAGACGGATGAAATTTATGCACATCCGAAAATGTTATACAATGGAGACGAATATGTGATGTGGGTCTCCACCGATAAGGGAAATAACGACGGAATGACATTGTCCGGCACGGTGAAAGTTCTTTCCAGCAAAAGTATTACGGGGCCATTTACTCTCGTAAGAGAAACAACGTCGAATGGATTTATCAATCTTTATGAAGAAGCGCCAGGCACGGCGTACCTGATCCAGAGTGGTGATCTATCTGGTATTACTGGTTCTGCTGGGATCAGCAAAACGAAACTGTCATCGGATTATAAGACGACTGTTGGTGAAACACAGCCATTGAAATTTTCTAGCAATTCGGTGATGAATACCGAAGGCGGTATATTTAAGCAGAACGGGAAATATTACATTGTGAATGCAGGCATGAAGGAATATGCGTCGGCAGATTCGCTGGATGGCACGTGGACACGGTATGATCTGAAAATGTGGGATGGCAAGGATACAAAGGAAATTTCCTCACATAACCAGACGAGTAATGCCTTCCGGGTCAGAACAGGAAATTCAGACTTGTGGGTCTGTGTTGGCGACAGTGTGAATAGTGGAACTGAGCACAGATATATCTGGCTTCCGTTCAAGTTTTTTAATGACGGGACGATTGCCCTCTGGGAGCTGAGTAATTGGAAAATAGGGGACATCGAAGGGGTGCAGCCGGAAGAACCAGGCGAACCAGGAAGTTATGATAACATACCTGGCCTTTCAGGCAGAGTGCTGTATGATACGGATGGAAGGAAGATATATGCCTGTGGAGGCGAGGTTCACGAGGTTGAAGAAAACGGACAGAAAAAATGGTACTGGTTTGGTGTGGATGACCTGAATCGTGAGGCAATGAACGAACATCCGGGAGTGCATCTTTATAGTTCAACAGATTTATATAACTGGGACTATGAAGGAGTTATGCTGAACAAGGATGGGGTTACATATGCGCATCCCAAAATTCTTTATAACGGCGAAGAATATGTTATGTGGGTATCTTATATGTCGTCTGGGACAGAGGGAGGCATGCCGCCTACAACGAGCGGAGGCACAAAGGTGGTTACCAGTAAGAGTATAAAGGGACCCTTTACTGAAGTGCCGAATTCTGGTGCTGGGAATAATAATGGATTTATCAATCTGTATGAGGAGAGCAAAGGAAATGCCTGGCTTATATATACCGATTACAGTGCTGCCAGTGGCAGTCGCATCTTTAGGGCGAAATTAAAGGAAGACTATACGGGGATTGAGGGAGACCCCCAGCCGTTCCAGTTCAGCTCTGGTGAACTTTCCAACGCCGAAGGTGGGATCTTTGAGCGGAATGGAAAATATTATATGGTCAATTCGGGTATGAAAGAATATGCGGTGGCAGACTCCTTTGAAGGGGAGTGGAAAAAGAATACACTTACGATGTGGGACGGCACAGACCACAAGGATATCCAGCTGCCGAATCAGACGAGTCATGTATTCCATGTGAAAACACAGGAAGCGGATACCTATGTCTGTATGGGAGACAGTGTCGGTGGGTATTCGGCACCTTCGGATCCGGTCTGCTATATCTGGCTGCCAATCCAGTTTTTTGATGACGGGACGATCGCACTGAAAGAAGAAAGAGACTGGACAATCGCTGGAATGAAGCCACAGAAACCAGAAACGACGCAGAAGCCGGAGGCGACACAGGAACCAGAGGCAACAAAAGCTCCGGAAGAAACAATGGCTCCGGAGCAGACGCAGAAACCGGAAGCAACCAAAACTCCGGAGCAGACGTCAAAGCCGGAAGCAACAAAGACCCCAGAGCAGACGTCGAAGCCGGAAGCAACCAAAACCCCGGAGCAGACATCGAAGCCGGAAGCGACCAAAACCCCGGAGCAGACATCGAAACCGGAAGCAACCAAAACCCCGGAACAGACATCGAAACCGGAAGCGACCCCAACCCCGGAGCAGACATCGAAACCGGAAGCGACCCCAACCCCGGAGCAGACATCGAAACCAGAAGCAACCCCAGAGCAGACATTGAAGCCGGATACAACGAATACGCCAGTAGAAACAAATAAGCCAGCCGAGACAGGAAAACCGGAAGAAACAAAGAGACCAATTGAGGTCAAGAGTGTTCTGGTTGCTTCAAAGAAACTGACAATAGGACTTGGTGAGAAGGTTCAGTTAGAGGCAGCTGCCTATCCTAGAAATGCCTCTGACAGGAAACTTACCTATAAGGCATCCAATAAAAATGTGACTGTGGGCAGGAATGGAAAGATTACAGGTAAAAAGCAAGGAACTTCCAAAATCACGATCAGTGCTTCCAATGGAAAAAAGGCGGTTGTAAAAGTAACCGTGAAAAAGAAACCGAAGAAGATTACGCTGAATGCCCGGAATAAGACGTTGAAGATTGGAAAGAAATTTAAAATAAAGGTTAGGCTGCCGAAAGGCACAGCGAGCCAGACTCTCACTTATGTATCGAATAAGCCGGCCATAGCAGATGTCTCTGCGGAAGGTAAGGTGACAGCGAAAAAGAGTGGATCTGCGGTGATCACAGTGAAGACCTATAACGGCAAAAAGGCATCGCTTAAGATCAAAGTAAAATAAAAAGCAGGGCAATTTTATAGGCGGCAAAGATTTTTTCTTTGCCGTCTATGCTTATTCTTCAAGCAGAATCAGATACGATTATTTAAGTGGAACATATTGATCAGTTTTGTAAGAAGTCCTGCCTGGTCATTGAGCTGCTCACTGGTGGCAGCACTCTCCTGTGCAGTAGCAGATGTAGTCTGTACAACTTGGGAAATCTGACTGATCTGTTCCTGGATTTGTGAGACGGATTCTGCCTGTGTATGGGAGGCATCTGCGATCCAATTGATATTCTCTACAATTTCAGTAACGGCAGATACAGCCGATTCCAGCTGGGCAGCGGTATCGTTTGCGATTTTTGTTCCCTGTCCCACAGCCTGAATGGAGTGTTCGATCAATTCGGTCGTTGATTTGGAGGCATCGGAGCTTTTGCCGGCAAGAGTACGTACTTCTTCTGCTACGACTGCAAATCCTTTACCATTAGAACCGGCACGTGCCGCTTCGACGGCTGCATTTAATGCGAGTATATTTGTCTGGAATGCGATATCATCTATCGTTTTAATGATCTTCTCAATCTCACTGGAGCGTGTATTGATTTCCTGCATGGCAAGGATCATTTCCTGCATTTGCCGGTTGCTCTCATCAATCTGCTTTCCGACATCTGATACTTTGAGGTTTGCCTCTCCCGCATTATCAGCGGTATGTGCTACCTGCTGGGAAATTTCACGGATTGTTGAATCCAGCTCTTCAATAGCACCTGCCTGCTGGGTTGCGCCCTGGCTCAGGATCTGGGCGCCATCCGATACCTGATCTGATCCGGCAGCAACATGGCGGGCGCTCTCTGTGATCTGTGAGATAGTCTGATTCAGTTTCTGTAGGATATTTTCCAAAGAAGTTTTGATGGAAGAGAAGTCCCCTACATAGTTCTGTGTTGGCTGTACAGTTAAATCACCTTCCGAAATAGCGGAAAGGGTCGTTGAAATTTCGCCGATATAGTCTCTTAAATGATCCATCGTGTTTTGAAAAATTTCTGCAAGATAACCGATCTCATCATTGGAACGGATATTAACGTTCAGGTTTTGATTATCTCCAAGACCAAGTTCACCTTGTTCCATTTTCTGTGCCAGTTTTGTCACCTTGGCGAGCGGGCGGGTAATGACAAGGCGGATGAAGATAGAAAGCAGGAAAACTACCACTGCGATCAAGGCAATTCCAACAAAACATGCCACCTTGATGGTGTTATTGATTTGGGCGGAAGCGTCTGAAAGAGAGATACCAGAAAAAATGAGACCATTGATTTTTCCGCTGGCATCTTTCGTTGGTACATAAGAGCATAGGTGGGGTACTCCAAGAATTTCTGCTTCCCCCACATAAGTCTGTCCTTTTTCCAGAATCCTTTTGGCAAGATCGGCAGACAGTGTTGTACCAACAACACGTTTGCCGTCCTGCTGTATCGTTGTATATGTACGCACATCTCCATCAAAAATCGTAAATTCGCATCCGACCAGCTCTTTTAGATCATCTAAAAGCTGCGTTTTATCTTCTGGTCCTGTATAGTTATCCAGCTGATAGGCAAGCACATTTGTTCCGTTTACGCATTCATCCTGCATTATATTCATGGTAAGTTTATAAAACATAGAGACACATAATGCCACTAGGGCAACAATATTTATGGCAAACAAGCCAGCTACAAGAAAACTTACCTTGTGACCTATTTTTTTCCATTTCTTCTTTTTGGGGTTCAACTGTGTATTCATTTTCTACTCACTCCTGTATGACATATTTTTACAACTCGATATTTTATAAAAAGAATAAAATATCCGGTCTTTTAATATATAGTAACATTTATACTGAAAAAAGCAAGAGAAAGTTAAAAATGCTAAGCTTGTCATAAAACCTTCCTTTTCTGCATATACTTACCATAGTATGTATGAAATGGAGGGTTTTTTATGTCTGAAAATAAGAGAAGCAAAAAGACAATGGATGGAAATATGGCTGCGGCCCATGTTTCCTATGCATTTACAGAGGCAGCCGCGATCTATCCGATCACGCCGTCTTCGCCCATGGCAGATTATGTGGATCTGTGGGCAAATGAGGGGCTGAAAAACATATTTGGACAACCTGTGATGATGAGTGAGATGCAGTCTGAGGCGGGGGCAGCAGGAGCGCTTCATGGGTCTTTGCAGGCGGGAGCGCTGTCTACAACCTATACCGCATCCCAGGGACTTCTGTTGATGGTCCCCAACATGTATAAGATGGCAGGAGAACTTTTGCCGGCGGTGATTCATGTGTCCGCCAGGGCGCTGGCGAGCCATGCCCTTTCTATCTTTGGAGATCACTCGGACGTATATGCCTGCCGGCAAACTGGATTTGCCATGCTGTGTGCCGGCAATGTACAGGAGGTAATGGATCTGGGCGCCGTGGCACATCTGGCAGCCATCGAGGGAAGGGTTCCCTTTCTCCACTTCTTTGACGGATTCCGCACCTCCCATGAGATTCAGAAGATTGAAGTGTGGGATTACAAGGATCTGAAGGAAATGTGTCCAATGGATGCGGTCCGGGAATACCGGAAGAGGGCGCTGAATCCGAATCATCCGGTACAGCGTGGAACTGCACAGAATCCGGATATCTTTTTCCAGGTACGGGAGGCGTGCAATCCCTACTATGACAGACTGCCTCAGATCGTGGAGAAATATATGCAGAAAGTCAATGAGAAGGCAGGGACGGATTATAAACTTTTCAATTACTATGGCGATCTCGATGCGAAGAAGGTCATCATCGCTATGGGTTCGGTCTGTGATGCCACTGAGGAGACCATTGACTACCTGAGAGGAAAGGGAGAAAAGGTGGGACTGGTCAAAGTGCGTCTCTTCCGTCCTTTCAGTGCCGAGCATCTGATCCAGGCGCTGCCGGCTACGGTGGAGCAGATCACAGTGTTGGACCGCAGCAAGGAACCGGGAGCCCAGGGAGAGGCGCTGTATCTCGATGTGGTAGCAGCGCTCAAAGACAGCCGGTTCCAGAATGTACCAGTCTATGGCGGACGATATGGCCTTGGTTCCAAGGACACCTATCCTTCTGATCTGCTTGCGGTATACCACAATGAAGCAAAGAAAAAATTCACCATCGGTATCGTGGATGATGTGACAAATCTTTCCCTGGAGCGCACTGAAAGCCCTCACACGGCGCCGGAGGGGACAACCAGTTGTAAGTTCTGGGGCATGGGTGCCGACGGAACGGTGGGTGCCAATAAGAACTCCATCAAGATCATCGGAGACAACACCGATAAATATGTACAGGCTTATTTTGACTACGACTCCAAGAAATCCGGCGGCGTGACTATTTCCCACCTGCGTTTTGGGGACCAGCCCATTAAGTCTTCGTATCTGATCGAAAAGGCAGATTTTGTGGCATGCCACATGCCGGCATATATCCGTAAATATCATATGGTCCAGGATCTCAAACCGAAGGGATCCTTCCTGCTGAACTGTGCCTGGAATGCAGAAGAGCTGGAAGAAGCCCTTCCGGGACAGGTAAAACGCTATATTGCAGAAAATGACATTCACCTGTACACCATCGACGGATTTAAACTGGGTAAGGAAATCGGTCTTGGCGGGCGCATCAATACGATCCTGCAGGCGGCATTTTTCGTTATCTCCGGTATCATTCCGAAGGATGAGGCCATAGAGCACATGAAGACGGCTGCCAAAAAAACCTATTCCAAAAAGGGCGATGACATCGTGGAGATGAATTACCGTGCCATTGAGGCAGGGGCAGAAAAGTTTGTGGAAATACCCGTTCCGGAGAGCTGGAAACAGGCGGAAGAAGAGGACATTACGGATAAAATGAGCGGCGTCAATGATGACCTGATGGAATACGTTAACGATATCCAGAGCAAGATCAATTCCCAGCAGGGCAATGACCTGCCGGTGTCGGCATTTAAAAAATATGTGGACGGAACGGTGCCTCTCGGATCTGCGGCCTATGAAAAGCGCGGTGTGGGAATTGATGTACCCCGGTGGAATCCGGATGGATGTATCCAGTGTAACTTCTGTTCCTATGTCTGTCCTCATGCCTGCATCCGTCCTCTGGCTCTGGACGAAGAGACGGAAAAAGAAGCGCCGGAGGGTACGATCACGGACATGACTGGCATGGAAGGCATGAAATTTGCCGTGACCATTTCCCCGCTGGATTGTACCGGGTGCGGTAACTGCGCCAACGTATGTCCGGGAAATAAACGCAATGACGTATTAAAAATGATTTCTGTGGATGAGGGAATGTATCAGCAGAAACTATTTGATTACGGTGTAAATATTAAGACGCCGGAGAAAGTGTTAGAAAAATTCAAGGTGGATACGGTAAAGGGAAGCCAGTTCAAGAAACCGCTTCTGGAATTTTCCGGCGCCTGTGCCGGCTGTGGGGAGACCCAGTATGCCAAACTGGCGACCCAGATGTTTGGTGACCGTATGTATATTGCCAATGCTACCGGCTGTTCTTCCATCTGGGGCGGATCTTCACCGGCATCCGCCTATACAGTGAACCATGACGGCGAAGGGCCTGCCTGGGCAAATTCTCTCTTTGAAGACAATGCGGAGTTTGGGTTCGGCATGGAGCTGGCACAGAGAACTCTGCGGAATAAAGTGATCTCTGCAGTAAAAGAGCTGAGCGGCCAGTCCGTTTCCATCAGCGATAAGGCAAAGGAAAAAATGAGTGCTTATCTGGAGACATTGGAAGACGGTTCAGCGAACAAAACCGCTACCAGGGAAATGCTGGAAGTACTGGAGCAGGAGAAGATCTCCGGCGAGGCGGCGGAGACGATCTTAGAGTACCGGGATTTTGCGTCAAAGAAGTCTCAGTGGATCTTCGGTGGTGACGGCTGGGCATACGATATCGGTTACGGCGGACTAGACCACGTGATCGCCAGCGGACAGGATGTCAACATTCTCGTATTTGATACGGAGGTTTATTCCAACACTGGAGGGCAGGCATCCAAATCCACGCCGATGGGAGCCATCGCCCAGTTTGCAGCAGGTGGTAAGGAGATCAAGAAGAAAGATCTGGCAGCAGTGGCGATGAGTTATGGTTATGTGTATGTGGCTCAGGTGGCGATGGGTGCGGACATGGCCCAGACGGTCAGGGCATTTGAGGAGGCGGAGCGTTATCCGGGACCATCTCTGATTATAGCCTATGCTCCGTGTATCAACCATGGTATCCGGATCGGCATGGGAAATTCCATGGACGAAGAGAAAAAGGCGGTGGAGACGGGATACTGGCATCTGTTCCGCTTTAATCCGGAACTGGCTGCGCAGGGCAAAAATCCATTTATTCTGGATTCCAAAGAGCCGAAGGGAGGATTTCAGGAGTTTCTGATGGGTGAAGTGCGGTATAACCGTCTGATGCGGTCGAACCCAGATCGGGCAAAAAGACTTTTTGAAAAAGCAGAGAAGGAAGCAACAGAGAAATACAAGAGACTTGCACAAATGTCATAAATCGTGTAAACTATGCATAAGAGAAATTTTGACAGCTGTCCCTGGCAAATGCCAGGGATGGCTGGGTACATATTATATGGAGGAATTTGAAATGGAACTTACAAGTATACGGAGCCTGTTCCGTAACAAAGAAGAATACACTGGCAGGGAGGTTA
>JAAVZE010000155.1 GCA_022791495.1 Eubacterium sp.
CAGGTTTCTAAATTTTGTCAAATATTTCTTGCTTTTTTTTCTTTTTTCTGATATATTACCTTTTATCAAGCAAATTTAAGTAAATTTTATTTACATTTTGGAAGATTATTAGAAATTAGAAAGAGAGAAGATTTATGGATAGTATTACATTGGGTCGTCGTATCAAAGAAGCAAGACTTGCAAAAAAAATGACACAAAACGAAGTAGTGGGAAATTTTATCACACGCAATATGCTCAGTCAGATAGAAAGCGGAACCGCCTCACCGTCTATCAAAACTCTGGAATATCTGTCGCAGGTATTGGAAATACCAGTAGACCAGCTTATGCTGCCGGAGGAAAAAACAAAAGAAATATCTGTATGTCTGACAGATTCTGTTTCAGAAAATTATCTGGAACTCAAAAAAGAATTTCTTCAGGAAAAATATGAAAATGTTTGTCAGAAAATAAAAGAATTTTTACAGGAAACACACCCATATTATGATGAATCTTGTGCTATTTATGCCCGATGCTGCCTAAAATGCAGTGTATTCGCATCGCAAAAGGGAGATTTCCGGCAGGCATTGGATTTCGCCAAAGAAGCCAGCAGTTACGCCCAAGCCGGATGCCTCGCCAGCAGAGACATCAAAACTCAGGCGCTTTTGCTGCTTGACAGTATTGCAGAGCATTTATAGGTTGCAATACCATACCTCTCCTCTTTTTCAAATTTGTTTTGTTACAATAAATATTCTTAGATTATTTTGCTTTATTATATCTTCTCGTTCCTGTGAACACTGCACCTGCAGCTGCCATTATAAAAGCAAAAACAGTAATATATGCTGAATCCCCTGTCTCTGGTGCTTTTCCTACCGTTTCTGTTTCTTTCTTTTCCACAGAAGCCGAAGGAATAGAAATTTCTGTTTCTGGAACAGTGACTGTTCCAGATTCTGGCTTTTTTTCAGATTCTGGCTCTGTTGTTATCTTTTCCGGCTCCGGCGTTTCCGGTTCATCCCCTTTTGTGAGTTTTACTGTCACAGGGGCTGGAACTGCATCTTTGCCATACACTGGCTCATATCCCTCCCTGTAAAGCGCAGCCAAATTATCATACATCTTTGAAAACAGCTTCGGATTAAAATTGGCAATACTAAATCCACAGCCCAAAAGATTCATATCCGCGATTTCTAGTCCCACAGGACTTGTTCCTCTCTCTGCAAACCCTTCCGATTCTGAACCTGTTCCATTGAAATCAATCGCATATCCAGTCTTTGGATTTACCCCTGTCTTCCCTGTTTCCGGATTATGATATTTGGTAATAATCAGGCTTGTACTGTGAAATACACCACCTGTCCAGTTGTCTGGATTCCAGTATTCAGGGTCTGTCATATCCGGTATGCTGCCTTTCTCCCTGCCAATATAGGTTCCATCACCTCCAAGCAGGTTGCAGGTAATCGCTGCCATTCCATCTCTGTCTGTGTAAGAACCGATTCTTGTTTCACGATACCATGAATTTCCCGTTGTAGCGGTAGGATGAATAAACAGTACACAACCCATTGCTGCATAATATCTTCCAAGCTCCGGATAAAAATGACCATCACGGCAGATATCAATTCCTGTCTTTCCCCATTCTGTTTCAAACATATAAGGTGTATCTCCGCATACAGACCACATTATCTCATATCCGGCCCTGTGAATCTTGCGGTAAGAATCAATTTTTCCGTCAGGATAAAGAATTGCTGCGGAATTATATACCTTTTCTACGCCCTTATCATAAATCGGCTCCTCTTCCTTTTCTGTCATTCCAAAAATAATATACATATTGTATTTCTTTGCATATTCAGATAATTCATTTGTCGTATCACCTGGTATTGTCTCCGCAAGTGCTACCTGCATGGCCTTTCCCGTTTCCTGATAAAATAAATCGTCTTCTGGTTTTTTCCATTCATATCCTGTCAGCACAGTTTCGGGAAATACCAGAATATCTACATTTTTTTCACCAGCTTCCTCAATATACTGAATCATTGTACGTTTATTTGCTTCCTTGTTTCCCCAAATGCCGGGCATATTGACAACCGCTGCCCTTGGACCGTTTTCCGTCTCTGAATAATAGGATAATGTTTCTCCGAGTTCCTGTTTTTCTGCAAGCTCAGCATATAATCGGGCATACAGTTCAGGATTAAAATCGCTGTTTCTGCAGGTGGAACCTGTTGAAGCCTTTAATTCTTTTGTATTTGTCAAAAGTCCTGCACTTCCGGTGATAATGTCTGTATCTTCGGTACTTTCAGTTCCCGCATAATACTTTGCACCTGAAAATGTACCCTGAAGAATCACACTTCCGCCCGGAAAATTATAAATTCCCTCCGGCCCGTCAGCCCCCACAAGATTTGCGCTTAAAACTGTATAGCCCTCTCTGGAAGCATTGCTTTCCAGCCTGTTTTTATAATACCATTCCCATCCTCTGTCATCTGTTACCCCATCGCCGTCAAGGTCTCTGTAGCTTCTTGACGTTGCGGTGGGATTTAGCAGAATATTACAGCCCATTGCTGCATAATATCTTCCAAGTTCTGGTGTTGCATATGTATCATAGCAGATACTCAGGCCTATCCGTCCATATTCCGTGTCCAGCAGTACAGGTGTTGTTCCCGGTTTACACCAGTTTCCCTCCACAGGAGTAATTTTCTGATATGCGGTTACCTCGCCCTTTGGCGAGCATGCAAATGCAGAATTATATGCATGCTCTGAATCACCTTCAACTGTCTGAGTTGCACCATAGATAATCCACATATCATATTTATCGGAAAGTTCTGCAAAAGTTTTTGCAGTAGGGCCATCCAGGGCCTCTGCATTTTCTACAGCCATTTTATATAATTTCGAATCAGGGTCGTCTGCAGAGACATACCCTGTTACACACATTTCAGGAAACAAAAGAATCTTTACACCCTTTTGACGGGCTTCCTCTATATACTGAACCATGTTTTGTATATTCGCCTCCTTATTTCCCCACACAGGAGTAAAATTAACTACTCCAAGTTCATTTTCAGCAAATTGCCAGCTCTTTTCCGGCTGTTCCAGTCTTTCATATCTTGACCAGTCTGTGGCATATGCCGGAACTGCCGCTGATACTGCCAGCATTGCAGCAGTTGTAAATGCGGCAAATTTTTTTAAGAACCTTTTTTTATTAAATTTTCTCTGCATTTGTATCTCTCCTTTTTATCCAAAAACTCCAGTTACACAGGCAACCGGAAAAATGCCGGCTGCATATTGCGCGCAATAAATTTCTAGCTGAACAAAGTACAGAAAAGTTTTTAAAATCTGCAACGTCGCAGACACTTTGTCCAAATCAGACAAAGGAGCCGCTAAAATGCGACTCCTTTGTCCTGCTATACTTTTACATGGGGAATAGTATCACTTTTTTCAAATAATGTCAATTACTTTTTTAACTTTTGCAAATATGAGAAAAAACCAGCGGCCAAAGCCACTGGTTCTATTTTATACTCAATATTGTGTCAGGCCAGCGTCAAACACAGGTCCA
>JAAVZE010000104.1 GCA_022791495.1 Eubacterium sp.
GGCAAAAAGGTAGTTTTGATCGATACAGATATAGGACTTCGTAATCTGGATGTTGTCATGGGACTTGAAAACCGTATCGTCTATAACCTTGTTGACGTGATAGAAGGAAACTGCCGGATCAAACAAGCATTGATCAAAGATAAAAGATATCCCAATCTCTATCTGCTCCCTTCTGCCCAGACCCGTGATAAGACAGCTGTATCACCGGAACAGATGGCAAAACTCGCAGATGAACTTAAAGAAGAATTTGATTACATACTGTTAGACTGCCCAGCGGGCATCGAGCAGGGCTTTCAGAATGCCATCGCAGGAGCCAACCGTGCTATCGTTGTAACAACACCCGAGGTCTCCGCTGTCCGGGATGCTGACCGCATCATCGGACTCCTCAATGCCAACAATGTCAAAAAGGCGGAACTTGTGGTAAACCGACTTCGTGCCGATATGGTTAAGAGAGGAGATATGATGTCCAGTGAAGATGTAGTAGAGATTCTCGCCGTGGATCTGCTCGGTGTGGTTCCAGATGATGAGAATATCGTTGTATCCACTAACCAGGGAGAACCTCTGGTTGGGACTAAAACCATGGCGGGACAAGCTTTTGAAAATATCTGCAGGCGGATCATGGGAGAAGAAGTTCCCCTGTTGGATCTGTCAAAAAATAACGGATTTTTATCAAAGATACGAAACAAGTTTAAAAACAACTAAAGAAGGAGATGAGTATTATGGGACTTGCAGATTTTTTCCGTAAAAAATCATCAGGAAATGTCGCGAAGGATCGCTTAAAGCTTGTTCTTGTTTCGGATCGTGCGAATTGTTCTCCTGATCTGATGGAGCAGATCAAGAATGACATCATAAATGTACTAACAAAGTATGTAGAAATCGATAAAGAGGGTTTGGATATTAAGATTGAGCAGACAGAATCCGAAGGAAACAACGGATCTGTTCCTGCCCTTTTTGCAAACATTCCAATTGTAAGTATGAAACAGACAAAATAAATTGAGGGACTGAGTAGTGAGATTATGATAAATATTAAAGAAAAGATCCAGCACTGGCTGACATCAAAGAGATATAACTGGAAAAATTATGATATAGGACTTCTTCTTGTAGTTCTTACACTATCTCTTATTAGTTCATATGTATTATCTTTATTAGGAATTCCCAATGTGGGCTCTTTTAAGCGGCAGCTTGTTTCTCTTATAGCAGGCTTATTTATCATTGCAGTATTTTCACTTATTGACTACCATACCATTTGTATGTATGTTCCAATTCTATACATTATCTCAACTATCATGGTAGCATGCACCAGATTTTCACCGTTAGGCTCAAAGGGAGTGACAGATTCTTACCGTTGGTTGGATTTTAAAGTAGTTATGTTTCAGCCATCCGAATTATGTAAGATTGTAATTATTTTAACTCTTGCAGCATTTCTTATGCAGCATCGGGACAGGCTTGACAGTTTTAAAACCTTTTTTCTCGCCTGTCTGATCGCCATTTTGCCAACGGCATTCATTCTCGTTCAGTCGGATTTATCTTCCAGCGTAGTAATCATGGTTCTTCTAATCATCATGCTTATATCATCCGGTATGGGACGAAAAATATTTGGACCAGTCGTCGCCGTGCTGATCCCCATTAGTGGCTTTTTGATCTGGTACATCCAGCAGCCCTTCCAGAAATTATTAAAACCCTATCAGCTCCAACGTATAACAGGCTTTCTCAATCCAGAGTCAGAGGCCCTTGGCATCATGTACCAGCAGAATAACTCCGTACTCTCTATTGCCTCTGGGAAACTATATGGTAAACGTCTTATGGAAGGTGCTTCGGAGAGTCGTAATTATAAGACCGTTGACGTGATAGAAAGTGATTTTATATGGACACCCATCAGTGAAGAGTTCGGTTTTATCGGATGTATGGTTGTTTTAGCTTTGCTCTCTGTCATCATTATAAAATGTTTTATCACAGCCAAACGTGCCCGGGATTATATGGGCATGATGATCGCGATCGGCATTGGGTCTATGTTCTGTATTCAGATTTTTTTCAATATCGGTGTGGCCACGTCCATCCTGCCGAACACAGGACTTCCCCTCCCATTTCTGAGTAATGGATTGTCCTCTCTGTTGAGTAATATGATGGCGATCGGCATACTGATCAATATCCGAATACAGCCTAACCGGGGAAGCAGTTCTAGTTTTGCCGACAGTCTAAACAGTCATTCATAGATTTTACTGTTGACTTTTATTTACGGAAGTGCTGCCAGAAGCGGCATGTTAGTATTCCAGATATGGAACGAATTTATATGAGTATATGATAGAAAGTTTATAAAAAACCGATAATATTTTTGACAAACGCCTTAAGGAGGTTTTTTGTATGAATATTGGGTTAATTGCTCACGACTCAAAAAAAATATTGATGCAGAATTTTTGTATCGCGTACCGGGGACTTCTCAGCAAACATGACATATTTGCCACAGCCACCACCGGCCGTCTGGTGGAAGAGGTCACGAATCTCAATATCCACAAATATTTAGCTGGTCATCTGGGGGGCGAAAAACAGCTTGGCGCACAGATCGAAAACAACGATATTGATCTGGTCATCTTTCTTCGGGATCCACTAACGCCAAAATCTCACGAGCCGGAGACCACAACGCTGTTCCAGCTTTGTGATGTTCACAATATTCCGCTGGCTACGAATGTAGCTACGGCAGAACTTCTTGTAAAGGCTCTGGAACGTGGGGATTTAGATTGGCGGGAACTGGTTCGACAATAATACTATGTAATGTCACCGGTGACTAAAACTCTTACTGGTGACACTTTCGTCTGCTAGTTATTGCGCAGTCTTCCACAAAAACTGATGGCATACAAGCCGCAGATCCCCACGATACCATATACAATTCTTGAAAAGAGCGACATAGAGCCAAATAAAAAAGCGACCAGGTCAAATTCGAGAAAACCGATGAGGCCCCAGTTAATGGCTCCAATAATAACGATGATAAGTGCTGTATAGTCAAGTGCTTTCATTGTTTTTCCTCCTTATTCTTCATTTGATAGTATGATTATGAACGTTTTTTATCCGTATTATTCATAGATAGGGAGATTACTTTGCAGGAAAGGAAGCGTTTATTTTGAGTAATAATAAAATCGTGAAATATAAAAAACCTTTTCAGCCAAAGGTAGCCACAATGATCTTATTGATTATCATTGCATATGTCGCTGTCATTGCATGGAATTATATTAAAAAAGAACACATCAGTATTTATGAAGTAAATGAGACAAGCATCGCCGACGACAGCACCATCACCGGCTTTATTCTCCGCGACGAAAAGGTGATCTATTCGGAAGAAAGCGGGTACGTTAATTTTTATCATGCGGATCAGAGTAAGGTTGGAAAAAATGAGGTCATTTATACCATTGATGACAACGGATCCATCAGCGAACTACTGGATCATGTAGAAACGGAGACTAGTACAACAAAAGATGACATTGCAAAAATGCGGGAGGTTATCGGAGATTTTTATACGAATTTCAATCCTTCCGCTTATTATGATGTAAAAGATTTTCACTATAATGTAGAGAACACCATATTTGAGCAGAGCCGGGATAATCTCTACAGTGATCTGAAAAAGCAAATGTCTGAAAACAACGTTAAAAGTGATTTTAGCAAATTCCGTGCTCAGACTTCCGGTATCATCTCCTACTCCATTGATGGTTTTGAAGAGACCACGCTGGATATGATAACTAATGAATTGTTCCAGAATGCAGCGTCTGTGGAACGAAAACAGCTTAGTTCTTCGGAACATATCGAGAAAAAGGTTCCTGTATGTAAGCTGGTGACAAATGAGGACTGGAAAATCATCCTTCCACTCTCAGAGGGGCTGTCCAGCAAACTCAAAGATACCAATACCGTACGGGTGACAATAAAAAAAGATAACGTTTCTTTTAATACGGAGCTTGAGATTCAGAATCATGGGGGAACTGAATTCGCTGTCCTTTCTACCAGCCGTTTTATGGGGCGGTATCTCAATGACCGTTTTATCGACATTGAGCTGAACTTAAACGCGGCAAGTGGGTTTAAGATACCAAACTCCTCCATTATTTCCAAGGAGATGACACTGGTTCCAGAAAATCTGGTTTCCGCCGGAGGAGACAACGCAGAAAAGGGAGTTCTGTTGCTTACCTATAAAAAAGATGGTTCTTCCACTAAAAATTTTGTCTCACTGAAAGATTTTTCGATCTCCGATGGCAGTTATTTTGTAGATCAATCGGTTTTAAAGCCGGGCGATACTATTAGCACTCCATCCAATAACCAGGCTTACACCCTGCAGAGCACAGCAAAGGTGGAAGGCGTTTATTGTGTAAATACCGGCTATTGCCAATTTAAAAAAATAGAAAAGAAATATGAAAATAATGAATATACGATTATCGCTCCGGATACCAGAGGCGGGATCTCTAACTACGACCATATCGTTGTGAATCCGGAAAAAATCAGTGAAAACGACTTTGTAGAATAAAGGAGGCATCCCAAATGGTTACAGAAAATCTCAGAATTGTGGAAGAAAAAATCTGCCAGGCCTGCGAAAGAAGTGGAAGAAAAAGAGAAGAGGTAACACTAATCGCGGTCAGTAAGACCAAACCTATAGAAATGATGAAAGAAGCGATGACGGCAGGGATCCGTGTCTTCGGCGAGAATAAAGTCCAGGAAATCCTAAAAAAAGAAGTTGCTCTTCCAAAGGATATTGACTGGCACCTCATCGGACATCTTCAGCGCAATAAAGTGCGCCAGATCGCCGGGAAGACAACGAGGATACATTCTGTCGATTCTCTGAGACTGGCAGAACAAATACAGAAGGAATATGAAAAGATCCAACAGACAGCCAGGATTCTCATCGAGGTAAATGTTGCCAGGGAAGAGTCCAAATTCGGGCTTATGCCGGAGGAAACAGAAGAAACCATCCGCAAGATCGCGGTTATGCCAAACATTCATGTGTGTGGTCTTATGACCATCGCTCCCTATGTAGAAAACCCAGAGGAAAACAGGGTACATTTTCAGAATTTACGGAAATTACTAGTTGACATTAATGGCAAAAACATTGATAATATTAGTATGGATGAGCTTTCTATGGGGATGACCGGAGATTATGAAGTTGCCATTGAAGAGGGTGCAACCTATGTCCGGGTAGGCACAGGCATTTTTGGAAGCAGAGAATACGATAAGTAAATGGAAGAAAGTTTAGAAATAATGGTATTAAATTCATTGTTAAACTTTTTTATATTAGATGGAATAGACGACGAATATGATGATTACGAATACGACGACTACGAAGAAGAAACACCGGCGGCCAAATCGGCTTCATCCCGTAAAAGTGCAGCAAACAATGAGTCTTATGAAGATACATCTAAGACGAGAAGCGGTTTTCGGAACTCTAAGCCCAAGGTCGTATCTCTCAATCGTTCCATGATGGAGGTTAAGATCATTCAGCCAACTTCCTTTGAAGATTCCCAGGAGATCTGCAATACCCTTCTGTCATCGAAGCCAGTAGTTGTAAATCTGGAGGGCTTTGATCCCGATGACGCACAGCGTATCATGGATTACATCTCTGGCTGTATTTATGACATCAATGGAAAATATCATCAGATTTCCAATTACATCTTTATTTTTACTCCTGAAAATGTGTATATCAGCGGTGATTCTCTGTCTTTGGGAGATGGAACCGTTACCATGCCTACAATAAGTAGAGAATTTTGATACATTCAGATTATTGTATTATACTTTGAACGAGAATCATATTAAGGGAGGAACATTATATGTTATCACTTATAGAATTACAGGGTAAAAAAGTAGAGGCAAAACGAAAAAAATACGAGCAGTACGAGATGGATACTTATCTCGATCTGGTTTTTGATAATTATAAAAATCTATTGGAACAAAATAAAAAATTAGAAGCAGAAAAAGCTGAGCTGAATAAAAAAATCAAAACTCTCAGCGATGGCGTACAATATTACCGATCCATTGAGACCACGCTTCAGAAGGCATTGATCCTGGCAGAAAAAACTTCCAAGGAGACAAAGGATGCGGCGATCCTCAAGGCAGAATCCATTGAAAAAGAGGCTCACAAACGCGCAGACCATATTGTTCAAAATGCAGAGGAAGAGTACAATAAGATCCGTAACAAAAGTATTCGCCTGGTTCAGCAGTTTAATCAGTATAAACTTCAGCTTAAGGAAGCAGCCAGCGCACAGCTTCAGCTGGTAGAAGGAGACGAGTTTGATATTTCCAAACCCGATGATCTGGAAAAGCCATTGTATGAAACAGCTGCTGAGGACGTCTCTGCCAATGTTACAGAACCCCCTGTGAAAGAGAAACCACCTGTTCGTGAATCAGAACAAAGAATCAAAAAGAAAACTGCCGCTCCCTCGCCGACTGCCGCAGCAACTAAGGAGAAAACCACGCTGGATACTACCAGAGAAGAAATTCTCAATGCAGATACTATTGATCTTCGTACCACACTAAATGCCGTAAAAACGGAGACTGAATCTGTAGAAGTAAAAGAACCTGCACCAAAACCGGCTGTTCCTGTTAAAGAACCGGAACCTGTTGATCGAATTGATCCACCCAAAACGGCAGAAGTAAAAGACGCTTCCATTCTTGAGCCAGTCGCTGCCAAAACCATCGAGCCTATGGATGTCGTTTTTGAGGATGAATTATCTGCTGGCAGAGAAGAGAAACCAGAGAGGATAGAGCCAGCTTCCGCCAAAGGAAACGAAACAGTTCCAACACTGGATTCACTATTGCAGGATTTGAATTTTAATAACAAAAAAAATCAGAAATCGGATGATCCTTTTGAATTTCTCGGATCTGTCGATGATTTTTAACCCAATTGTCGTATAAGGATTTACAAAGATATGAATACAAAATCAAACACCTTTCATAAATTGACCAGTAAAACAAACATTATATTTTTTATAATGTTTGTTTTACTTACTTTTATAGACCGAATCACCAAATATGCAGCGTTTCATTTTCTGGCAGACAAAGACATCGAGCTGATCCCTGGCGTTTTAGAGTTTCACTATCTAGAAAACAGGGGCGCCGCATGGGGCATCCTGCAGGACCAGAGATGGCTGCTGATCACCATCACGGTGCTGGTCCTTGTTTTTCTTCTTCTGAGCTATTTTAAGCTGCCCGTAGCGAAGCGCTTCCATTTACTGCGTTTTTGCCTTGTGCTTCTCGGCGCTGGCGCACTTGGTAATCTAATTGATCGTCTGATGAATCATTATGTCATTGATTTTATCTATTTTCGTCTGATCGATTTCCCCGTATTCAATATTGCGGACTGCTTTGTCTGTATTTCTGCAGTCCTCATCCTGTACTGCCTTTTATTCCGGTATAAAGATGAGGAATTAAAGCTATCAAAAGAAGGGCATTAAACATTATGGAACACCAAATCAATCTTACTGTAGAAGAGGGCGATGTTGGCAAACGACTGGATGCTTTTTTAGCTGCCAGCAGTATAGATCTGTCCCGCTCCTATATTCAAAAGCTGATCAAAGATCATCGAGTTGAAATTAATGGAAATTTTGACCTCAAATCAAAAACAGCAGTGTCCAGCAGCGATCTGATCACCATACATCTGCCGGAGCCGGAAACTATGACGATCACTCCTCAGAATATACCGCTGGATATCTTATATGAAGATGAAGATGTCCTGGTCGTCAATAAGCCAAAAGGAATGGTGGTCCATCCTGCACCAGGACATTACTCTGATACCCTGGTAAATGCGGTTATGTTTCACTGTAAGGACAACCTGTCAGGCATCAACGGTGTGCTGCGTCCAGGAATTGTACACCGCATTGACAAAGATACCACCGGGGCCCTGATCGTGTGTAAAAATGACCGGTCACACAAATGTATTTCAGAGCAGTTAAAAGCCCACAGTATCACCAGAACCTATCAGGCGGTCGTCTATCACAACTTTTCCGTGGAAAGTGGAACCATTGACCTTCCCATCGGACGACATCCTACAGACCGGAAAAAACGAACCGTTACGGATAAGAATAGCAAAAGAGCAGTGACACACTACACCATATTAGATCATCTGGACCATCAGTTCAACCATATTGAATGCCGCCTGGAGACCGGCCGCACCCATCAGATCCGGGTTCATATGGCACATATCGGACATCCTCTGCTGGGAGATACAATCTATGGTCCAGGTAATGTTAAATATAAAACATTACAGGGTCAGACACTCCATGCGGGAACCATTGGTTTCATTCACCCTACAACTGACGAATATATGGAGTTTGAGGCACCTCTACCAGACTATTTTAAAAAACTACTAAAAAATCTAAAATAAATTGTGCAAAAATTCCCTTGACTTCGTAGTTCTATTGTAGTAGAATATAGATAATTTCTCTCGGTAGCTGTGAAAGGATTCTGGGGGGATTCTTGAAAAATATAAACAGCAAATCTTTTGTCATTGACAAAGAGATTTTTCTGTATACTACAGCACGAGAATGGGGTTTATGACAAATTCTACAATAGAAGAGTACGGCTAATGAGGAGGTATGTAGAGAGGAATGAGTGCGCAAAAAAAGGAGATCCGTCTCCATGAAGGTGAGTTAAATGTCATGGAGCTGCTTTGGAGCAATAAGGTACTTGCGGCCAAAGATATTTCCAAGATTATTAAAGAATATATTGGCTGGGAAAAGAACACGACCTACACCTATATCAAGCGCCTGATCGATAAAGGTGCCATCACCAGAGAAGATCCTGGGTTTTTATGCCGGGCAGCGATATCCAAAAAACAGGTTCAGGAGATAGAAACAAGCGTACTGATCAAAAATCTTTATAACGGTTCTGTCGCAACCTTTATTCATGATTATTTTGAAGGAAAAGATTTATCGACAGAGGAGATCCTTGAACTTAAAAAAGTAGTTAGCAACTGCAACTAAAATTTCAGCGTACATAATGTATATAGCAAAGAAGCAGAACATTCAGTTAGGAATTTGTGCTTCTTTTTTTGCGTAAAGAGGATGGAAAATTATAACAAAATCTTATACCTTTTTAGAAATAAGTATGTTATAATATAGTTGCTTAAAATTAAATAAAAAAGGTGCGGCTGAAAAACGCGCACCTCAAAAGAATGGCCAAAGACCATTCTTTTGCTCCGCATTTCGAGAACTTTCCTATAGGATAAAAAAGGTGCGGCTGAAAAACGCGCACCTCAAAAGAATGGCCGAAAACCATTCTTTTGCTCTGCAAATTGAGGATTTTCCTAATTAGATAAAAAAGACTCGCCGAAGCAAGTCTTAAATCCACTCCTGTGGAGGCTCCGAAGAGCGATTAGAATAAATTTTTATTTGAACTTGTAGTGTAAACTCATATGGTGGTAAAACCTTTGAGTTGTATACATAA
>JAAVZE010000168.1 GCA_022791495.1 Eubacterium sp.
AGTAGGACGCAGCTGGGAAGATGCATTATATTCCCTGAAAAACTCCATTATTTTTATTGAAGAAAATAATGATTTTGTATTCACAAAAAAATTTGCAGAATTTGTAAAAATATCAGGAAATTATTTTGTAATAATTAATCGCGCACCTCTTAAAATGCTTCCATATAGTATTCATGAAATATATGAAATTGTCACTGAAGGAAAGCATGCAGATGTGAAAGAAACTTATCATTATTTGCAGGAGCTTTACAGCAATTATCCGATTAGTGAGAATAATAAACTGGACAATATAATAGCAGAAGACAGTAATTCGGGTTTTCAGTTTTTTTCAAAAGTCTTTAAGAACAGCAATGTAATAAGTGCAAGAGGAAATGGAAACGTACTTTCTGAGATTCAGCGACTGGACACAGGAGATATTCTTGCTATTGTAGATGGTGCAGCATTTGGAGCAATGATTGAAAATTGTTTGGAGTATTTTAAAATTCGGGATAAGCAAAGAGTATCTGTTTGGATGCCGGAATCATTTGAATACTTGATTCTTAAATCTGGTTTGATTGAATCGAAGGATTTAGAGAATATATTGGCTTTTCCATCAGATTATATTGAATCGGAAAAATATGAAAGTTGGGAAAGTTTTTTGCACAACTGTTAATATCATTGACAGAGAGTAAACTCTATAAGTATTCCAAAACTTTATTAAATGAGTATTATATACAGGACAAAAATGTGAAAAAAATAATGGGAAATTTTCCAAAAGCAGTAAAAAGTCATCTTTAAAGATATATAGCAATAGATTAAGTTCATGGTTTATGAATATTTTTATAAAGGAGGTGTGATTATGTATCCAATTATTACAATCAGCAGAGAATTTGGCAGCGGGGGACATTCTATCGGGGAAAAGGTGGCAAAGGAGCTTGGTATTCCTTTTTATGACAGTGAAATCGTAGAGCAGACAGCCAAGAGAAGCGGCTATACCAAAGCGGCTGTCAGTGAACAGGGTGAATACACAAACAAAATGAGCAAATGGTTCTCTATGCCGGCATCCGCCATGTACTTTGAAAATCCACAGGATGAAATTTTCCGTGCACAGAAGCGTGTCATTTTGGACTGTGCGGAACAGGGACCATGCGTAATCGTTGGAAGATGTGCAGATTATATTCTTGATAAGGAAAACTATGCTACTTTGAATGTTTTTATTCATGCAGGTATGGAACATCGTATTGCGCGTGTATTAGAAAAATATGGCGAGACAGATATGGAAATCAAAAAGCGTCTTGAGCGCAAGGACAGAAACAGAAAAACTTACTATAAATATTATACGGACA
>JAAVZE010000194.1 GCA_022791495.1 Eubacterium sp.
TCAATTGGTAAGAATTTAGATTTGGAGGAAAAAGTGAATGGCGAAAATGAAAATATATGAAATTGCAAGAAGCTTGCAGTCAAAGAATAAAGAAATCAAAAGTGGAGATCTGGTGAAGCTTTTGAATGATAATGGTTTTGAAGTAAAAGGTGCCAACAGTAATATCGAAGATGATGCGATCGCCTTCTTGCTAAAGACCTTCAACAATGCCAATAAACCGGCAGTTCCGGCGAAGAAAAAGGAAATGGAGAGCAAACCGGCAGAACAGCCGGCTCCGAAAAAGGAAATGCCAGAGAAGAAGGCGGAAAAGCTGGCAGAGAAGCCGACAGAAGTCCCGAAAGAAAAGAAAGAGGTTACTGAAAAGGCGGATTCGGCAGCTGCGGGTCAGACACCAGAACGGAAAGAGACGGATCGCAAAGAACTTCAAAACAAAGAAACCCCGAACAAAGAGTCTCAGAACGGAGAGCAGAAAAACCAGGGGAACCGTAGTCAGAATAACGGGGAGCGAAAACCCCAGAACAATGGTGAGCGCAGAAACCAGGGGAACCGGAACCAGAACGGCAGCCAGGGGAATGAAAATTCCAGCAATGCAGGCGCTGGTAATGGGGAACGCCGTAATCAGAACAGCGGAGACCGCCGGGGCCAGAATAACGGGGAGCGCAGAAACCAGAACAACAATGGAGACCGTAGAAACCAGGGGAGCCGGAATCAGAATGGCGGCCAGAGCACCGGAGGAAATGACCGGAGAGGCCAGGGGAACAGAGGTCAGGGAAATGGAAACTTTGGCGGCGGAGACCGCCGGGGTCAGAACAACAATGGAGACCGCAGAAACCAGGGGAACCGGAATCAGAACGGCGGCCAGGGTGCCGGCGGAAATGACCGGAGAGGCCAGGGGAACAGAGGCCAGGGAAATGGAAACTTTGGCGGCGGAGACCGCCGGGGCCAGAATAACAATGGAGACCGAAGAAATAACGGCGGCCGGGGTGGTGAGCGCGTATTTGAGCGCTTTGAGAAGTCCCAGAGCGGTTTTGACGGCATCAAACAGGAGCATAAAAACTCCCGTAAGAGAAGTAATAAGAAAGTAACAGAAAAGGGAACCTATAAAAAGTCCAGCAAAGAAGAGATGAGCAAGATCCGCAGCA
>JAAVZE010000105.1 GCA_022791495.1 Eubacterium sp.
ACTGGATCCAATTCTGAGACCGGTGAATCTTTTGCAGCACCAGTAAAATGTCCTTACAGCACATTTAAGTATGACAGCTTCAGCATGTGGCTTTGCCGCGCTGTATTCTATGATCCAGCAAACGGCGGAAAAGACTTCAGAGGAAAGAAGATCAATATCTCTGTAACAGTTAAGAACTCTGGTAAGAATGACCTTGCTGAGCTCGGATTCTGCTTCAACTACACATCTGGAGGAGCTGCTTCTTATCCATTTGCTTACCATGTAATTGACTCTAAGCTTCGTGCTCAGATCGCAAAGAAAGCAAATCAGAAATGGAGCCTTGCTTCTGTGAAGAAGAACAAGTCACATAAAGGTGCCGTAGTTAAAGAAGGTAAGATTAAGAAGGGTAAGACTTATACATACACCTTTAGCTACACTATTCCTAAGAACGCTATGAATGGCGACAAGGATCCTGATACTAACATCAACTACCCAATCATGTTCTACATCCCGAACTTGAAAGACAATTGTCCATATCAGTCAGGTGATGAAATTACAGTACTGAAAGCTAAATTTACTGTAGCATAATTTGTCTATGATTGAGATTTTAACAGACATCTTCTTCGGAAGGTGTCTGTTTTTTGCATCAGAGAAAACCGCGTATCTGCTGATCCCTCATAACAGATACACGGTTCAAATTTGCGCTATTGAGCTATACACTGTCTACCTTCCAACATATTTATCTCATCGACGTATTCAACGTTTCTTATGCTTTTTCCCATCCTTTTCGTTGAAACTATCTTCCAACTGCTGTAACAGCTTTTTCTGCTCCTTACTGACTGTTGTGGGAACATCAACCACAATATCTACATAGTGGTTTCCTCGAAGCTTTTTGTTCCTGAGAGAAGGAACTCCCTTACCCCTCAGCCTTACTCTCGTTCCGTTCTGAGTTCCTGCTTTCACAGTATAAGCCACTTCGCCATCAATAGTTTTTACAACGATCTCTCCTCCGAGCACCGCTTTGGGATAGGATATCTTTACGGTAGAGAAAATATCATAGTCACGTCGCTCAAAATCTGGATTGCGCTCTACAAATACCTCTACCAGCAAATCTCCTCTTGCACCACCATTGGTTCCAGGCTCTCCCTTCCCTCGTAGGCGGACGCTCTGGCCATGATCGATTCCTGCCGGTATCGATACCTGAATTTTTTTGCGGCTTGATGTATAACCGGTACCGTGGCATTCTCCACATTTATCTTTGATCACCTTTCCGGAACCATGACAATGAGGGCATGTCGTCACATTCTGTACCATTCCAAACAGGGATTTCTGCGTTGTAACCACCTGTCCCTTACCGCCGCAGGTAGCACAGGTCTCTGGTGTAGTCCCCGGTTTAGCACCTGTGCCATGACAAGTGCTGCACTCATCTTTTAAATTCAGTTCCAGTTCCTTTTCCACACCAAAACAGGCTTCTTCCAGAGTAATCCTGACCTGAGCACGAAGATTTGCTCCCCTGGTAGGTGCATTGGGATCACGGCGCCTTCCACCGCCAAAAAAATCCCCAAAGATATCCCCAAAGATATCCCCCATATCCATGCCAGAAAAGTCAAAACCACCAGCTCCACCGCCATTTTCAAATGCCGCGTGTCCAAACTGATCATACTGTCTTCTCTTCTCTGAATCACTCAATACTGCATACGCTTCCGAAGCCTCTTTAAATTTTGCCTCGGCCTCTGCATTCCCTGGATTTGTATCAGGATGATATTTTTTCGCCAGCTTACGATAAGCACTTTTTAATTCACTGTCGCCAGCATTCCGGCCGACCCCCAGCACTTCGTAATAATCACGTTTCTCAGCCATTTTCTCTCCTCCAAAACAAAGAACTTTGACTCGTGCCTATACTACAGCACGAGCCCCAGTTCCATATTATCAGCCCAATTTTACAGTTCTCTAAAATCACCGTCTACAACGTCGTCTCCGCCGTTATCCGGCTGACCTGCTCCGGCAGCTGCTCCCATATCAGGTCCTGCACCCTGAGCTCCGCCTGCTGCCTGCTGTGCCTGCTCATAAACCTTTGCAAACACCTGCTGTGCGCTGTTCATCAGTGATTCCTTGGCTGCCTTCAGCTCATCAATTTCCGCATCCGACATGGATTCTGCCTGCGTCCTCTCAAGGATCGCCTTTACCTTCTCAATCTCTGCCTGAACTTTTTCTTTTTCTGCGGCATCCACACCTTCTCCAACATCATTCAATGCCTTCTCTGTCTGGAATACCATACTATCCGCCTCGTTGCGCACATCAATACCTTCCTTGCGCTTTTTATCCTGAGCTTCAAACTCCGCTGCTTCTTTCACTGCCTTATCAATTTCATCATCCGATAAGTTAGAACCTGCTGTAATGGTGATGTGCTGTTCTTTTCCTGTTCCCAAGTCCTTTGCGGATACGTTTACAATACCATTGGCGTCAATATCAAAAGTAACCTCGATCTGAGGTACTCCACGCATAGCCGGTGGAATTCCATCCAATCTAAACTGTCCCAGTGATTTATTGTCTTTGGCAAACTGTCTCTCTCCCTGTACTACATTGATATCAACTGCTGTCTGATTATCTGCCGCAGTAGAGAAGATCTGACTCTTCTTTGTAGGAATCGTCGTATTTCTCTCGATGAGCTTTGTAGCAACTCCACCCATGGTTTCGATCGCCAGCGAAAGCGGTGTTACGTCCAGTAGAAGGATATCTCCGGCACCAGTATCTCCGGCCAGTTTACCTCCCTGAATGGAAGCGCCCAGTGCCACACATTCATCCGGATTCAGGGATTTGTTCGGCTCATGGCCAGTAAGCTGTTTCACCTTGTCCTGTACTGCCGGAATTCGAGTGGAACCACCTACCAGGAGCACTTTGCCAAGCTCAGATGCGCTAATTCCCGCATCTTTCAACGCATTAGTTACAGGCGTTGCCGTTCTCTCCACAAGATCTGCGGTCAGCTCGTCAAATTTGGCACGAGTGAGGTTCATATCAAAATGCTTTGGTCCCTCAGCCGTAGCGGTAATAAACGGAAGATTGATGTTGGTAGTAGTAGCCGCAGAAAGCTCCTTTTTCGCCTTTTCTGCTGCCTCTTTCAGACGCTGCATCGCCATCTTGTCACCAGAGAGGTCAATTCCTTCTGTATTCTTAAACTCATTAACCATATAATCGCAGAGCTTATTATCAAAATCATCACCACCGAGACGGTTGTCTCCAGATGTAGACAATACCTCGATCACTCCGTCACCGATCTCAATAATGGATACGTCAAAGGTACCTCCACCCAGATCGTATACCATGATCTTCTGCTCTCCCTCGTTGTCAAGTCCATAAGCAAGGGCTGCTGCTGTCGGTTCGTTGATGATACGTTTCACATCAAGACCGGCAATCTTTCCAGCATCCTTTGTCGCCTGACGCTGTGCGTCATTAAAATATGCCGGTACTGTAATCACCGCTTCTGTTACCTTTTCTCCTCCCAGATAATTTTCTGCATCAGATTTCAATTTCTGAAGGATCATGGCAGAAATTTCCTGCGGGGAATACTTTTTATCATCAATCGCTGCACGGTAATCCGTACCCATATGTCTCTTAATAGAAGAAATGGTATTGTCTGCATTGGTAACTGCCTGACGTTTTGCCGGCTCACCGATCAGACGCTCTCCATTCTTTGTAAATGCCACAACAGATGGTGTAGTCCTGGCGCCCTCTGCATTGGCGATCACTACAGGTTTACCACCTTCCATCACAGCAACACAGCTGTTGGTTGTACCTAAGTCAATACCGATAATCTTACTCATGATAATCTCTCCTTTTATTTCTTTAAAATTTATATGAATGATATGAAATAACTCTTTACACTGTGGCCTAATTAACCACCTTAACCATGGAATGCCTTACCACACTTTCCTTGTACATATATCCTTTCTGAAATTCCTCAGAAATAATGTTGGCTTCCATGGAATCATCCTCATCATGCATCACTGCATTGTGTAAATTGGGATCAAATTCTTTTCCCAATGCTTCGATGGGGACAACACCAATCTCTTCAAGCACCGTAGAAAACTGCTTATATACCGCTTCCATCCCCTTGACAAAGGCATTATCTTTTTCCTCTTCAGCTACTGCTCCCAGACCTCGTTCAAAATTATCCACCACGGGAAGAATCTTCTCAACGACGGATTTGGCACCGATCTCAAACATCAATGTCTTTTCCTTTTCCGAGCGGTTTCTAAAATTCTCAAATTCCGCCATATTGCGCAGAAGCCGATCATTTAATTCCTCAATTTTTTCATCTTTTTTGTCTTTTCTCTTTTTCTTTTTTTCTTTTGCAGCTACTTTGGAGTCTTCTTTTTCTTCTGATTCCTGCGCCACTTCTCCAGCAGATGCCCTATTCTCTTCCTCCTGGATATCCTCTGCCTTTTCTTCCGCAGCGATCTCCTCCGTATCATTGTCTATCTGCTCGTTTACCTTTTCCTCTGCCACGTTCTCTACCGCCTTTCCATCTATCATTCCTTGGATTTAAAAATATCATCCAGCTGCTGCATACAGTTCTCCAAAGTTCCCACCACCTTCTCATAATCCATACGTTTCGGTCCAACAATTCCTATTTTCCCATAAACGCCTTCTTTGATCTTATAAGTAGCGGTCACCACAGAACAGTTTTTCATAGCTTCCACTGGCGACTCGTCGCCAATATATACCTGAATCCCATGTTCTTCCGGATCTGCCTCATCATTGACCCACGCTTCCAGTCTCTGTTTTTCCTCAAAGGTAGATAATAATTCTGCCATCTTCTCTTTATCACTGAGTTCTGGATATTTTAAAATATTGGTAGCACCGGATGTATAGATCTCCGATGCCTCTTCATCCTTTAGTGCTTCCCCGATGCAGTCGAGAATACTGGAAGCCAGATCCCCGTATTCACCAGCCTTCTCCTTTATATCCTGCATAATTGCCAGATTGATCTCTGTCACATCCAGACCGTTTAAAGCTGCATTTATCAGGAAATTCAACTGTGAGACAATATTATCATCAATCGGGTATGCCAAATCAATAAACTTGTTATTTACATGGTTATTATCCAAAACAACAATGACAAGAAGCTGTACGTCTGATATCTGATTCAGCTGAATAAACTTAATCTTCTTATGTTCATATCTTGGTTTGGAAACCATAGTCGTATAATTCGTATTCTCAGCAAGCAGCTTCGCCACCTGTTTCAACAGCAGATCAATCTTATCCGCCTTCTCGATCAGCACTCCCTTCATATCGTCTACTTCTTTTTCCTTATTTTTAAGTACCGTGTCTACATAGAGACGATATGCTTTGTCAGAGGGAATCCTTCCCGCTGAAGTATGGGGCTGGAGAATATATCCCATTTCCTCCAGGTCTGCCATCTCATTTCGGATCGTCGCGGAACTCAGATTCAAATCCGTATACTTGGAAACAGTTCGTGAACCAACCGGCTCCCCGCTCTCCATGTAATTATGGATGATCGCTTCCAGAATCTTCTGCTTCCGCTCATCCAATACC
>JAAVZE010000106.1 GCA_022791495.1 Eubacterium sp.
CTGTTCCAGCCGGCGATGTGGTTATTCCTGGAGAGGACAAGCAGGTATATGTTGCTGCCTGGCCGGATGGTTCCAATGAGAACAACGCAAAAACTATTGCACTTAAGACACCTTTTGTTGAGGGAAATATGACATTCAGTGCCAACATTGCCCAGGCAGGCACCGCTTATGGAAAATGGAATGTAAAACTGGTTCTGGATAACGGAAACTCCGGAACTCCCCTCACCCTGGCGGCAAGCTCCTATCATATCGCCCCCACCCAGAAAACTTTTCTGGTTCAGAAGTCTAAATCTCTGGAGAAGAAAAAATCCTTTGGTATCAATCTGGATGGTTTAAAGAATGTGTATGGAGTAAAGAAAGTTCGTTTTCAGATCTATAGCAGCAAGGGCAAAAAAATGACCACTGTCACAGGCACCAGCAAAAAATCTGACGGAAGCAAATACTATGCTGAAGTCTCGCTGAAAAAGCTGGATTATCTTTTGGACCTTTATACCATTAAGGCAGTCCTTACTGATAATAACAACAACACTCAGACACTGGACATGACTGCGCTGGCAGATGAACGGGTCCAGAGCGGAACCCTGTCAGTTTCCAGAAAGAAAAATGCCACCTGTCTTTATAAGCTTACCAACCCATACATACCTGGCAACATAAAGAAAGTTCGTTTTGTTTTATATCAGGTAAATGGAAAGAAACTGAAAAAACAAGGCTCTTATGTCGTAACCGGAACTTCGGGTAAGAAAAAAATATCCCTAAAGGTACCTAATGAAGAAAAGGGCAAGTACAAGCTTCAGGTCTATGGTTACACCAGCTGGGGTAAGAAAGTTTTACTGGATGAGGAAACTTATCGTCTCAGGAAAAAAGATCTGGGTAAGAACGGCTGGTTCTATGAAAAATATGCAGGAAAGACCTATAAATTCTATTACGTAAACAATAAAAAACAGACCGATCTCACAGATATTGTAAATCTGAAGAAGAGCAGTTCTTCCAATACAAATCGTCTGTACATTGAATTAAACCGGGCTGCCTGCGCAGTAACGATCTACTTATATAATGAAGAGACGAAAAAGTACGATATTCCGATCAAGACCTGTTCCGTATCTGTGGGACGTGACACATGGACAAATGCCGGAACCAGCGGATTGAACGAAGATTCTTCCTACACCCCGCTGGGTACTTACTCCATCTGTACCAACGGACAGTCGGTAAAATATACATTGAAAACAATGGTCGAACCGGATGACAGCATTGTCTATGCAAGATGGGCTTCCCACGTCGTAGGAAACGTGTATTTCCACGCCATTGCTGTAAGCGCCCAGTCACACTATGCTCTGCCGTCCTCCACCTATAACCGGCTGGGATCTCCCGCTTCTGCAGGCTGTATCCGTATGACCGTGGCAGACGCCAAATGGATCTACGACTATGCTTCTACCGGAACAACTGTAAAAATCGTAAAAGGCAACGCTTCAAAACCAGGGCCTCTGGGCAAGTCGCCTGTCATAAAAACCACCGGCGGAATCAATTATGATCCTACCGATCCAGAAGTACCAGATTCCCGCAAAAAAGCGGATTATAAAGCAAAAAGAATCACCGGATATATGACGAAAAAAGGAAAGAAGGTCGGCTACTGATCCCTTTCCTGTCATTAAAAATTTCCAACAAAAAGCCCCTATGTCATCTATGAAGTGACATAGGGGCTTTTTGTATACAGTCGCCACTGTAGTTCTTTATTGTCTCATTTCTTCCTCATTTTTCTTAAGCTTATCCTTAACCTTTTCAAAAACAATCAGTATTTTCGGGTTAAAGGTACCGCACTCTCCATTATAGATCATCTTCACAGCCTTTTCATGACTAAATGCGTCCTTATACACTCTCTTGGCAGTGAGAGCATCGTAGACGTCAGCAATCGATACCACCTGCGCCCATACAGAAATATCATCTCCACTCAGGCCATCGGGATATCCCTTCCCGTCCCATCGCTCATGATGATGTCTGCATATGTCATAACTATAATTATACAGTCCTTCGTCCATAATGTTCGGAATATTCTGAAGAATCTCACATCCTTTCACGGTGTGCCCCTTCATAATCTCAAATTCTTCTTTCGTAAGCCTTCCCGGCTTATTCAGGATCATGTCCGGAATAGAGATCTTTCCAACATCGTGAAGAACCGACGAAGCTGCAATCTTGTCAATCTCCTTCTGGGAAAGATGATACTCCGGATAAGCATCACTTACTTCCTTCATCAATATTCTCGTCAGTTCACTGATCCTCTTAACGTGCTCACCGGACTCACAATCACGGAACTCGATGACCGTAGCCAGCGTCTCGATCATGTTCTGATTGATGTAATTCAGTCTGCGCACCTGCTCTTCAACCACACTTTCCAGTTCGTTCCGATGCGCATACAGCTCGATCACATTGCCGATCCTGCACTTAAGGAAATGTGTCATAAATGGTTTTCTGATAACATCAATAGCTCCAAGATGATATCCCTCCAGCAACATTTCCTGGCTGTCTGCTGCCGTTATAAGAAATACAGGAATACTCTGTATCTTTCCACTCTCGTTCATCCTCTTTAGCACTTCAAGTCCATTTATGCCAGGCATAAGCAGATCTAAAAGAACCGCAGAAATCTGAAAATGCTCACTGTCGTTTAGGATCTCAATAGCTCTTTCACCGCCGTCGGCCTCAACGATCGTGTAGTCATCCTGGAAGATCTCCGCCAGAATCATACGGTTAATCTCAACATCATCAACAATTAATATACTTTTCTTTTCTCTCATCACTGACCTCCCCAAAGGCATTTGTTTGGATTCGATCAGGCATATTTCTCAATACACGCCACAATCTTCTCCTGAACAGGAAGGATCTGCTGCAGAACTCCTTTTGCCTGCTGCGGCTGATCTGCCCTTAAGAGTGCCACAATTTCGTCATATGCTTTAAAAAGCGGTGTCAAAGACAAATTTCCTGTAGCGCCCTTGATAGCATGTGCCAGTTCGATCACTTCCCCATAATCATTACAATCAAAATCCGGATCCACAGATGACTTAGCAAGCATTTCAGGAAATCGGAAAAGCATCTTTTCATAAAATGCAGGATTCCCTGTAAGACGCGCTATCCCTTCGTCTACATCAACGCCCAATCCCTTTAATTCATCCAGCATGTTCATCTATTTTTATCCTCCTTTAATATAAAACACACCTGCATTATAACATACAATCCTATATGGCACAACAAAACTTTTTAGAAGAAATATAAAAGAAATATTAATTTTTTATTTACCTGCAAGAGCTTAGCAAAAACAAACTAAATATCGTTCCTTCCCCTTTATAATTTCCGACCTTTACATAACCTCCCTGACCGGCAGCGATCTCCCTGGTCAGATAAAGACCAAGCCCCACGCCCTCTTTGATAAAAGCGGCATTATTTCCTCTATGATATCGGTTAAATATAACCGTATAGTCTTCTTTCGGAACAGGTTTCCCATAATTGATCACATCAATCCTCACATAGATTTCATAAGATGTCATCCTCACGTAAATCTTACTATTCTCTTCACCATATTTAACCGCGTTATCCAGCAGATTAAAAACTGCCTCTTCAGTCCACCTCCGGTCATAAACAGCCTCAATATTCTGTTCCCCCTCCAGACAGATCTCATCCCCATGGGCTTCTGCCTTAACCGATATTTCATCAATGGCGGAAAGGATCATCGGCAGGATCGGCTGATACTCCGGTCTCAGTTTTCTCATATCTTCTTCCAGTCTCGCCGTTTTTGTAAAACCATCCGCAAACCATCCCAGTTTTTCGATCTGGCTACTGACGATCTCACACATACGCGCCTTCTCTTGTTCCGAAATACCATCCTGAATTAAAAAACTGGTATACATCTGAATGTTGGTAAGAGGGGTATTGATTTGATGGACCATATCACTCACAAGACTGCTCATTTCTTTCCTTAGCTTTTCCTCATTCTCACGTGACCGGCTTAAAATCTGGTACAATTTTGTAAGCTGAACCTGGAACTTGCCAAGCAAAGATTCCTCTCCCTCCGGAAAACTGCGGACAGGAATCCCGTCTATCATACTCTGGATACTGTCATCCACCCGCCGCATAATATTGGTTATCTTTCTGGACACCACCAGATAAGCCATGGAGAAAAGAATTAGATTCCATATCCCATACATGCACATACATACAGCAGAGGTAACCCCCGTGTGCACAGCTCCGGCGGCAAAAACCACCAGGGATGCCAGCCAGATCAATATGGTAACTATGACGATCCATTTAATTTGTATTCTATTATTTTTCATCTCTGTCACTCCATTTATACCCAATTCCAAATACGTTCCTAATCCATTTCGGATGTTTTCTGTCTTCCTCAATTTTGGCACGCAGCCTTGCAACGGTAACGCTCAAAGTGTTTTTATCCACAAAATTCCCGTCGATATCCCAGATCTGCTCCAGAAGGATCTCCGTCGTAAGTACCTGGTTTTTATTTTGGATAAAGACCTCCAAAAGCTTTATCTCGGTTTTACTCAGAGGAACAGGATCTCCATTTTTTTTTAGGCTTTTTTCCCTAAAATCATAAGAAAGCTCCCTGGCACAATAGATTTCTTCCGCCCCCCCGCAGCTACGCCGCAGCACTGCCTTTATCCTCCTTAACAGAAGCGGAATGGAAAAGGGTTTTGTTATATAATCATCCGCGCCGGCATCATATCCCTGTATCATATCTGTTTCTGTATTATGTGCAGTCATAAAGATAATGGGAATAGCAGAAGACTTCCTTAATATCGTCAGATAATTCCTGCTGTCTCCATCAGGCAGCGTAATATCCAGAAGAATGGCATCCAAAGATGAGAAAGAGACAGCATCCAGTTCTCTCAGGCTTTCAGCTGTCTGAACCATATATCCTTCTCTTTCTAAAGCATAAACTACTCCATTGCGTAAGTCGTTATCATCCTCTACCACCAGAATCCGGTACATCATTCCGCCTCCACAACTTAGCCCCGCGGCGCCAGGACATCCCCAGGCGCCGTGAAGCTGACTCTCTTTTATTCCATTTCTCGTAACCGCTCTACAACCGTCTTTTTATTCAGGCTCCTGGTTAATGTACAGCCAGTGATGCAGGCAGTAAATAATCCTAATAATAATATCAAAACACAGGATACTACATACATATATGAAACATATTTTATATACATAAGTGATGCCAGGGCTCTTGTAGAGAAAATGCCCAGTAAACAAACAGGAAGAAAACTAATCAGAATCATTTTTATGCCTTCCTGGCATATTTTCGACATCATCTGTCTCTTCGTCATACCGAGAGACTGCATCACTGCAAACTCAAGCTTCCGTGATAAAACATCTGTAATAACTGTATTGATTATATTTGTCAGCCCAATAAAAGCGAC
Organism: Eubacterium sp.; assembly: GCA_022791495.1. Classification (GTDB taxonomy): domain Bacteria; phylum Bacillota; class Clostridia; order Lachnospirales; family Lachnospiraceae; genus Eubacterium_F. The sequence continues at coordinate 5,418 of JAAVZE010000106.1, forward strand.
AATCATACCAAACAATATTCCAATAAACATCTCCTGTTTTTGTTTACTCTTCTCATCCTGACGTGTTTTGTACCTGGAATTTACCTGTACCTGGGAATTAAAATGATCAGCAAGCATCTGCTCGATGGTCTCCTGTTCCATTCTGGCATTTCTGCCCAACGTATTCATACGCAGCGAACTAATCATCTTCTTTGCAGAATCTCCGTAAACTTCCTCAAATATGCGGTTTTCCATAACCAGCTGGATACCTCCGAAACTCATTTCACCCGCGTAATTTTCCTGTTTTCGCTCCACAACCGCCATAACGGTAAATGTTTTTGTCTTATACTTCCTAAGTTCAGAATTCCAAAAAGAAATTGTGACCTCATCTCCAGCTTTCATTCCATATTCCAGATATTCCTTTGTGGACACACTCTCAGGAATTGCAAAAGGCATGTAAATCAGGTACTTACCAGTAGCAAATAAATCAGCATCCAATTCCCCATCCAGAATATCCACATTTTTCCCCTCCATATCGAGAGCTGCCGCCTCCATTCCCAGAATGCCTGTATTTGCCCTTCCGTCCTGCACAAAGATCTCCCAATCCTCTTTTATAAAGGACATTTTCTCAAACTCTTTGGTCATAACATCTCTATAATGTCCATCGAATTTAACCTCACCCAAAGAATCTGAATATAGACCACTCTTATCTGCCTTGTTCGTTTTCTCACTGCGGGCACGGTAAAACAAATAACTGTCTTTCACAAAATCAAGTTCACGGATACTCTGGACAAATTTCCCATCCATAGGATCATAGGGCTCATACATTGGCTGCAGGGAATGCCATTGCTGGACTACAAAATCCGCCTCATTTCTTGAATCTACCATCCATTCTGGATCATATCCAGCGAACACCGTAAAAATCGTACAGAAGAGAATTCCACCAAGAGTAAAAGAAATAATGGCAAATAACTTTTTCTTTCTGCCTGATGAGCGGAACTTTGAGGCAGCTACTGGAGACACCTTTCTTGCCAGGGATACTGCTGTCCTGCTGCTAACCCACAAAGTGATGATGGAAAATACTATACCAGCTATGACAGAAACGACTATGGATCTTCCTAACTCATAATACCTGGCGTAAGAAAAATCCATGGATTGAAAGAGCCGTATGACAAAGAAATTCAATCCTGTTCCAAGAACACTGCCAGCTATGATGCCTGCCGCACCCAGACGTCTGACCTGCCATCTAAGCATAACACCGATCTGCCTTTTTGTCATTCCAATAATTTTCATATTACCAATAAACCGGATATCATTTACTATCGAGATACGGAAAATATTATGAATCAGTAAGAATCCACAAACCATGATCAATAACAATAAAGCCATTGTATTTACAAACTCTTCCTTAACGTCTCCAGACAGATCCATAATAATTCCGTTTCCCTTCACTGCCCTGTTTAGATCACTCAATTTTTCCTCTATCTTCTCCAGGGAGGAAAAATCCGTCAGATCAGTAAATTTAACATATATAATGCTGGCAGCATCCTTCAATTCAGGATTGTATATATCTGGAAAGTTTTTTGATGTATAAATTTCTTCATGATCTGCAAGTCTATCCGATGGATTGGCATAAAAACCACAGATCGTCAGTTCAACAGCCTCTTCTTCCTGTATATTATCTTTTAAAACAACCAGGTTTAATGTAATCCTTTGCCCCGGAGTCATTTCTCTGCCTATTTTTTGGGCGAGAGAATCAGATATTAAAAGTTCGTGTTCATTTTGCGGATAATTTCCAGAAACCAGATCTATATCATGATGTTCATAATACTCCCTATCCACTCCCGAAAACTTTACTATGTTTCCCGCAAACTCATGATTTCTCGGCGTTCCCTGCATACAGGGCCTGGCAATATCCGCCCACTCCACCTCAGACTGCTCTCTCACTTTATCCAGCATCTCTATATCACCATAGATTCCTATCCCGCTTATCCCATAACCAGATTCTGTCATAATCGCATCTATGGTACTGATCCCTGCACCGCAGACTACCGTAATAAGTGTAGTGGTTAGAATGATAGCCAGACACGCCATGATATTCCGGAGATGATGTGCCTTCATCGTTTCCCTTGCAATCTCAATGGGCAGGGCTTTATTCGTGTTCTCAAACATTATGCCTCACCTCCGATTATTTTTCCATCCTCGATATGGATAATGCGGTCCGCCAGCTGTGCGATCTCCTCATTGTGGGTTATCATGATGACAGTCTGGTCAAATTCCCTGCTCGCAGATTTCAACAGCCCCATTACTTCCTGACTGGTCCTCGAATCCAGATTCCCTGTCGGCTCATCCGCCAGAATAAGCGATGGCTTTGCTGAAAGTGCCCTCGCAATCGCCACGCGCTGCTGCTGTCCCCCGGACAGCTGGTTTGGATAGGCTTTTAACTTATTTTCGATTCCAAGAGCCGAGACTATGTGTCGAATATGATCGCCATCCACTTTGTTCCCATCGAGTCTGATAGGCATAACAATATTTTTATAAACATTTATTGCCGTTACCAGATTATAATTCTGAAATACAAAACCGATCTTCCTTCTTCGGAATACGGTCAGCTCATCCGAACCAAGATCCGAGATAATCTGTCCCTCGATCCATATTTTCCCTGAATCAGGAGTATCCAATCCCCCGATCAGATTAAGCAGAGTTGTCTTACCGGAACCACTCGTTCCAACAACTGCTATAAACTCGCCCCTTTCCACAGACAGATCGATGCCGTCCACAGCCTTCACAAGATTTTCACCACTGCCATAATGCTTCATTAAATTCTTTACTCCAAGTATTTTCATTTATTCCTCACTCCTTGCTTTAATATCTTTGATACTATTATTAAAACAAATGAATCTTACAAACTTCTTACAAGGGAAGAATATAAAAAAGGTGCGGCTGAGAAACGCACACCTCTGAAGAATCACAAGTGATTCTTCGCTCCACACTTCGAGAACTTTCCTATAGGAAAAGACCGGCTGATCTATTCATGACAGCCGGTCTCTGCTTATGCCTCATATTCTTCTATCATAGGAGCGATCTGGGACAGCATATTATCCACATCCTCAAACATCGCACTCTTCGTCGTCCCCAGTTTGCTGGCATGGTTAATATGTTTCATAACTTCCTGGTACTGATCTTTCGTCTTATCAAAGAAAGTATTGACGTTCTGCAGTGCTCTCTTTGAATCGTCAATGACATTAGAGATCTCAGATTGAACGGCTGTGGCGCCCTCCGCAGCTTCCGTGATCTGATCAAACATCTCATAGGTCTGATCCACCTTTTCAAGACTTTGTTCCAAAGCCTCCTGTGAGGTATCGATATCGGAATGAAGCTTATCTGTATCTTCCTCTACATCAGCGATACTTGCCTCTACAGCCGCCACCATATTTTTGACTTCATCCGCCAGGCTCTTGACCTCCTCGGCGACCACTTCAAATCCCTTTCCATGTTCTCCCGCTTTCGCAGCTTCTATCGAGGCATTCAAGGCAAGAATATTTGTCTGTTCCGCAATCGAAGTAATTTTGTTCGTGCATTTTTTTATTTGCTGTACTGCCGCCTTGAAATCATCAAAAGTGCTTTTCATCTCTTCAAAATGAGCTTCTACCTGCCGGGAACTAGTTTTTAGCTCTTCTACCTCATCCTGTGCCTGGTTCACAGACTGGGCAATCTCACTTTTTATCGTCTCAAACTGACCGGATATCTGATTTATATTAGAAAAAGTACCCTCAAAATCCTGTAAAGTCTGCTGAAAATTTTCTGCCCGATCAAGAACTCCAAGGAAGGAATGGTTTACCATGCCCAGCTGATTCAGAGAATCTACTTCCTTTTGCACAAGATCTTTTTGATAATCTTTCAGGCTTCCCATCACGTGCAAAATGGGGTGAGCATCCAACTTATGGTCTTTCTTCTTAAATCGCATTTCCTTCTTCCTCCTTTATTCAAATACCACACAGGTCATAGACTGGTTCACGAACTGGTTATTATAATGCTCTCCATATCCCACAAGACCTGCATGATTGCCTAAAGTCCCCATTTCCTTCAGATATTCCTGCATATAATTATTTTCAGTAAACAGCAAATACCGGAACAGGCAGTTTACAGAAAATACGGCAGAAATCTTCGGAAAATCCTGATAAATCTTATGGATGGTATTTTTTACAATCTCCCTGTAGTCTCCCAGCTCAAGCAGGATAAGCACATCCGAATCATTTACCTGCCGAAAGCATGTCAGACCGTTCTTGTATATGTCTTTAATGGAAATAATACAGGTTTCATCCCCATTGATTTTTCCAAAAGGATTCTTAAAGGTCTGGGTTAATATTTCCTCTTCTGTCACATGGAGAATATGCTGATATACATGTTTGGCAGGTTTGCCATTCAATTCTCCCAGTATGTAATCTGATTTTTTTGTCTTTGAGGCGATGAAACGGTAATTCCCCATCTGACGATAAATATTTTCCTTATAAGCTTTTACCCTGCCGTTATTATTTTTGACCAGGGCATAGGCTACTGCATCTTTATAAACCTTACCATTGACAGAGACTTTGCCGGCATCCCCGGTTCCTCCTACCAGCGAAATATTTTTACTTTTCAATACACTGTGGATCGTTGTCAGCACACAGGCATCATTTCCGGAACAAAAATCAATACATATGGTATCTTTTTGTGAAGCATTTACTTCTGACACATCCTTCTCCAACCGTTCAATATATTTTACCGGCATCGTGGAAGCCTGTTCCAGTACATTAACTGCTACACTGACACCATCCGAAAATGCAAGAATTCCCACGCCTTTTTCAACTACTCTGGTGTCGTAGCTCATACCGATACAACCGATACTAGGAATATTCGGAAAAAGTGATTCTAACTTTTTAACATGTTCCTCAAACTGATCACCGTTGGAAAACAGCATAATTAGCTGGGGATTGCTCACTCCGCGGACTGCTTCCTGCAGATCTCCGCTCTGGCTCATACCAAAATATTGTTTCACGGTAACGTCCTCCTCGATTTAAAAACTATTATTATTCTACCATAGATTTCTTAACTCAACAACAAAAAACTGATCTTATCGACGGATTTCTAAACTCTATACAAAATAAGAGCCGGATACAGTCCGGCTCTAAAGCACTTATACTAATTTTCATATTGGAATCTTCCCACCAATTCCTTAAGCATATTCGCCTGGGTCGACAATTCCTGTGATGCCGCAGCGCTCTCCTCTGAGGTAGCCGTATTCGACTCTATAACACCTGCGATCTGGTTAATTCCCTCAGTAATCTGAGCTACTGCCAGTGCCTGATTATCTGAGGCCTCTGCAATCTCTGCCATGGAATTATTTACCAGTTTGACATTGTCCACTACAGAGAGTAACGATTCCGCTGTAGAATTTGCCAGTTCCATTCCTTCTTCTACTGCTTCAATGGCATTCTGGATGAGATCCTTTGTATTCCTTGCCGCCTCCGAGCTCTGATCTGCCAAAACACCTACCTGTGTAGCCACCACAGCAAATCCTCTTCCATTCTCTCCTGCTCTTGCTGCCTCTATGGATGCATTGAGGGCCAAAAGTGCCGTCTGACTGGCGATCTCTTCTATACTACTGATAATTTCAGCAATTTTATTAGACTCTTCTTTGATATTGTTCATCGCTTCCGTATTTTTCTTCATGTGCTCATTGCTTTCCAGGATCTGCTCACCCATACCAGCAACAATCGTTTTGGCTTTGTCTGCATTTCTTGCATTCACCGTTATTTTTTCTGATACCTCTGTAATCGTTGCCGTCAGCTCTTCAATAGCGCTCGCCTGATCGGTAGCACCTTCTGCCAGAAGCTGTGCCGCCCCTGACAAGTCAGTAGCTCCATTCTGCACATACTCTGCATTGCTGTCAATCTCCCTCATGGCATCGCTCAAAGAAGCGACAATTCCCCGGAAAGATTCACTGATCTGTACAAAATCTCCCTTATAACTGCTGTCCACATTTATTAGGAAGTTTCCATCCGACAGATTTGCCAGATGTTCATCTATATCTGTAATAACCCCTTTCAGATCTTTCACCGTCTCGGATAAACAATTCATCAGCGTTGCCGTCTCATCGTTTGTCTCTGGAATCGGAGTATCTGCATGAAGATCTCCTTCTGCCAGAAGCTTGAGCCGGTCCACTACTTCTGCAATCGGCCTGACAACCTTTTTCCCTAACTGAACACCACTTCTGATACCCAAAAATGTAAAGGCTATAACAAAGATGATCGTAACGATCAATGACAGGAAAAACATTCCTAAAAATTCATTCCGCACGGCAGCGACACCGATGCTCCATCCGTTCATATCCTTAATAGGGGAATAGGCGACTACTTTCGTCTTTCCTCCATAAGAGTAGGTACCAGTTCCATTTTCACCAGCTACCATCTTTTTACAGATCTCACTATACTTTTTCAGTTTAGGGTTCTCTTGTCCCAGATTAATACTATCCTCAAGGCCTACATTTTCAGAGCTAATGTCTGCAATCGTGATCCCTTTGGAATCAAGCATAAATGCAGTGCCACCCTCCCCTACTTTGATAGAGCGCATAACATCATTCAAAAACTCACCATCCGGAACATATACAACAGCGCCAACCGGTGTAGTACCAGGCAGACCACCCTCCCATAACGGCGCAGAAACCGCATAGAATATGGATTTGGTATCTTCATTGTATGTAGGTGTGGAAACAAAGGTTTTCCCCTTCATAGCTTCCTTAAAGTAATCCTGGTCCGAATAATCTTTTCCGGAGATCACGTCAATCCCCTTGTCATTTAAGAGAAATCCACCCTGAAAATTGTGATCCTTGATTCTCTGATTCAGGATCGTCTCTTTTTCCTCTACTGACTTTTCGGCATCAGCAAGACGTGCAATGCTTCCTGTCTCATAGGCGATCGCCGTGTATTGTTTCAGCGAAGCCGCCACATAATCCGCCGCTATGTCTGAAGTACTGTCGATCGTATTGTTCACAGCACTGATCGAAGAAATATAGCTTAAGACCGAAGCTACAACTCCAAGGAGAACACAACAAAAGAGAATCGTCTGTGCAAAACGTTTAGAAATCTTTTTTTCTATACTGACAAACTGACCACTCTTTTCATTCTTTCCCTGCTTTCCAAGTTTTCCTTTTTCCTTTTGCATACTTACCCTCTTTTCTGTACCGCCCTTTATGCGCTGAAATACATATCATCTCCTACTAAACCCGGAAGAATTGTGCGGAAACCACCAGATCCTGATGAACATCAACCAGAATATGTGCCGAGCAGCACATTAACACATATCTTGAACTTATTATATCAAATTTATTAAAATTTTTCTAGCTTTTTATAAAGAATATATAAATTTTTTCCCAAAAAAGAGGGTGTTATAAAACAACACCCTCTGAAAATCAGCAAGCTTCAAAAATCCATTTCTGGCAGGAGTTTGCATAATATGTCCACTGGCATACATTGGAACCATCCGCTGTACCAAAATTATATACATCTAATGACTTTTTATCACCTGTTACTTTTGTGACAATGCCATATACATTTGTCTCAGACGTTTTCACTACTTTAAATTTCTGGGCATCGGCACCATTTGCGGAATATGTCTGCACATTCGTTCCGTCTTCTTTTGCTCCATACTGAATATCCAACATATAGCCATTGCCATTCTTTAACGTGAAATAACCGTCTCCCTGATTGGATAAATACCATTTCTGACCTTTCACGCCTGTTCCCGTTCCGATCTCTACATTTACGCTGTTACCTCCAACATTATCCTTTACCTGAAGATATTTCTGTGCGTTAATGTTCTTTATATAATACCATCCATTCGGCAGAGTCTGGCTGCTTCCCGATTGATTACCGCCTTGATTTACACCTGTAAAACCGGCATCTTTGTATGCCTGTATTACATTATAGTAAGAACTCTTTGGAACATTGAGATAGGAAAACAGCAATGGTTTTTCACCTTTTATCCATGTCACCTGATCCGAGATTCCCCACCATGTGAGTCCGGTGATCTTGCCGCCCGCCTTTTTTATCCTTAACACATTTTTCATTAGATCATACAAATACCCTGCCTGATCCGCATCTGACTTATTTGTAACATCAAGTTCCGTAATTTGAACCTCAAAACCGGCATTTACAAATGCCTGAAGCGCCGCAGTATAATACGATACACTAGGGAAAGTGGTGCCAAGATGTGACTGCATGCCAACACCGTTACAGATCTTTTTCTCCGAATTGATATAACGAATCATCGTAATGATATCGTCCACTTCCATATAAGTATTGAAATCATTATACATCAAGCTAACCGAATCTGTAAGTTTAAAATAACTAATACAGTCGTATGCATACTGGAATGCGCGCTTTACAAAAGCTGGTTTATTTCCGCAATTTCCATATATCTTACTCCAGCCGGATGGTATCGCATGTAAATATTCATTGACAACGTCCCATGTGTAAACAACACTTCCGTATTTACTTGTATAAACATGATTCATCACTGTCTTAATATAATATTCCATACGGTTATTCATCTGTGATTCTGAAACATAACCATAGTTTGTAGAGTATCCAACCCGGAAAAACCAGTCCGGTGTCTGACTGTGCCAGATCAGCGTATGGGCGCGAACCCCGATTCCGTTCTCATAACAGATTTTCAGCACTTGGTCAATCGTGTCAAAATTAATTTTCGGAACATACGTTTCCTGCATCGACGATGGTATATAGTATCCTAAATTCCTCGCCTCGTTCTGACTGATCAAACTTGGCTGCCAACCCAGCATCGCATCCGGCTTCATCTCATTTTCCAAAGTAATACTGTTATAATGAGTTTTGATGTGAGACAATGTAGCAGGATCCTTTAACTGATTTAACGTTACACAGTTTCCCGAACGTCCCATAACACTTCCGTATGTGTTCAATAATGTTTCATTCGCTGCTTTTGTCTCGGCTTTCGGCACCATGATACTCCCCAATACCAGTACGCCGATTAAAATTGCGGAAAACAAACGTTTCCCCTTTTGCATCGCTTTCATAGTGAATTAAAACCTCCAATATTTATTTAATAGTCCTGCCTGACCCCATATGTAACAAAAATACCTCCTTTCTAAAAAATTTATCTTGGCAAAACCTATTATCAGTATAGCATTGCCTTATTTTTTTCTGTCAATACATTACCTTAACCCTTATACATTTATCTCGGCTTTTACTCCTAATAACTCTTTATTTTCCTCCAGGATCGGCTTTACTACATCCTCTACAAATTCTGCCACCTGGCTCGGCGCTCTTCCCACATAACGGCTCGGATCCATCGTCTTTTGTAACTCTTCCAACGTCATCGGAAACTCTTCATCAGAGGCGATCAGTTCCAGCAGATTGTTGTCCAATCCCTTTTCTTTCACATTCTTTCCTGCCTCCATCGAAAGGGTACGGATCTTCTCATGAAGCTCCTGGCGGTTTCCACCGGCCTTTACCGCATCCATCATAATGTTTTCTGTCGCCATAAAGGGCAGCTCTGACATCAGGCGCTTTGTAATCACCTTATCATAGACTACTAAACCGTCCACAACATTCAAAAACAGATCAAGAATCCCATCAATCGTCAGAAATGCCTCCGCCACACTGAGACGTTTATTTGCTGAGTCATCCAGAGTTCTTTCAAACCACTGTGTCGCTGATGTGATCGCCGGATTCAATGCATCGATCATCACATAACGGGAAAGGGAGGCAATGCGCTCACTGCGCATAGGATTTCTCTTGTACGCCATCGCAGAAGAACCGATCTGGCTCTTCTCAAAAGGCTCCTCGATCTCTTTGAGATGCTGAAGAAGACGGATGTCATTGGAAAATTTGTGAGCGCTGGCTGCGATACCCGCAAGGACATTGCACACCCTTGTGTCCAGTTTCCGGGAATATGTCTGTCCCGACACCGGAAAACATGCCTCAAAACCCATCTTGGCCGCGATCATTTTGTCTGCTTTCTTACAGGCTTCCTCATCTCCCTCAAAAAGCTCCAGAAAACTAGCCTGGGTTCCCGTCGTTCCTTTGGAGCCAAGAAGCTTCATATGAGATAGTACATGCTCCAGGTCCTCCAGATCCATCACCAGTTCTTCCATCCAGAGCGTAGCCCGTTTACCCACCGTCGTCGGCTGGGCTGGCTGAAAATGGGTAAATGCCAGTGTCGGAAGATCCTTATACTTCATGGCAAACTCTGAGAGTTCATGAATTACATTCACCAGCTTTTTCTTAACTAATTTTAATCCCTCAGTCATTATAATGACATCGGTATTATCTCCCACATAACAGGAGGTAGCCCCCAGATGAATGATCTCTGCTGCCTTCGGACACTGCTTACCATAGGCATAGACATGGCTCATGACATCATGGCGCACTTCTTTTTCACGCGCCTTTGCCACATCATAGTTGATGTCCTCTGCATGAGACTTCAACTCTTGAATCTGCGCATCTGTAATCCGGGGATTGCCCTGGGCATCCTTTAATCCTAATTCCTTTTCTGTCTCTGCCAGTGCAATCCACAACTTTCTCCATGTACGGAATTTCATATCAGGAGAAAAAATATACTGCATCTCTTTACTGGCGTATCTCTCTGATAATGGGCTTACATAACAATCTGTGCTCATTGTATCTGTTCCTTTCTATACTTTCATGCCGCTTTCAGCGGCACCACCTTATTTAAACTTCTTCTCCTATATACCGCGGATATCCTCCTCCGGGGGTGCCACCGGATACCTGCCTGAAAAGCATGCATCACAATACCCCGTGTCGCCTCCGATCAGCTCATGGAGCCTCTCACCATCCAGATAACCCAGGGAGTCGGCGCCGATCATTTTACAAATTTCGTCCACTGTATTATTATGGGCGATCAGTTGGTCACAGCTTGGCACATCCGTCCCAAAATAGCAGGGATGCAAAAACGGAGGCGAGCTGATGCGCACATGTACCTCCGTGGCTCCTGCCGCTTTCAGCATACGCACGATCCGTTCACTGGTGGTTCCTCTTACAATCGAGTCATCTACCATAACAACACGTTTGCCCCGTACCACCTCTTTCAAAACATTCAACTTGATCTTTACACTGCTTTCCCGCGCTGATTGTCTGGGTTTGATAAAGGTCCGTCCCACATAACTGTTTTTCATAAAAGCGGTGCCATAGGGAATCCCCGACTGGGCAGAAAATCCCATCGCTGCCACATTGCCGGACTCTGGCACGCCCACAACGATATCGGCATCGGCAGGATGCATCTGGGCAAGAATTTTTCCCGCCATAATTCTGCTGTTGTAAACACTCACTCCGTCCAGATAGCTGTCCGGTCTGGCAAAATAAATGTACTCGAAAATACATTTTGCAGGCCTGGTATGACACAAGGTCTCGTCCGACTGAATGCCATTTGCATCCAGCATCACAATTTCCCCAGGCTTTACATCCCGGACAAATTCTGCGTCCACGGCATCCAGGGCACAAGTTTCAGAAGCCAGGATATAACTGTTGTCCCTTTTTCCGATCACCAGCGGCCGGAATCCATAGGGATCCCGGGCACCGATAAGCTTACGGGGACTGGAAATAATAATGGAATACGCCCCTTGAAGCTTCCTCATGGCACACTTCACCGCCTCCTCCGCCGTCGGTGCTTTCAGACGCTCTCTGGCGATCAGATAGGCGATCACCTCAGTGTCAATGGTGGTATGGAAAATCGCTCCCGTATACTCCATTTCCTCCCGCAGTTTATTGGCATTCACCAGGTTCCCGTTATGGGCCAGCATCAGCGTACCTTTTACATAGTTCAAAACCAGCGGCTGCACATTCTGGCTGTTGCTGGCTCCTGTCGTCGAATAACGAACATGTCCTACCCCGATATTTCCTTTGAGTTTTTCTAACCCCTCCGCATGAAACACCTCATTGACAAGTCCCATTCCTTTCTGGGAAAGTACTTTTCCCCTGGGACCTTCTGTATCGCTTACTGCGATACCACAGCTCTCCTGACCGCGGTGCTGCAGAGCAAATAAACCATAATAGATCGAAGACGCCACATCGCCTCCATCCAGATCATACATTCCAAATACTCCACATTCCTCATGGAGTTCATCACCAAAATGTTCCCTCAATTCGGATTCCATTTCCGTCTGTCCTTTCCGGGTTAGTCTGTCAGTCCAATCCTCTTTGCCAACTCATTATAGGCATCTTCTACACCACCGAGATCACGGCGGAAACGGTCCTTGTCCAGTTTTTCTCTGGTATTGATATCCCAGAAACGACATGTATCCGGTGATATCTCGTCGGCAAGAATGATCGTTCCATCCGGCGTCTTGCCAAACTCAATCTTGAAA
>JAAVZE010000107.1 GCA_022791495.1 Eubacterium sp.
ACCCACACGATATTGCTACCACAGGCACCTGAAGCCTGCGCGTCTGCCAATTCCGCCACTCCTGCGTGCTTATTTAAATTATCACATTTTTTTTCAAATGTCAACAAAAATTTGATAGAAATTTAAATAAATTTATAGTATACTAGATTTAAAGTGTTTAAATACTATCATTATATGCGAGAAATCGCAGGAACGGAGATTGTTATGGGTATTAGTGTTGGTATGCTTATTTTTGGTCTTTTTGACGGAGGCCTGACCTTTGCCATTGTGTATTGTCTTTTGAAAGCCAGGTTTAAAGGGAAAAAAATAGGAAGAATTTTGGGAACGGTGTTAGGGATTATTTTATTTTCTATCTATATCGCCCTGTTTGTCTATTTTAACACTCCCGGGACAAAGGTAAATCCAGACTTTCGGACTTTCATCTACCTGGCTCCTATCGTTTTATCTGTGCTGCTATGCACTCTGGTTCTTCTGTCCCAGCCACCAAAGAAACAGGCCGCTGCGGAGGATGCAGATGAGGATTCAATCGCAGATACCGCTGAGACAGAAGAAATACTTTAATTGTCAAACAACAGGGAACATGGTATAATGAGCATTAAAGGGAATATAAACGTCAATGATTTTTGTAAGGAGGTATCCGGATATGATGAAAAATCCAGAAAACGTAATTAAAATTCCATCCAGGATCAACAATAAACTTGTTCTTAAGGTGGTACCAGGGCATTTTGCCACAAACCATTCACACATCAATTACTACATGGATATGACACGTCTGAAAGTGGGACAGAGAGAAGCTTATCAGGTGGCTTCTACCATGGCGAAAGAATATCAGTACAGCACCCCTATTGATACAATTATCTGTATGGATGGCTGCTATATGATCGGCGCCTTTCTTGCCAGCAAACTCACAGAAGCCGGTGTGATCTCTATGAACGTACATCAGAGTATTTATGTTATCGAGCCGGAATTTAATCCCAGTGGGCAGATGATTTTCCGTGACAATATTCAGCCGATGGTGAATGGAAAAAATGTTCTCCTCCTTCTCGCCTCTGCCACAACCGGAAAGACCATTGCACAAAGTCTGGAGTGTATTGAATACTATGGCGGGATCATTCAGGGAATCTCGGCAATCTTCAGCGCCACTGACCAGATTGAGGGACACATGGTCAAATCGATCTTCCACACAGATGATCTGCCTGACTACCAGTCCTTCTCCCAGCATCACTGTCCCTTCTGTGAAGCAGGACATAAAATCGATGCTATCGTTAACAGCTATGGGTATTCGAAGTTATAAAAAATTTTCCGGAAACCAGCTCTGATCTTTCTCAAGAACGTCCTTACGGACGTTCTTATTCTGTAAAAAACTTTCATACCGATACATAGGTATTTCAGAACGGGGGGATTCTTTTGTCCATCACTGCAAAAGAACTTGCAAAAAAATTGAATTTATCAGAAGCAGCTATATCACTGGCACTTCACAATAAACCAGGTGTCAGTACAAAAACCAGGAAACGGATTTTAGATACCGCCAGAGAATTCGGTTACGATTTTACCCGCATTTCCCAATCCGGGTCATTTTCAGAGCCAAAAAATATTTATCTCATTATTTACCGCAAAAATGGGATATTGGTCACTGATACACCTTTTTTCTCCCAGCTGTCGGAAGGGATCGATCTCGAATGCAAACAGCATAACTATATATTAAACACCCTCTTCCTATACGAAGGTGATGATATTCCAAAACATCTAAACATGATAAATCAAAATGGAGCAAGGGGAATCATCTTACTCGGTACCCAGATGCAGGAACTCGATATTTCTTTTTTTTCACAATGTCCCATTCCTATTGTTTTGCTGGACAACTATTTTGAAAATTATGAAATGGACTGTGTACTTATTAACAACGTACAGGGTGCCTTTTCCGCGACAGACTGCCTGATTCAAAAAACAAAAAACCAGCCCGGATACCTTCATTCTTCTTATTCCCTGTATAACTTTGAAGAACGTGCCACTGGTTTCGATAAAGCTTTACATAAAAACGGAATGTCCTCGTTTCATTCTATCATACATAAAGTAGCCCCTTCTGTAGAAGGGGCCTATGCTGATATAAAAAATCTTCTGGCTCAGAATATACCGATTGCTTCCTGCTATTTTGCCGACAATGACTTCATCGCCATTGGTGCAATCCGGGCCTTTCAGGAACATGGTTATGAAATTCCCAAGGATATATGTATCATCGGCTTTGATGACATACCACACTGCATATATATTTCCCCGTCTTTGTCCTCCATCCACGTCCCCCAGCAGTATATGGGCCAAATAGCAGTAAGACGTTTACATGAACAGATCATATATCCACAAAAAACCTTTGTGAAAATAGAAGTGGCAACCAATCTGATTACACGAAAAAGTTCATGAACCCAGCGTACTTTTTACTCAATCATAAATTTTATAATAGTCAAAATCTGCGTATCCGCCCGTCTGCTCTGTCGAGTACATGAACAAATAAGATCTGGCTCCCATAAATACCGTTTGATAATTATTCGTTATTCTCAATTGTTTTCCTATTTCTGTCCATGTCTGCCCATCGTCCAGACTATAATAGAATTTCGCCGTATCAGCTATTTTCGTAGATGTATAGGAAAAATCGTATTCGACTTTTAGGCTTATCTCATTCGATGTCAGCGCTTCGCTGCTCCGTTCGTTTTCCTTCACAGGAATCTTCTCGTAATAACCGTCCGGTTGTTCATTAAATTTTCCCTGCCCCTGAACAATATATTTTTTTCCATCCGCATCACAAGTCACCCCAACGATGCCATAAGAATCCTGAAACGCACAGATTCCTGCGTAATCACCCGGATTTAATCCTGTCGTATTCACTTTTGTTTCCGATACACAATGCGGCCCATACACCCTCTGAGTCAGGCTGTTGACCGCCCCATACACATTCTGGACAAGACGTCCGCTGCGGATCCGGTAATACCCTGGATTTTCCGTGACAGACCAGTTGTCCTGGTCGGGATTATGATTCCACTGCCAGATTGGTTTCAGCCGTTCTCCCTCCTGATAAGAGAAATCATCATCTCCCCACAAATAATTACCTGTGCCGCTGTCTTTTAGATGAATACGGATTGAGTTTTCCGATGTATTTGCATGGAACACCCCATTTTCATCATAAGTTCCCATCATCGGCCAGTCCTTATAGTTGATACCGTTTTCATCTGTATAATTCCAATTAACTTCTACGACGGAAGGGCATCTTCCCACTGATTCGTGATCCTGAAACAAGTATCCGTACCATTCGCCATACACCGTATCAATTAACCCGCCCTGTGCAAGTCCCTGCTGACTGTATCCGCCCGAAGAACCACTATATACAACCTGTTCCTCCCACTCACCATTGAGCAGATCATCTGTACGGTAACATATCTGCGTACGGAACCATTTGCCGATCGGGGAACCAATTGACAGCAAATAATAGTAATCACCGATATGATACGAATGCCAGCCTTCTATTCCGCTGAATTTTTCAGACTTGATTATTGTTTTCGATTTTCCAACCTGCAAAGCCGTTCCGACACCGTCCCCATCGTCATCTTCCACAAGTTCCACCTGCGCCATATCACATTGCCCGTAGGTGCTAAAAACATACATTTTCCCATCTTCAAAAAGAATGCCAGAATCATGGTAAGCATGATCTGCTTTATACCGCTTCCACGTTCCCCCTTCTATATCGTCCGTCGTAAAGAAGAAACATCCCTGATCATGTGTATTGACACAGACATAAAACAAATCAGTATCTTCATTATATACCAGAGAGGCTGCCCATGAACCATGAGAATACATATCCTTGCCGTTATCCATATTACCGTATTCATCATCTGCGAGGGTATCATACACATATCCTGCCATCTGCCAGTGCACCAGATCTGTCGATTTTGCAACCGGTATCCCTGGATTCAAAAACATCGTTGTGCTAACCATGTAATATGTATCACCTTTTCGACAAAAATAGGGATCCGGCACATCTGCAAAAATCATAGGATAGGAGCAAACCGCAAGTTCCTCTTGTGGAATCGTATCAAGGGGCTGAAGAGTCGGCGGTGTAACTGGTCCCGCCGGAGTTGGAGAAACAGCCGGTTCCGATGTCTTTAACGGAAGAGCTGGTGAAGGAACTGCCTCCGGTGCCCCGGAAGCGGACGGATTCACTGTTACCTTTTGCTTCTTAGCCTTTTTCACAGTAACAATACAGGATAGTACCTTCTTCTTTTTATTCCCCATCTTTACCACCGCCTTTACTTTCACTTTTCCAGCTCTCTTTCCGGTTACCACGGCTTTTTTAAGTCCTTTCTTTTTGACTGCTGCGATCTTTCGATTCAAACTCTTCCAGCTGACAGATTTGATTTTCTTTCCGGTCAATGTTAGAAAAGCGGAATCTCCGACCCCGACATTCAGCTTTTTCTTATTCAACTTTACCTTAACAGAAGCCGCCTGAACACACGCAGGCGGCAACACTGTCACTACGGTTATCGCCAGTACAATAGACATTGCAACAATCTGGCCTCCCTGTTTAATCCTCCACATAGTCATTCCTCCTTATATCATTTTTTTATAAGTATAATAACCCAAAAGCTTAATTACAAGGAATAATTTAGTGAAATTCAAACACCTTTAACTAAATAATTTATTTCCCACCAAAAAATGACTGACTGATAACCGCAGCCCTTCCTTAACAAGAATCGAAATTCCCAAAAAGAAAAAAGCGCCGTAATAACCCGACGCTTCCCAATTATAGGAACGAGATCTATAACTTACAACATCACGGCCTTCCACAGACAAGGCATTCCGGATTTTTCTTCGGGAATCTGACCTGACGGAATTCCATCGTCAAAGCATCCACCGTAAGCAGCCTGCCGGTGAGCAGTTCCCCAATCCCTAATAAATACTTCACCGCCTCCATACTCTGCAGCGTGCCGATAATACCTGCCATGCAGCCGATTACCCCGACCTCCCGACAGGTGGGAATCACACCATCCTCTGGAGGTTCCTCAAAAATGCATCGGTAACAGGGACCCTCTCCTGGAACATAAGTCATAAGCTGCCCCCCAAATTCCTGAATACCTCCGTAGGAAAATGGTTTCCTCAACAAAACACAGGTATCATTGATCAGAAACTTAGTTTGGAAATTATCTGTGGCATCCAGAATAAAATCATAATTGTTAAATATATCTTTCACATTGTCTTTTTCCAGCCGTTCCCGCAGGGCTGACACCTTAATATCTGGATTTAACGCCTCAATCCGTTTTTTTGCTGATCGTACTTTGGGAGTTCCAATGAACTCAGATGAATGTATGATCTGTCTTTGAAGATTTGTCAAATCCACAATATCATCATCCAGGATGCCAATATGTCCGACTCCTGCCGAGGCCAGATACAGAGCAGCCGGTGAACCAAGTCCACCGGCTCCTACAATAAGTACACGGGAGTTAAGAAGCTTTTCCTGCCCCTCTTCTCCTACCTGTTTTAACAAGATCTGTCTGGAATACCGCTCACTCTGTGATTGATTCATCATCTCACCTTACCCACAGATTATTTTGCAAGAATTTCATCCGCCAATTTTTCCATGTCTGTTATCGTGGAATCTTTCATAGTAGATTTAATCGTAACCACCTGGTCACAGATCGTGATCTCTTTCATTCCTTCAAAAACAGCGCGCATCTGTTTTCCAGCCATCGGCGCCCAGGAACCGTTTTCCATAATGCCCACCACGCGTTTCTGGTAATTTTTGCTTTTAAGATGGTTCAGGAAGTCCTCCATAACCGGGAATAAACCACCATCGTATGTAGCCGCTGCAACTATGATCTTATCATACCGGAAGGCATCCTCTATGATCTCTGCCATATCTTCTCTGGAAAGATCGCTGACAATCACTTTTTCGGCGCCCTTCTGTTCTAGAATCGTACCAAGCTTCTTCGCTGCTTCTGCTGTATTTCCATGAATGGACGCATAAGCTACCAATACACCCTTATCCTCCGGCTCGTAGCTGCTCCATGTGTTGTATTTATCGATATAATAGCCCAGATCTTCTTTAAGAATCGGCCCATGCAGCGGACAAATCATAGCGATGTCAAGTGTCGCCGCCTTTTTGAGAAGTGCCTGAACCTGAGCACCATATTTGCCCACAATATTAATATAATAACGTCTTGCCTCACATGCCCAGTCCTCATTTTCTGTCAGGGAAAGAGCGCCAAATTTACCAAATCCATCCGCTGAGAACAAGATTTTCTCAGACTGCTCGTAAGTTACCATGACTTCCGGCCAGTGAACCATAGGCGCCATAAAGAACTGAAGGGTGTGGGTACCGATTGAAACAGTATCTCCCTCTTTTACGACTACACTGCGGTCTGTCAGATCCATTTCAAAAAACTGTGGCATCATGGAAAATGTCTTCGCATTTCCGATGATCTTCATATCGGGATATTTTTCCGCCGCCTTCTGGATATTGGCAGCATGATCCGGTTCAAGATGGGAAACTACCAGATAGGATGGTGTTTTGTCACCAAGGGCCTTTTCGACATTGGCAAACCATTCTTTTGTGGCACGTTTGTCCACCGTATCCATGATGGTTATCTCGTCATCGAGAATCACATAGGAGTTATAGGAAACCCCTTCCGGTACCACATACTGGCTCTCGAATAAATCAATTGTCGTATCATCTGCTCCTACATAAATTACTGAATCTGTCACTGTTGTATTCACTATATCCTTCCTTTCTTTTATCAGCTCATTGTTGCTGGTTTTTAGTAATTCAAACCGGCTGTATCCGGTTTTAACATATTATAATCAAACACAAGAGACTGGTTTGCCAGACTCTCATGATGCTTGTCCTTTTCTGACAGGATAATCTGCATATCCCCGCTGACCGGCCAGTCAATGTCGATCTGCGGATCGTCATACCGGATCCCGCCCTCGTCCTCCGGATGATAGAAATCCGTACATTTGTAAGAAAAAACTGCCTTTTCCGACAATACCAGATAACCGTGAGCGAATCCTTTGGAAACGTAAAACTGTTTTTTATTTTCTTCTGAAAGAACAACCCCATACCATTTACCGAATGTGGGAGATCCTTTGCGGATATCCACAGCTACATCAAAGACTTCTCCTGACAGCACCCTGACCAGCTTCCCCTGGGGAAAATTCTTCTGGAAATGAAGCCCCCGGAGCACTCCTTTTTTAGACATGGACTCATTGTCCTGAACAAATTCCATAGTCAGCCCCTTTGCCTCAAACTCCTTTTTATTATAGGTCTCCATGAAATAACCCCGCTCATCTCCAAACACCTGTGGCTCGATAACATATAAGCCTTCGATCCCACAAGGCGTCACCTTGATCTCTGCCATATTTTCTTTCTCCTTCTCTCTGATGTAACCACTCAAACAATATATAGTATAATATTATTGCTGAAAACTATCAATAGTTATTTACAGAAAAGTTAATTTGAGTTAAAATACATTCAGATAATGCCCTTAAACGTGGCATATAGTTTACATATAAAAGGATCTGATCATATGACTAAGAACTTAAATATAGGATTTCTCGGACTTGGGCTGATCGGCGGCTCCATCGCAAGGGCGATAAGATCTGCCTTTCCAGATACCAGGATCCAGGTATACACCCGCAGAAAAAATCCGGATCTGGAACAGGGAGTAAAGGATGGCATTCTTTCCGGGCTTTTATACAACATAGATTCTGAATTGTCTTCCTGCGATATCATTTTTCTCTGTGCGCCAGTTCTCAAAAACATTGAGTTTCTGCACCTTTTGAAACCACTCATTCACGAAAATTGTATTATCACCGATGTCGGAAGTGTAAAGGGAAATATCCATAGGGCAGCAAGAGATCTTGGACTGGAACATAATTTCATTGGCGGACATCCCATGGCTGGATCTGAAAAAACAGGATACGCCAATTCCTCTGCGGAGCTGTTAGAAAACTCCTATTATCTCCTCACACCCACCCCTCATACATCGGACACTAATCTGCAGCTGTTACTGTCTCTTCTGCAATGTACCGGATCCAAATGTGCTATTGTAGATCCAGAGAAACACGACGATATTACTGCTGCCATCAGCCACGTTCCCCATATTATCGCAGCCACACTGGTTAATATGGTAAGAGAAAATGACACCCCGGATGGTTTCATGAAAGCCTTTGCCGCCGGCGGCTTTAAGGACATCACCAGAATTGCTTCTTCTTCACCGGAAATGTGGGAAAATATCTGCCTGTCCAACAAAGACAGCATCGACCATTTTCTGGAACTATATATAAAAAGCCTGGAACATTTTCGCAAACTTCTTTGTGAGCAAAATAATGAGGTTCTCCGTAACATTTTCCTCAATGCCGGAACCTACCGGAACTCGATTCCAGACAATATTTCAGACAAATCCTTAGATAAAAAATCCGGTTCAGAATAACCAAACCGGATTTTTTCATGTAAGTATTCAGTTTACCATAATTTCTGTGCATGCTTTTTTCACATCCCAGGTTGCGTAAGCAACCTACAAATAAGTTCATTAGAACTTATTTTAAGTCCGTTAGAACTTATTTATCGTATTTGAGCCATCTGCTCTTCCCAATACTTTTTGTCTGCTTCAGAGATCCGCCGCAAAATCCGGCATGGGTTACCTGCCGCTACAACACCATCCGGGATATCCGAGGTAATAACCGAACCGGATCCAATCACTACATTATTACCGATATGCACGCCTGGATTAATGGTAACATTTCCACCGATCCAGACATCATCACCAATGGTAACTTCCTTGGCATATTCCAGCTGCTGGTTGCGCACCGGTGCATAAATCGGATGACATGCCGTATAAATATTTACCTTTGGTCCAAAGAAGACGTGATCCCCGATTTTGATATTTGCACAATCCAGCATAATACAATCGAAGTTTGCATAAAATTCGTCTCCAACTGTAATATTAGAACCATAATCACAGCGAAACGGTGGTTCAATGTACGGAGTCTTTCCAACCTTTTTAAACAGCCGGGTTAAAAGTTCTGTTCGTTTTGATATTTCAACGTTTGTTGTCTGATTATAAACCGCTGTTATTTTTCTTGCTTCTGTCGCTTCGGTCCGAAGCGCGGCATCGCATATATACAACTTCCCAGAAAGCATTTTTTCTTTTTCACTGCTGGCAGAACCTCCGACTGCCCCCAAAGACTCTGCTGTCCCTGCTGCTTCCTGCTCTGCTTCTCCCATACCATTTCCCTGGACAAAATCAGAATTTAATCCTTCTGCCTCCTGAACCTTTGCTTTAACCGCTTCCTTCTCGGCTGCTTTCAAAATCGCCTGGAGCCGAAGTCTTGCCCCCTCTTCCGCGTCCCGTTCCGCCTCTTCTCGTTCTTTTTCCTCTCTTAACCTCGCTTCTTCCTCCGCCGCCATACGCTCTGCTTCTGCTGCTCTCAGCCTCTCTTCCCGTTCTTTTTCCTCTCTTAACCTCGCTTCTTCCTCTGCCGCCACACGCTCTGCTTCTGCTGCTCTCAGCCTCTCTTCCCGTTCTTTTTCCTCTCTTAACCTCGCTTCTTCCTCTGCCCGCCGTCTCGCCTCTTCTTCTCTTTCCTCACGTGCAAGCTCTTCACGGAACATCCACAGCACCTTATCTCTCATAGCCTGAGCTACTTTGGCATGTTCTTCCGGCATTAAATGGAGACAGTCCACATCACTTGACATCGCCACCATAGCAAGGTCAATAAATTCAGCTCCTATTTCTTTGGCCACTTTCTCAAAATAAGGCGCCAGTTCAAAAGAGTAGTCTACCTGTGTTCTTCCAAATTCCAGGTGGAGGGGTGAAAATTCAATCTGATCCCCAAGAAGTGCAGGACTCGCCAAAATAATTCTGGCATCGGTCTTTGTCTGGACCGCTTTGCACATCTTCCGCAGGTTTTCCGCAATAATCTGAGGGGAAGCATCGAAATATACTTTAAGATCATTGGTTCCAAGCATTATAATAACCAGATCCAGCGGCTCATGATCTTCGATGCATGCCTCGATGTCACTCATTCCATTGCAACCCTCTTTGTAAGGATCATCAAAGGCAACTGTACGTCCGTTTTTCCCCTCGTTAATAACCTCAAACTTGTCCCCCAGTAAACGATCTAACACTCCTGGCCAGTTGATATCATCCCCATATCTCTGTCCATCCACGGGAGAATATCCATATGTATTAGAATCCCCAAAACACAATATTCTTCTCATAACTCATACCACCTTTTAATATAATAATCCCCACAAACAAAGTATTATTAGTATATCATATTCTCTTGAAAACTACCAGCAAAGACTAAACTTTTTTTGACAATTTTCATTCATGGTGGCGCCGATGGTTCTGGCTGAATACAAATGTGTCTGCCATAACACTCACATGTTCGTGTAAAATTGTTATAACTCTTGAAGCTCATCTAATGTCTTATCAAATGAGGGCAAAAAATCTCTTATAAAAATCTCTACCTCTTCCATCTCCATCTCCCTAAGAGCCCTCTCGATTGTCTGATATGCCGTGGAAAACTCTCTATTTCCCGCCTTTTTTTCTTCAATGCATTTGATGAGGGCAGAAAGCTTGTCTGCTGCTTTCACAATGCGCCAAAGTTCCTCATCTCCCTTCTGGGGAAAGAAAACCTCTTTATAATATCTCTGCATATATTCCGGCAGCAGGGAAAGCAGCTTACGATTGGCTTTTTCCTCTACTTTTTTGTAAGCATCGAGTATGCCACTGTCATGGTATTTTACTGGTGTGGGCATATCCCCGGTAATGATCTCATTGGCATCGTGATACAGACCAATAAGTACCAGCTTGTCAAGATCAACCTTTCTGCCGCAGCACTCTCTGGAAATAATTCCCAAACCGTGGGCCAGCATAGCCACTTCCATCGAATGTTCACTAATATTTTCTCTGTCAGAATTGCGCATCAGAGCCCAGCGCTCTATATATTTCATCCGGGCCATCATGGCAAAAAACGAATACTCCTTCATCCCTGCCTCCTAACATATAAGTGTAAGGCTCCACTGTGAGAACCTTTGCCTTCTATCCGCCCCAAAAACACGTTTCATACAGCCTTAATGGTGCTCCAGCATTTTTAGAATGTATTTACCAGTATAAGAAGCAGGATTGGCCGCAATCTTTTCCGGTGTTCCCGATGCGATCACTGTACCTCCCTTCTCGCCTCCTTCTGGACCGATGTCAATGATATAGTCTGCTGTCTTGATGACATCCAGATTGTGTTCGATCACTACCACAGAATTACCTCCCTCTGCCAGACGATGGAGTATCTCGATCAGCTTATGGACATCGGCAAAATGAAGGCCAGTTGTAGGTTCATCTAATATATAGATCGTCTTTCCTGTGCTTCGTTTGCTTAATTCTGTGGCAAGCTTGATCCTCTGTGCCTCGCCGCCGGATAAGGTAGTAGAGGGCTGTCCCAGTTTGACATATGACAATCCCACATCATACATCGTCTGAATCTTTCGGTGTATCGTCGGCACATTCTTAAAAAACTCCAATGCCTCTTCTACTGTCATGTCCAGTACATCAAATATGCTCTTTCCTTTGTATTTTACATCCAGCGTCTCACGGTTGTACCGCTTTCCACCACACACCTCACAGGGCACATAGACATCAGGAAGAAAGTTCATCTCAATCTTAATGATTCCATCGCCGCGGCATGCCTCACAGCGTCCTCCCTTGACATTAAAACTAAACCGCCCCTTTTTATATCCCTTGGCCTTAGCATCGGAGGTAGAGGCAAAAAGATCACGTATCATATCAAACACGCCGGTATATGTGGCAGGATTGGACCTGGGTGTCCTGCCGATGGGGGACTGGTCTATGTTGATCACTTTATCCAGCTGCTCCATCCCCTGAATGTCTTTATGTTTCCCCGGTATGCAGCGGGCCCGGTTTAACATCCTGGCAAGGGATTTGTATAGGATCTCATTTACAAGAGAGCTCTTACCGGAACCGGATACCCCGGTCACACAGGTAAATACCCCCAGTGGAAACTCAACATTGATATTTTTTAAATTGTTCTCCCTGGCGCCTGTCACTTTCAAATATCCCGACGGCGTTCTCCGTTTCTCCGGAACCGGGATCACGATCCTGCGGCTCAGATATGCCCCGGTGATGGATTTCTCCGATTTCATGATATCCTGCGCCGAACCAGCAGCAATGACTTCACCACCATGTTCTCCGGCACCCGGCCCAATATCCACCACATAATCCGCTGCCAGCATCGTATCCTCATCATGTTCTACCACAATCAGCGTATTTCCCAGATCCTTAAGATTTTTCAAGGTTCGGATCAGCTTGTCATTGTCCCTCTGGTGCAGTCCAATGCTCGGCTCATCCAGAATATAAGCAACTCCCACCAACCCGGAGCCGATCTGGGTCGCTAGGCGGATTCTCTGGGCCTCTCCGCCAGACAGCGTACCGGTGGCGCGGGAAAGGCACAGATAATCCAGCCCCACATCCACTAAAAAACCCAGACGGGACTTGATCTCTTTCAAGATCAGCCGCCCAATCTGCATCTGCATATCTGTGAGATGAAGCCCGTCCACAAAACTCTTGAGATCCCGAATGGAATATTCACACAGCTCTGCAATATTCTTATCTCCCACCGTAACTGCCAGGGACTCCTTTTTTAGCCGCTTTCCACCGCATTCACTACAGGGAGTGATCCGCATAAAAGTCTCATATTCCTGCTTGGTAGAATCCGATCCTGTCTCCCGGTATCTGCGTTCCATATTTTTAATCAGACCTTCAAATTCCACATGATATACGCCTCCACCCCGTTGTCCTACATAATGAACTTCGACCTTTTTTCCCCGGGTTCCATTTAATATGATATCCCGTACTTCTTCTGAATAATCTTCAAAGGGCGTTGTGAGGTCAAAACCATATTCTTTCGCCACCGCTTCCATCATACACCTGGTATAACTTCCTTTGTCTGTCACGGACTGCCATCCCAGCACAGCGATTGCCCCCTCCGCGATGCTCAATGACCAGTCAGGTATCATCAGTTCTGGTGCAAACTCCATTTTATAACCGATTCCATGGCATACATGGCAGGCTCCGAAAGGATTATTAAAAGAGAAACTTCTCGGCTCGATTTCATCGATGCTGATTCCACAATCCGGACAGGAAAAACTCTGGCTGAAGTTGATCACCTCAGCGCCGATGACATCCACCACCAGCAGGCCGTTAGACAGCTGGAGTACATTTTCGATGGACTCCGACATTCTTTTTTCTATACCTTCCCTCACTACCAGACGGTCTACTACAATCTCAATGTTATGCTTTTTATTCTTTTCCAATTTGATCTCTTCTGACAGATCATACATATTTCCATCTGCCACCACACGGACATAACCGCTTTTTTTAGCTTTTTCAAACACTTTGACGTGCTCTCCCTTGCGCCCCCTTACCACAGGCGCCAGAAGCTGGATCTTTGTATTTTCTGGAAGCTTCATGATCTCATCCACCATCTGGTCCACGGTCTGACGTTTAATCTCTTTTCCGCATTTGGGGCAGTGGGGAATCCCTACTCTGGCATATAAAAGCCGGAAATAATCATAAATCTCTGTCACCGTCCCAACGGTGGACCGGGGATTGCGGTTAGTGGTCTTCTGATCGATGGAAATCGCCGGAGGGAGCCCGGATATACTTTCTACGTCTGGTTTCTCCATCTGCCCAAGAAACTGTCTTGCATAAGAGGACAGGGATTCCATGTAACGCCGCTGCCCTTCTGCATATATCGTGTCAAAAGCAAGAGATGATTTACCGGAACCACTGAGCCCGGTGAGTACCACAAACTCATCTCTGGGAATATCAATATCAATTCCTTTTAAATTATGCTCACTGGCTCCTTTGATCTTGATCATTCTTTTCTTTTCCATCGTAGTTTCCTCCATGCCATATATTAGTCATCTATCTTTTCTAGTATTTTTTTCAATTCAATCATCTGATCACGCAGGGCCGCCGCCGCTTCAAAGTTTAATTCGGCAGAAGCCTGATTCATTCGCTTCATAATCTTCTGGATCTGTTTCTCCAGCTCTTCTTTTGTCATGTATTCTGGATCCTTCTCCAGATCTTCCATTCCAGATTCCGCTTTGGTAGAAATCTTGATCAGGTCCCTCACCGCTTTTTTAATCGTCTGTGGAGTGATTCCATGCTCTTTATTATAGGCAGCCTGAATTCCGCGTCTTCTCTCCGTCTCACCGATCGCCTTCTTCATCGAATCCGTCTCCCGGTCCGCATACATGACCACCCTTCCTTCGGCATTTCTTGCCGCCCGTCCAATGGTCTGTATAAGGGACGTCTCAGAACGCAGAAATCCTTCTTTGTCGGCATCTAATATCGCTACCAGGGAGACCTCCGGGATATCCAGCCCTTCCCGAAGCAGGTTGATCCCCACCAGCACATCAAAGACATCCAGCCGCATATCCCGGATGATCTCCGACCGCTCCATGGCATCAATATCGGAATGTAAATATTTTACCCGGACTCCTACTTCTTTATAATAGTCCGTAAGATCTTCTGCCATTCTTTTAGTCAGGGTCGTCACCAGAACTTTTCCCCGCATATGCTCCTTATCCTCAGGTTCCTTCGTAACCTTACGGATCTCAGCCAGAAGATCGTCAACCTGTCCTTTCACCGGCCTTACCACCACCTCCGGGTCCAGCAGTCCCGTGGGACGTATGATCTGTTCCGTCCGCAGAAGCTCATGAGCGCTTTCGTAATCAGAAGGTGTCGCTGACACAAACATCATTTGATTGATATGCCCCTCAAATTCTTCAAAATTCAGAGGACGATTGCTCTTCGCGGAAGGCAGACGGAATCCATAGTCTACCAGAGTCGCTTTTCTGGACTGGTCGCCGGCATACATTCCCCGGACCTGGGGGATGGTAATATGGGACTCGTCCACAATGATCAAAAAATCATCCGGGAAATAATCCAACAGTGTATGGGGCGTCTCCCCTTCTTTCATTCCTGCCAGATGCATAGAATAGTTTTCAATCCCAGAACAAAATCCAGTCTCCCGCATCATCTCAATATCAAAATGTGTCCGCTCAGAGATTCTCTGGGCCTCAATAAGCTTGTCTTCACTTTTAAAAAACTTTACCCGGTCCTTTAATTCTTCTTCAATCCCAAGGATCGCCCTCTCCATCTTGTCCGGCGCCACCACATAGTGGGATGCCGGAAAAACTACCATATGTTCCAGATTGTTCAATGGAGCTCCCGTCAATACGTCGATCTCCTGAATCCGGTCCACCTCATCGCCAAAAAATTCCACCCGGATCGCCCGGTCCGACGCCGATGCCGGAAAGACCTCTACTACATCTCCCCGAACCCGGAAAGTTCCCCGGTGAAAGTCCATATCATTCCTTGTATACTGAATATCCACAAGACGACGAATCACCTCATCCCGGTCCTTCTCCATTCCCGGCCGCAGAGAAACGGTCATATTCTGATAATCTATGGGACTTCCCAATCCATAGATACAGGATACGCTGGCTATAATGATCACATCTTTCCGCTCCGTCAGCGCCGCCGTCGCCGAGTGACGCAGCTTATCAATCTCATCATTAATCGAGGAATCTTTCTCAATATAAGTATCTGTCGAAGGCACATAGGCTTCCGGCTGATAGTAATCATAGTATGAAATGAAAAACTCCACCGCATTAGAAGGAAAAAACTCCTTAAACTCACTGTAGAGCTGTGCCGCCAGAGTCTTATTATGGGCAATGACCAGTGTCGGCTTATTCAGCTGCTGAATGACATTTGCCATGGTAAATGTCTTGCCGGATCCGGTGACACCAAGAAGTGTCTGAAACTGGTTACCCTCCTGAAATCCCTTCACCAGTTCTTCGATCGCCTGGGGCTGGTCGCCGGTGGGCTGATATTGTGATACTAATTCAAAATGATCCATAAACATTCTCCTAATTATATATCAATTGATTTCTCTCTAATTCTTTCTGCAATTCTTCTACCGTTGGCAAAACAGTCATGTATTTTGAAGCAAATATTTGTTGGCTTTCATGAAGCACCGAATATTTTACAATTGTCTCATCCTTATCCGTGCAAAAAATAATACCTATTGTCGGATTATCATCTTCACCTCTTTTCAGGTCATCAAACATTCTGACATACATATCCATTTGCCCGATATCCTGATGCGTTAGCTTTTTTGTTTTTAAGTCAATGATAACAAAACATTTCAAGATATAATTATAAAAAACCAGGTCGATATAAAAATCTGTTGTTTCGGTACATATCCTCATCTGCCTGCCTACAAAAGAAAACCCCTTTCCCATTTCCAGTAAAAATTTCTGGAGATTATTTATAATCGCTGTTTCCAGATTACTTTCTAATTGACTTGTATTTTGAGTTATGCCCATAAATTCTAATACAAAAGGATCTTTCACAAACTCCAATGTTTTATTTTCCTTATCAGGTAGCTGAGAGGACAGCATCCTTTTGTAATATCCACTTTTGATATTACGCTCCAAAACTCTGACCGACCAATTTTCAGCCAAAACTTCCTTTAAATAAAAGTTCCTTTCCTCTTCATCTGAGATTCTCATTATGTTTCTTAAATGAGACCAAGGGATTTTACCAGCTATTGAAAATCCATATGACCCCTCAGAAAACGTCAAATAAAACTGACGACAATTTCTTAAATTAGCTACTGAAAATCCTGTTCCAAATTCATCTGTTAATTGTTTTGACAGATTTTTTATCAAATAAGCACCATACCGTGCTTTCTTTTCACCGGATTGTTCTTGTTCAACAATTCTCCGTCCTACATTCCAATAAGCATATGTCATGATTCCATTAGCACTATTGTATGCCTGTTCTCTTGCCTGCCGCAATATGAAACACACATCCTCATAAAATTGTTGCTCATCCATTACGGTCAAACCAGCTGTTTTTTGCTCTACTATTTCATTCTTTTTCGCCATATACCCTCCAACGAATTCGCTACACATGTGTAGTGAATTCATTTTCACCAATTTCTGAAGACTACCAATCCATCTCTTTTGCTATTCTTGTCCTCTCATCTTCAACTAACGGCACTAGTTCTTCCAACGCATCATGTAATTCTTGATGACCATTTTTTGCGCTATATGTAATTATTTCCAAATTTCTATTTTCTTTAATGATTCGTATATATTCATCGTTTATTCCCTCTTCTGGAGTAATAAAATAATGGCTTGGACTCCCCGGAAAAACAAACGAATAATTCTCCAACACTAATTGTATATCTGGATCAGAAAATCCACACCCTAAAAAAATAAATGTATAATTTAATGCAAGTGCTTCTAACAATTTATAAAATGCGGCATTTTCATAACGAGCATTTGTATATTGGCTACGAGTAAAAATCATTTTTGAACTTTCATCAAGCGTTCCATGAATTTTTAAAATAATTCTCTCTTCAGATTTTATTTTGCTAATTAAATCCGAATCATAATATTTCTTTACTAAAATAGTTCCTGCTGTCTCTGCTTGAGCATACACTTCGTATATTTTATCAACATTTGGTGTTATTACAATCCTTGCATCCAGCTTTAATATATTCTCATGTATTTTATGGTTTTTATATTTAGGAGTCAAAAATTCTTCAATAGCAATTTTCTCAAATCTTATATGTCCTATCTTATTTACTAAAACTTCACATGCTGTTAAATAATCTTTTTCTTTCAAAAGAGTTTCTACATACGTTTTTATACAAATATCATTAATTTCATTAAGCACTGTCGTCATAAACTGTTCCCATGTTGGAGGATGCTTTTTCCCATCTAAACTAACTGCATTAGCAGATACTCCTGCTCCTAGAAAAAGAATTGCTTTTCTTTTTGCTATTTTTTCAATAATATCTATCGACCATTTCATGCCATTTTCTCCATATTGGTTTCAAAGTGTTCTGCTATATTTTTCATTACTCTCTTAAAATCTTTTACTTTTGCAAAATGTGCTCCCACTATCCCATCTGTACTAGTCAGTTCAAAAGCCGGCTTATGCGCTGTTTGTGACAGTGGAATAATGCTATTAAAATTAGGAATACTTCCTAATTCATAATCAATGTTATATCGCGAAGCATTAACAATGTTTATCAATTCTTTTTCAATAGTTTTTGGTACATTAGATAAAATCCGCTCAAATGCCTGCACCGGACGCCTAACTCCATCAATTGTTTTACTTGTATATTGTTGCGTTACGTATCCCACAAACTCTATAAATGGTATAGGCTCAAAATATTGCTTTAATTCTTCATCATTACATCTAGTAAATCCTTCTTTAAAAGAATCTCTCCACCCCTTGATAGTCTTTCCTATATTATCAATCGCCAATAAAGAAAATATATCTGAAGACATTGGCGTAATAAAACAATCACATGCCAACAAAATAGACCTATTAATGGCACCTAATGAAGGCCCCATATCAAAAATAACATAATCATATTCAACAAAACGTCTAACCAAGTTGCTAAATGTTAATATTGTCCTTATTCCTCTTTCACCTCCTGATAAAGCTGAACTCCAATCAAGAGCCAGTGTATCCTCAAAAAGAGCAAGCTGTGGATCTCCTGCAATAAAATGAAATCCAAAATTCTCCAAAAAATATATTTTTGCTTCTTTAACATATCCTATCCCTTGATTTACAGGCTTTACCACATTATAAATTGTAAATCCTTTTTTTTCATAATACACTTCCGTAAATAATTTATCTTCAAAACAATAAATTGTCGAATTGCACTGTGGATCAGCATCTATTAATACAACCTTTTTCCCTTGTCTTGCAAGAAAAGCCGCCAAATTACATGTCAAAGTGGTTTTTCCAACGCCCCCCTTATTATTAAACATAGCAACTGCTTTCATAAAATCATCCTTTCCTTAATTTTCTTCTTGGTATGATCTGCCTTCCTCATGAAATCTTCCGCCATCAGTTCAGCATAATCAATGAACGTTATTACCAATCTATTCAAACGAAACAGTTCTTTTTCGTTTAAATAGTTTTTTGCAATACTGATATCCCGCTTTAGTACTTTGCCATCCGGTGCATCTTTCCAAGTTGTCAATCCCATAGCAGGTTTTCCTAAGTCTGCGCGTTCATATATTAATTCTGCCGCTGTCTTTCCAGTAACTGCAAAATGAAGCTTATTCTGAACAAAAGCATAAAAATTCTTTGTGATTTCACTGTTTTTATTATAATCATAGCTACATTGCTCAAATATATCCGTGATTTTCTGATAAGCTCTCCGTTCACTTGCTCTGATTTCCCGAATACGTTCCAGTAACTCATCAAAATAATCCCTTCCAAAAGGTTTTCCATTTTTCAGCATATCATCATTTAATACAAAACCCTTAATAATATACTCCTTTAATGTTTTCGTTGCCCATTGCCGAAATCGGGTAGCCTTTTTAGAATTCACACGATACCCTACAGCAATAATTGCATCCAAATTGAAACATTTTACCTTTCAGCTAACATTTCTTCCGCCTTCATTCTGAACTACCGAGAAAAACTCGGTAGTTGCCTCTGTATTTAATTCTTCCTCTTTATAAATATTTTTCAAATGTAGCGAAATATTATCTGCTGTACAATCAAATAATTCTGCCATTGCTCTTTGTGTCATCCAAAATGTTTCTTCTTTAAAAATGACATTCACATAAACATTTGTATCCTCTAACTGATATAATACAATCTCATGCTCCTGCATAGCTATCCTCCTCGGCCACTGGTACATAAAATACTTTTGCCATATAAACAACACCCCTTATCCATATAGTGTTATCTCGTCCATTACACGAATCCAGGTCACAAACTCCACCCATCCGCCTAGTGTTGTTCCGTCCATATTCCCCTATTCCATCCTATTGTGATACTGATTTAAAATGATCAATGATAACATTCTCCCTGTAAACAATATTCAAAAATATAGAAATAGTTCACTCCTTACAAATTCTTCTTTTATCTTACGTCCTTGTTTGTTAATCCCCAATATAATTTTCTAGTATCATCATTCCATGAAGACGCTTTATAATACATGAGCAGCCCTGCTGTCAGTCTGATTATAGCACACCCGTTCTCCTATTGCAACGACTTTTTGAACGTTTGTTCGCTCTAATCGATACATTTTATCACTGCTTTTTTCCATCCACTGAGAAGTGCTGTCTTTTTTCTCTCTTCCATCATTGGTTCAAAACATCTCTCCAGAGACCAGTTCCGGCGGATGTCCTCCCTGTCCTGCCAAAATCCCACAGCAAGCCCTGCCAGATAAGCCGCACCTAATGCTGTAGTTTCGATACAGGAAGGCCGGTGAACGGAGACACCGAGAAGATCCGCCTGAAACTGCATAAGAAAATCATTGGCACTGGCTCCCCCGTCTGTCTTCAGGGCAAGGAGCGGAAGTCCGGAATCCTGTTTCATGACCTGAACCAGATCATAAACCTGGTAAGCCATCGCTTCTACAGCAGCACGAACAATATGATTCCGGCCTGCCCCTCTTGTCAGGCCGGTGATGATTCCTCTGGCTTCTGCATCCCAATATGGTGCACCAAGTCCCGTAAAAGCCGGAACCACATATACCCCTGCGGTATCACTGACAGCCTGGCAGCACTGTAAAGATTCTGCCGCTGTGCGGATCAGTCCCATCTCATCCCGCAGCCACTGTATTCCTGCACCTGCCACAAATACACTGCCTTCCAGGGCGTACTGTGGCTTGTCTCCGGTGCCGGCGGCCAGTGTCGTCAGAAGACCATTGGGCGAATTTACTGGTGTGTCACCGGTGTTCATTAGAAGAAAGCAGCCCGTCCCATAGGTGTTTTTCATCTCTCCCGCTTCAAAACAGCATTGCCCGAACAGCGCTGCCTGCTGGTCTCCAGCAATGCCTGCCACCGGAATTTCTGTTCCTGTCAGGCTTTTATCGCTGTAACCGTATATCTCACTGGAAGGCCGGACCTCCGGCAGCAGGGAGGCTGGTATATGAAAATAATCCAGAATCTCCGGATCCCATTCCAGCTTATGAATATCAAACAGCATGGTACGGGAGGCATTGGTATAATCTGTGACATGGTTTTTACCACCAGTGAGTTTCCACACAAGCCATGTATCCACAGTGCCGGACAGAATCTCACCACGCTCCGCCTGTTCTCTGACCCCCGGTATATGTTCCAGTATCCAGGCGATCTTGGTCGCAGAAAAATAGGCATCCGGAACCAATCCGGTACGCTGTCTGATCACGGAATCAAATCCGTCAGCTTTGATCCGTTCGATCTGGTCGGAAGTACGTCTGCACTGCCAGACAATAGCATGACCCACCGGTTCCCCAGTCTTCCGGTTCCAGAGAACCGTAGTTTCCCTCTGATTAGTAATCCCGATCCCTGCAATATTTTCTCCGGAAACTCCAATCTTACTCATCGCCTCCGTCATTACGCTGAACTGACTGGACCAGATCTCCATGGCGTCGTGCTCTACCCAGCCGGGCCTGGGATAGATCTGTTGGAATTCTTTTTGTGCCATACTGCATATCTGCCCTGAGCGGTCAAATAAAATGCAGCGGGAACTAGTTGTCCCCTGATCTAATGCTGCCATGTACTGTTTCATTCTTTATTCTCCTTCCAAATATTTCAGATTTTAACAAGATAGCATCCCTGTTTTTAATACCAGCAGAGATGCTACCTTGTTTTCCTCAATCCAGCCAGACGGCCCGCCATCGAGCTACTCCGCTGAAGGATTTCTGATCAGTTTTAATGCCATCTGAAGCGGTTCATCCATTGCAGGATCGTAATCTCCCTCAGGCTTTTTATACTCTATATTTATATCTGGATTTAATCCTTTTTTGTGTATGCTTATGCCTCCCGGTAAAAAATATTCTGCTGTAGTCAACTTTATTCCACCGCCGCAGGATCTCTCCAGGGATAACACAGTCTGGACGATTCCTTTACCAAAACTTTTTGTTCCCACCAGTTTAGCGGCTCCCCTGGCCTGCAGTGTCCCGGCAAAAACCTCGGAAGCACTGGCACTATGTTCGTTAATCAGTACAACAACCGGTTTGTCATAGCTGGCCTCGTTGGTGGAATGATAGACCTTATTGCCATCCTTTTTACTCTTTTCTGAAATCAGCTCTCCTTCCGGCAGCAGTTCATCCAGCATTTGAATCGCCGCATCCAGGGAACCGCCTCCATTTTCTCTGACGTCGATAACCAGACCTTTCACGGAGTCATTTCGGGCATTTTCCAACGCCACCTTAAACTGCCCCGCTGTCTCCTTATCAAATTCTGTGATCTGAATATATGCCACATCATCAAATTTTTTTGAATGAACAGATATTACTTTAACCTCTTCACAAACCACTTTCTTCTCTAACTGTTCGATCTGCCCCTTCGCTCCTGTTCTTTCAATCCCTATGGAAATTGTCCGCTCTTTATTTTCTTCCGATTTTATCATGGCGATAACTTCATCCAGTTTCTTCCCTGCCACATTCGTTCCATCCACACTCACAAAGCGGTCCTCAGCCTTAATTCCCGCCTTCTCAGCCGGGCCGTCTTCCATCACCTGCTGGACCACAAGTGCCTGATCTTCCTCCCGCATCCTGAGTGTCACTCCGATTCCCACATAGGAGCCATTGATGCCGCTCATAATCTCCTTGTACTCTTCCTTCGTATAATACTGGGAATATTTATCTCCCAGCGCCTCTACCATTCCTTTCACTCCGCCATCAATCAGTTTTTCATCCTCTATATCTCCCTGATAATAGCTATCAATACATTTTTCCACAACTTTGGCCTTATCATACATCTGCTGGGAAGCAGAACCTGGAACAAACAAATGTATTCCAAAGACTCTTGCCACGGAAACCAAGCCTAGAGCCACAACGGCTCCAAAGACTGCACCAAAGATAAAACTTCTTTTATTTATTTTCAAATAATAACCTCCTTCCCCTTCCGGAACGCATACATTAAACTCATTCGCACTTCGTGCTCTTTTCTCCCTTCCCTTTACACTAAGGGAGGGCTCATTCGCACTTCGTGCTCATGAAGGATGCTCGCCAGATACTTCCGGGCACAGCCCGCCCATATGTCCAGTACTTCGTATCAGAGATACAAGATAGCCCAACCTGGCAAGCAAGCTTGCCTTTGGGCTATCTTGTATCTCTGGGTGCTTCGCACCCTGGACATATAAGCGGGCTGTGCCCGGAGTGCCTGGCTCACTATTGGCTCACGTAGTTGCGGGGGTTGACGTAAGCTCCGTTGACAGACACTCCAAAATGAAGGTGGGCGCCAGTGGATATTCCCGTAGAGCCCACGTAGGCGATCACATCTCCCTGTTTCACCTGTGCCCCTTCACTCACCGCCAGCTTAGAAGCATGCATATATACGGTATACAAGCTGTTTCCATGATAGAGCATGATATAATTGCCAGCGCTGGCACTATACGAAGCGGTGACCACCGTACCATCTCCTGCTGCCACGATCGGTGTGCCGGCAGAAACAGCAATATCGATCCCCTGATGATTGGTGCTGGCACCTGCCGTTGGGCTGGTTCTGCTGCCAAATTCCGATGAGATACGCCCCGGTACACGCAGCGGCCAGCGAAGCCCGTCATGATTTACCGCATAGGTATCTGCCGCCGGGTCGGCAGTAGTCCCGTCTGATCCGGCTGTATTGTTCTTTGCCTCTGCTGCCTTTCGTGCCGCCTCCCGTTTTTCAATCTCCTTCTGCTTCTCAAGTAAAAGGTTTTCCACCTCACGTTCTGCCTTAGCCACCTTTTCACGGTAGGTCCTTGTCTTGGAATCTGTAGCAGTGATAGCAGAATTCAATTTTTCAATCTCTGCTTTTTTACTGGATTTCAAACTCTTAAGAGCATCTTTTTCCGTCGCCGTCTGATCCTTTAGTTCCGCGATTTCTTCCACCTTAGACTCCATCACACCACGGCGGATCTCCGTACTGTTCTTTGTCTCCACAAATTTACTGAAAAGATCTTTATCATACTTAGATATTTTTTCAATATATTCTGAGCGGTTCAAAAAATCCCCAAGACTTTCGGCGCTAAAAATCATAGACACATAATCATCTCCGCCGCTCTCATACATATATTTTATTCTCTTTTTCATCGTTTCATACTGTTGTTTTTCAAGATTTTCAGCAATCTCCAGCTGTTCTTCCAGTCTGACCAGCTCTTTTCTGGCATCCTCAATCTGGCCATCCAGTTTATTCATCGTCTTTGAAATATTTTCAATTTTTTCATCCACTTTTTTTACATAATTGAGAATATCTCCCTTGTCCTTTTCCAGTGATTCGATATCTTTTTTCAGCTCGTCTACCCGTTCCTGGGCTTCCCTTTTCGTTTTTTCTGCTTTCTTGATCTGGGCGTCAAAATCTGTAGTCTCAGCCATAACACCAGGTTCTCTCTCTGACAGGCACAGACTAAACACGATCCCTGCTATAA
This sequence comes from Eubacterium sp., assembly GCA_022791495.1. Classification (GTDB taxonomy): domain Bacteria; phylum Bacillota; class Clostridia; order Lachnospirales; family Lachnospiraceae; genus Eubacterium_F. The sequence goes on from JAAVZE010000107.1 coordinate 24,516, forward strand.
GTATCAATGACAATATTTTTCTACTGCACATCCTTCATACCCCTCTCAAATATCCAAATGCTTCCGCACGGTAAAAAAACTTCCTAAAAATCCTACCCCTATGCCAATCAGCAGACAGATCGGAATCAGTATGCTGAAGATCTGTGCCGCCTCCAAAAAGGTCAGCCAGTTAGAGATGAGATTAAATTTATTATTGATATAATTAATAATAGAATCATAACTGATAACCAATATCACCAGCGGAATACTGGCACCGATGATTCCAATCACTACGCCTTCCACAATAAACGGCGCGCGAATAAAAAAATCTGAAGCCCCCATAAGGCGCATAATACCAATTTCTGCACGCCGCACAGTGATCCCGGTGGATATCGTAGAATTGATCAGAAAAATAGACACGGCCAAAAGGATCAAAATAATAGCAATTGAAATGTAGCTGATAAGCTTATTGGCATTTTCCAGCCCCTTTGCCGTGCCGTCGGAGCGCTTTACCAGCCGGACGCCTTCGATAGTCTCAATGTAAGCCACCACCTCCTCCTGCGCAGAAATATCTTTGATAAATACCTGCCAGGAAGCGGAATCCTTTAGCGGATTATCGGTTCCAAAACTTTTCACCAGCTCCGGGTTATCTTTAAAATTATCTTTCACAAACTGATCCCAGGCTTTTTCAGCAGAAATAAAATTCATATGATCCACTTCTTCCCGGACCTTAATCGCCTCTCCGATAGAATCAATCTGCTCCTGGGAAATCCCCTCTTCAAAAAAAACCGTCACACCCACAGAGGTCTCCACCTCTTTAACCATATGATTAAAATTGCTGACTATAAAATAAAACATCCCGAACAAAAACAGGCAGGCCGCCATCGTGCCAATGGAGGCCAGCGTAAACATACGGTTTTTTCTCATACTCTTCAATCCCTGTTTTACGCTGTAAAAAAATACACTAATCCCTCTCATATTCGTATCCACCTTTTTTATCGTCTCGGATTACATGTCCTTCCTCCAGTGTCACCACCCGTTTCTGCATGATGTCCACAATATCATTGTTATGTGTCACAACTACAACTGTAGTGCCCATTTTGTTTACTTCCTGCAAAAGCATCATGATCTCCCAGGCATTCTGTGGATCCAGATTTCCCGTAGGTTCGTCGGCAAGAAGTATGGTGGGCTGGTTTACCAGCGCCCTGGCGATCGCCACCCGCTGTTGTTCCCCTCCAGAGAGCTCATGAGGATAGGCATCGGCTTTCTCTGTCAGTCCGACAATGGTAAGCATAGTAGACACATTCCGGATGATCTCCCGTTTATTTCTCCCAATGATTCTCTGGGCAAATGCCACATTTTCAAAGGCAGTACGATCCTTTAAAAGACGGAAATCCTGAAATACCACACCGATATTTCTGCGGTACAGAGGCACCTGCTTGCGCCTCAGTTTATTTACGAGCCGTCCCGCAATATACAACTTCCCGGATGTGGGGTCCAGTTCTTTTAAAAGTAGCTTGATAAATGTGGATTTGCCGGAACCACTCTTCCCCACCACAAAAACAAACTCCCCTTGTTCAATGCGGAGTGAAACATCTTTCAGCGCATCGACCCCGGTCTGGTACTGTTTACTCACGCCATCCAGCGCAATGATCGGTAACGGTTTATTCGTATCCATCCTAAGCCTCCCCGGTTAATAATCTATGGTTTCCAGATAATTCATATATTTTACTACCATAAGGGCAATCTTAAAGGTGATCGCATCATCAAAAACCCGAAGGTCAAGTCCGGTGCTCTTCTGGAGTTTATCCAACCGGTATACCAATGTATTCCGGTGTATATAAAGCTGCCTTGATGTCTCCGAGACATTCAGGTTATTCTCAAAAAATTTGTTGATGGTGCTCAAAGTCTCCTCGTCGAACTGGTCCGGCGTCTTATCGGAAAAGATTTCTTTGATAAACATTTTACACAGAGGCATGGGTAACTGATAGATCAAACGTCCGATGCCAAGATTGCTGTAGGCAATAACTTTTTTATCACTATAGAAAATCTTGCCTACATCCAGTGCCATCTTTGCCTCTTTATAGGATCTGGAAACCTCTTTCAGATCTTTTACAATCGTACCAAATGCCACATGAACCCTGGACATCGCTTCCATATTCAGCATATCCACGATCACCTCTGCCGTCTTCTCCAGATCTTCGATTTTTTCCTTTTGACCGATTTCTTTTACAAGAATGATATTCTTCTCATCCACAGCAGTGATAAAATCCTTCGTATGGGAGGCAAACATACTCCGCACCGTCTCCAGCGCACTACTGTCCTTTTCCTTATTGGTTTCTATAATAAAAGCAACCCTTCTTGCATTCATTTCTATATGAAGTTTCTTTGCCCGGTTAAAGATATCCACCATGAGCAGATTATCAAGAAGAAGATTTTTTATAAAATTATCCTTGTCATATCTCTCCTTATAAGCTACCAAAAGACTCTGGATCTGGAACACCAGGATCTTTCCTATGGTGTAGACCTCCTCCGAATCCCCCTGTATAACCACAACATACTCCAGCTGGGTCTCATCATAGATCTTAAAAAATTGAAATCCATTTATTACCTGGCTGTCTGCCGGCGATTGAACAAAATTCTTTCCTTCTTCCACAAAACGAGATAGTTCATCCGATGTCGAAGCTAATACGTTTCCCTCTGTGTCCATCACACACAGTTCATTTTTCGTGATCCCCTTGATACCGTCTACGGTATTTTGCAGTATCTGATTTGATATCATTGCCACACCTCCGAATGAAAGTCTACTCTTGTCGCATTATGAATCATTGTATCATTTTTTTACTAAAAAGTAAAGCAGCTTTGTAGATACACCGCCAATTCCAAATATGTAAAATATATTCTGAATAAGTCAACTTTCTCTCGCTGTAAATCATTGTGCCAGACATGTTTTTCCTTTATAATATTAACTAATATGATTTACCTATATTCTAATAAAGGAGACGGATAAAAATGATCAAAAATCGAAAATTAAGTACCGTCATAACTGCCGCCATTGCTATTGTATCCGCAATCTGTATTTTGCTGCTGTTTCTTTTTGCGAATAACAGT
>JAAVZE010000165.1 GCA_022791495.1 Eubacterium sp.
GGATATACGGGATATAGATAATTTAAGGACGAAATCAAGCATAACATGGAAGAAACAGATTTTTAATGATTAGGTATTTTGGAAAAAATGCAGAAAGGAATGGTAAAATATGAATAAATTAAAGCAAAAACTTAGCTTTTTCCTGTTTTCGATAATTATGGTTTTATCAATCACAATGACTCCTCTGGCATGGGATTATAGCTTTTTTGAAGACAAAACAGTTACAGCGGCAACAAATTACGAAACAGCCCATTTTTATACTCCAAAAGGTACATATTATCCAGTTGTAGGTATTAAGAATGTAACAACAGAAGGCAAATTAATTGTAACATTTAGACAACGTTTAGCGAATGGTACATATGGTGGAAATGTTGGTGAGATAAAAAATGTTTCAAAGTATACAACAGGACTTGTGTTTAAACATACATTAAATGCAAACTATCACAAGTTGTCTATAACTGGCAGGGAAACACTCAATATAGATATTAATTATGTAAGATTAGTAGTTTAAGTTTGTATGAAGTCATAAAAGAATCACACAATAATCTATATTGCTGTATTGTGTGATTCTTTTTTCATCAGGAGAATTTTATGATAAGAAAAAGAAAAAAATTAATATTGCTGCTTATAGCTTTATTATCTGCCGTCGCAGCATTTTTTATCGTTACCCACAAAATCAGCGAAAGTCATAAAAAAGAACATTCTATAATAAAAACAGAAGATTACAAATCTTATATACAAAAATATGGAACAGGCGAAACATTAAAATATTCTTATTTTACTGATAACAGTGGTATTACCAAAGAGAATCTTCTTTATATTATTTTAGAGGTAAATGACAAAGACAGCCCCTCAAACCAAGAAACGATAAGATATTATATCAAAGAGAAAGCTATTATTGAAAAAATTCTTCAAGCATTAAATGAAACCGACTATCATGTCAGTGGCATGGAGTTCCGCAATTCTAAATCTGACGATTATTCAAATGCCTGTCGTATCCGTTTTATCAGTAATAAAGAAAGTTCTCTGGATTGGTTTGGCTATTACACGCCGTCTGAAGATACCTTTATTTTTGCGGCAAGCCTTTTCAGCAGTAAAAACTTGTTTTATGGTGTGGAGGCGGAATGGATTGATAAATATTTCTCTTGTGGCTTTTTTGCAGACCAGAAGATTATGCAGGTACTTACGGATATTGTAGAAAATGATATCCGGAAAATTACAATGCAGGAAGTAAAAGAGATTTTATCATCGAAAACGCTGCCGGAAATACAGGATTTTTATGGATATGTTCACACTCTGGTCAGTCGACCTTCTCTGCTTTCCACAGAAACAAACTATTATGAATATCGTCTGGATATCGAAGGCGGGGAAGGATATCTTTTGGTTCGGAATAATGAATCAGGAACAGAAGACAGCATAAATCTGGATATTCTCAGTATTGGTTTGTATCGCATGGACGGGACACTGCAGGAATTATTATATGAAAAAAAAGGAGGTTGAAATGGCTGGCTGGATTTTAAACCGGAAAAAGTACAAAGCGTTTTCCTTTTTGATCAGTGTTCTGATTTATACCGTGAATCTGGCGCTTATCAGTATTTGTATGAAATTTGGTGACTGTATCTTTGCGGGAATGCGTATGGATTGGTATGAACAGTCTGTACGGATTGCCTTACAGGATGATGTTTTCTTTCTGGATAAAACGGAGTTAATTCTAATTACGCTTATGATTGTATTCTCCTTTGTGATTGTATTCTCTGTTCTGGTCGTATGGGGCTACCGTAAACTGCAGCTTACAGGGGAAGTCAGCGAGACAGCCCAGTTTTTAATTCAGGGATATTCAAAAGGAAAGCTTTGGCAGGCGCTTGCAGGAGAGGCGGTGATTGATTTAGCCGCAAGTCTCCCGTTTGCCTTTCTATTTTCAGAAGTGATAATACAAAGATTATGCAGGCAATCCATGTTTCGTCTGATTCTTACTTTTTCAAAACAGAGTGTGGAAAAAGCTTTTGTTTATAAATTTCTGCCTTTTCTTTTACTGGTGGCAGTTTTTATGGTTCAGGCAGTATTTTTTCTGAGAAAATATTGTAAAAATGGATTATCAAAAATGTTGAGAGGTGTGTAATGTATCAAATAAAAGAATTGTTTTTTGCCGCCTTTCAAAATCAGAGGCGCAGGAAGAAGTATACAAGGACAGTATTTTTTTTGATGTTTCTTTCTATGGTAATTTGCATTGGGGTAAATTCTATCGTAATCTCCATTGACGGAAGTATTCGAAATGTGACAGATAAGCCGCTTGGAAAATTGCTGCAGATTATAGATAATACGGAAGATAATTCCATGATAAATGTGCTCAGGGAAGAGCTTGGAGGGCTTGACAGGATAGGCAGTATCGGGCGGCTGATTCCATTTCTGGAAGTTACATGGTATGATACGGAGGATATTTTATACAGTGAAACCGTTAATGTCGATGTTGTTGCGTATTTTAGCGGGATGGACGAATATGGAATATCAGGAAAATATTCTGATATTGCGTATGGAGAGGTTCTGATACCAGAGTATTTATATGGGCTGGGCGATTATGGCCTTTATGAATATACCTCAGGTTCATTATTAATCGGAAAAGAAATAGAGATTAGTATACATAATAATAATAACGAAAAAGATTACTATCATACCTTGCGGATTGTTGGTACTTATGACAATATCAATTCTGGATGCATCAATAAGTTCTTTTTTATCAATGACCTTCAGGCAGATGAAATCTATACCCAGACAAATGAAGACATTGAAATAGATATTGAAAAAGTGAAGGAATTGTTTAAGGAAGAACTGAAAAAAGACCCAAATATGATAGATGAGGATAATTATTATACAAAGCATTATATTGGTGTGTATGTAAAGAACCGAAGCGATGTGAAAGAGATGCAGGAATTAATAGACGAAACAATCAATCAGCCAACTTTTATTATGCAGGTTCCAGATGAAAGCCTGCTGCAGTATTTTCAGATGATACTGGATATCTGCCAGATAGTTGTTCTTATGCTGCTTGCAGTTGCTTTTGCCAGCCTGGTGATTACCACTTTAACTGAAATAAAACAGAGGAATGGCGAAATAGCCGTTTATTTTGCTATGGGTTATTCATACAAAAGCATTATCCTTATGTTTGCGCTTGAAAAGGCAATTATGCTGTTTTGGGCGGGTCTGGTGGCTTTTTTGTTTACCGGAGCGGCAATTCTTGGCGGAAATTATTTTATTCAGACCTGCCTGCCGTTTTACAGAAGAACTATTGTGCTGTCGTATGACTGGAGTATGGTGGGAATTGCGTTTTTAGTTCTTGCTGCTGCGGCGCTGGTAAGCCTTTTCTTTACAGCAGTTCATATCAGGAAATTTCATCTTGCTGATGTGATGAAAAGCGAGTGGGCAAAAATGTAGGAATGATTTATATAGGAATAAGAGGCTGTCACAAAAATAGTTCTAAGCACAATA
>JAAVZE010000108.1 GCA_022791495.1 Eubacterium sp.
CAAAAAGTAAAAACTTATTGAATCATCACTAAAATCCGCCAAAGGGAAATTTGAATTTTCCTCCGCGCTTCATTTTTTTGCCGGACATCATTCCCGACATCTGCTTCACAAAAAGTAAAAACTTATTGAATCATCACTAAAATCCGCCAAAGGGAAATTTGAATTTTCCTCCGCGCTTCATTTTTTTGCCGGACATCATTCCCGACATCTGCTTCATCATCTTCCGGCTCTGCTCAAACTGCTTGATCAGCCGGTTTACCTCACTGATATCCACACCGGCCCCTGCCGCAATCCTGCGTTTACGGGAGGGATTGATAATCGAAGGCTTTGTTCTCTCCTCTATGGTCATAGAGTAGATGATCGCCTCCGTTCCCTTCAGGGCATCGTCATCAATCTCCAGATCAGAAGGAAGTCCCATACCAGGAAGCATACTGAGAATGCTGGAAAGTCCTCCCATCTTCTTCATCTGCTGCATCTGATCCAGAAAATCATTGAAATCAAATTCATTATTTTTAAACTTCTTCGTCAGTTCTGCTGCCTTATCCTGATCGATCTGGGCTTCTGCTTTTTCGATGAGTGTCATAACATCTCCCATACCAAGAATACGGGATGCCATACGATCGGGATAAAACTGCTCAAGATCTGAGAGCTTCTCCCCCATACCCACATAATAGATGGGTTTTCCAGTTATGGCACGGATCGAAAGCGCCGCACCACCCCTGGTATCACTGTCCAGCTTCGTCAGGATCACACCGTCGATATCCAAAGCTTCATCAAAGGTGGAGGCCACATTCACCGCATCCTGTCCGGTCATGGAATCCACAGTCAGAATCGTTTGATGCACATCGACTTCTGCTTTTATGTTTTTCAACTCCTGCATCAGCTCTTCATCGATATGAAGACGCCCAGCAGTATCGAGAAATACCATATTATTTTTGTTGGTTCTGGCATGTTCCATCGCCGCTTTCGCAATATCTACCGGATTATGGCTGGTCCCCATGGAAAATACCGGAACCCCGACCTTTTCCCCGTTGGTCTGCAGCTGTTCGATCGCCGCAGGACGGTATATATCGCATGCTGCAAGCAGAGGGCGCCTTCCCTTTTCCTTGAATTTTGCCGCCAGCTTCGCCACTGTGGTAGTCTTACCAGCACCTTGAAGACCGCACATCATAACCACTGTGATCTCATCTCCCGGCAGAAGGGAGATCTCGGCAGTAGTCTCTCCCATCATCCTGACCAGTTCTTCATTTACATATTTGATCACCGTCTGCCCTGGAGTCAGGCTGTTCAGTACATCCTCTCCTGTCGCCCTCTCCTGAACGGATTTCACAAAGTTTTTTACCACCTTAAAATTAACATCCGCTTCCAGAAGTGCCATCTTAACTTCCTTCAAGGCAGTTTTTACATCCGCTTCCGTCAGCCTGCCCTTGCTTCGAAGCCCTTTAAAAACATTTTGAAGTTTTTCACTCAGGCTGTCAAATGCCACGCTGCCACCTCCTATAGGATTTCATAGATCTCACGAGCCAGTACAAGCAGTTCTTCCTTTTCTGCCTCCTGGTCTGTCTTAACCAGTTCCTCGATCTTCCCCAGCCGTTCTTTTGCCATCTGGAATCTCTGGAACAGCTGTAATTTTTCTTCATACTCTTCCAGCTTCCTGCTTCCCCGTTTTACAATATCGTAAACTCCCTGCCTGGTGATATCATATTTTTGCGCGATCTCACTGAGAGAAAGATCGTTCAGTATATATTGTTCAAAAATCTCACGATGTCTGTCTTTTAACAGCGGTCCATAGAAATCATACAAATACGATAACCTAACGATTTCCTTTATATCTGTCAGAGAATTTTTCTGTGTCATCCGTACAACCCCCCGCTTCCACCGCTGTAAAGCAATTTACTTTACAGAGTATAGCCTATTTTTTTGTGGTTGTCAAGGGAAAAAAACTATTTTAACACCATACCTTCCTTATTTCCTCCCCATATACGCAGAAAAGCCGCCTCACGAATTACTCTGTAAGACGACCCCCCTGAACCGAGCAGTGTGAATGTAACTCATCCATTCACCCTTCCTTTCGTAGTTTTTCCGGCTCAGCACTTATAGTCTGTTTCTGAACTCATAACGAAAAAGATTTCTCTTGCATTTCTATCATACTGATTCAGACCGCCCATCCTCGCAAGAACTTCACTGGGAACTGCGTTTCCGTGATTCTCCTTTGCTGTTCGCTTTGTCCTTGCCGATTCAAGCGCCTGCTGGAAATCTCCTCCGCCCTCCTGTGGCTCATTTCCATCATACCGAATCTTTGACGTATGCTTCACCGGATGAATCTCTTGAATTCTGTAGATTTTTTGAATTGTGTTTGCTTTGATCTCCTCCTTGAGCTTATTTCTGCAAATACATGATAGAAAAATCTTTTCTTATAATACATATCGGTTAATGTATGCAAAAAATTAACACCGCAGGGCTGGCTCGATGGCAAGAATTTAAAAATTTTATTTTCTTTTATAAGGTTCTAAAAGCTGCTCCAATGTACCATGACTGTTCAAGGCGTCACATAGCTGATTGTACTGCTCCTGACGAAGACTTCGCTTTGCTCCATTCTGACAACTACCGGAACCGTCTGGTATTTTCTTTTTCACTGCCCGGATCAGAAGGTTTTTGGGGGTATGTTCCATATCGATAAATTCCAGGATCTGAACCTCATAACCCATCTGCTCCAGCAGTTCTGCCCGCAAAGCATCCGTCAGAAGCGCTGCAAACCGCTCTTTAAGGATCCCATAGCGCAGGATAGGCGACAGCAGTTCACTCCGGATCTGTCCATTCAATTCATGCTGACAGCAGGGCACTGACAGAATGACCTCTGCACCCCAGCACACTGCCTTATCCAGTGCAAGATCTGTCGCCGTATCACAGGCATGAAGAGTGATCACCAGATCCACCTGGTCAGCCCCCTCATAGGAACCGATATCTCCCTGGGAAAAATGCAGGTTCTCATATCCATATTTTTTTGCCAGGTCATTGCAACGGACGATCACATCCTGTTTCAGATCCAGTCCGGTCATCTCCACTTCTATCCCCTGCATAATTCTCAGATAATAGTAAACCGCAAAAGTAAGGTAGGATTTCCCACATCCAAAATCTATGATCTTCAGCGGCTTTCCTGAAGACTGCCGCTGCCTGAGCTCAGGAAGCACATCCCGTATAAATTCCATGAACCGGTTGATCTGCTTGTATTTTTTATATTTCTTATCAACGATCCTGCCATCTGCTGTCTGTACCCCCAGATCCACAAGAAAAGGAACCATCTGCCCTGCCTCCAGAATATACTGTTTTCTGCGGTTATGGGAAAGCTCGATCTTCTTCACAGACGTCTGGCGCTGTTCCTTGATCGAAGACTTCCCTTTTTTACTTACAAGGACAGAAAAACTTCTGTTCTGGCACTGGAGATCCAGCTGTTTATAGTCCTCTTTCAGATATGCACAAATTTGTTCTACAGCGGTCTCCTTGTCCATGTTTTTGTGAAATACCTGCTGCCCACGGTATTCCTCCCGCTGAAACATCAAATGCCCCCTCTCCAGAAACGGACGAAATACTATTTTTCTGGGCAGCTGTTTTTTTCTCCCATTGCTGACGGCTGCTCGCAGCATGTCTTCATTCAAGTGATCCATTAACAGCTGTTTTACTTTTTGCATCCGGCAAAACTCCTTTCTAATCATAATTATTTGGCATATGTTCGCTATAACCAGACGTGTTCAGGCCCATGCCCCACTCATAATAGGGCAGCCACCATTCCCAGTCCCGTTTTGTCAGCCATTTGAAGGTTCCGGTTTGAAAGTCATAACCGGCAAGCTGGTTTTTCTTTTCTTCGGTATGCTCAAGATACATCAGGCAGATGTTCTCTGCCATCATCACAACACTGCCCCGGCTTCGATAAATACTCCTGACCTCGCACCCACTTTCAGTAAGTTTCCCAAACAGCTTTTGATGCGCCTCCGGGTTGTGAAGATATTCGTTTATTTCTTTCTCCCATTCCCACGCTTCGGAACCATCCCGCTTATAGCTGACCACGATCATATTATGGCATTGGGGCACATTCTGTTCTCCCAGTATCTGGATCTGTGCATACAGATGATCACCCCGGATAAATAAGTCCTCCAGATGGATTTCATGTCCCTCTGCCGTTTCACATCCACAGTCTCCCAATACTCCCCACCCCTTCAACATCTGACGGATCTGAACAAGATCGAAAAGCTTTTCCTTTTTTCCATTCTCCAGCCGATACCGCCAGAGAGCGTGGTTTTTCTCACTGCCCCCGCTCTCCAGCCAAAAAAATTCATTATTCAGTACATCAGATGTATAAAAAGTGATGGGGGATTCTTCTTCATTATCCCGGATTTGATTTACGGTATCTGACCCAAGCTTTTTCTCCATCAATCCTCCGTCACAACTTATGATAACACTTTCTTCAAACAGCTCCTCCACATACAAGAAGCCGAAACCTAAATCGTCACAGGGCTCATACTGCTTTTTCCGGATATTATATAGTTTAAGGGTACTTCCCCCATCCTTAGGCTCTGAATAAACAATATAACTGCCGTTACACCAGTATAAATCCCAGCCATCTCTCCGATTCCTTTCCAGGATCATTTCTGCCGCTGATTCATCCACTCTCCACTCTTCTTCCTTTCTCACCGGGACACGCCATATCTGGTCCTGATTCTTTGCCGCATCCCCACTGCAGGTCACATAATACAACCAGTCGGCATCCACATAACAGATCTCCGATATCTCTTTGATACACAGCCTGCGTTCTTCTCCGGACTGACGGTTATGCTCTACCAGTATTGGGGTGCCATTCTCCACATAATACAGGTTTTGTTCATTGCAGCAGGTGTATTTTTTTGAAGGGTCTTTCCCGGCGGATTTCACCGCGCCGCCAGACACCGCCTGCCCGCTTATACCGCTACCAGAGACCGCCCTTCCGGATACAGCTCTGTCTCCGGACACATCGGCATATTCCCCACCACAGCCGGAACAGATCCCTGCTACCAGTATAATCGACAAAATCAGCCCTGTCACTCTGTTTTTATTTTTTCTCTTCTTCAAACCGTACGGCATCTTCTCCCTCCTTACTAAAAGGTGCAAAACTGAAATCCATGCATTCGGGATCTTTCCCCAGCACTACTCCGTCCCCATCGTTTCCATAATTTTCAAATCCATCATCATTTTCATACCACGGCTCATAATACTCTCTGTCTTTCTTCGTCAGCCATCGGAATTTTCCGGTATCCAGATCATAACATCCCGCCTGTCCCTTTTTCTTTTCATAATCATAGATACTAAAATAGGCTTTTCCATTTATGATCCGGTAACACTGGGCATCATTAACGACCGCATGTTCCACCGCTGTCCGCTCGCTCTTCCAATGGTAGTCCGGTCCGGTGATAAACCTTCCCTTCCGGTTTCTGCCCATGGAAGACATACATTCCGTGATCTCTTTCTCATAACGGATCTCGGTCTCCTCCGGGGACCGGCTGAACAGAAAATATGCCATATGGTACTCTTTTCCCTGGGTCCATGCTGCCTCACAATGGACATAGAGCCGTCCCGCCTCATACCACATATCCTGAATACCGCAGAATTCCAGCTGTTTCAGCCCCGCCAGCCCGGTACAGGCACGTTCCAGCTGCTCTTCTGAAATAAATACTTTACTCTCTGCCTTCCTTAGATCACACAGATAAATATCGCTGTCATCATCCGTCTCATAGAAAAACACGTCCTGTCCGAATACAACCCCCGCATCGTAAATTTCCTTTCCTTCTCCTATCTTTTTCCAGTTCTTTTCATCCCTCTCCTGGTAATATAATGAATCATTCCATCCATCCCACAGTACAAAATAATTCCCACATTTTCTAACATTTAAAGCAGGCGAATTCATATCGATCTCACTTACAGTCTGCTTTGACCTGCGGTCATATTTTACAACATCCTCTCCTTTTGAATATACTATATACTGGGAATCTACACACACGGAATCAATCGCACCTACTTCCTGACCGGATAACTCTTCTGCCTGGTCTGTCCGTACCACGTCAAAGCCGTCTCCGCCCTTTTCAACCGGAGCCCGGCACAAAATGTCGATCCCAGACTCTTCTGTCTCATTCCACGGGCTTCGAACGTAAAAAAGACCAGTTTCTTCTACGGAAATCAACTCACAAAGATCTGGTATCTCGATCCGCTTTTTCTCAGAACCATCCAGCCGCATCTGTGCCACATAGGTTATACCATCAACGTCTTCCCCATTTTCATCCTCTATTTCTACATACAGGTTGGTGTCTGTACAAAAATTTGCATTCTGTCTCTCCTCCCTGTCGGTTCCTCCATTCTCCGGGGACACCGCCTGTCCGCTCACAACGCCGCCAGAAACTGCGCTGCCGGAAACAGTCCCGTCTCTGGAAATACCAGCAAACTCACCGCCGCAGCCGCCACACATCCCCGCTGCTAATGCCGTCAACAGCATCAGCCCTGTCATTCTGTATAACTTTCCTCTCATTTTTATCCTCCATTCGCGCACTTTTTTTGCGCATTCTTATTCATAATCATGATATGGCCAGTCATACTCCTTCCCCTCCAACGGCTCATCGCCTCCCAGAACCCTTTCAATATTTTGAAAAGGCGCCGTAAAATACGGAAGATGCCAGTCCAGATCCTTTTCTGTCAGATAAATAAATTCCTCACTCTGGAAATCATAACAGGCCAGCGTATTCTTGTTACTCTCAGGACTAGAACCGGCAGTTTTTCCGCCACAGCCCGATAATGTGCCCATTATAAAACAGGGGATAAGCATCAACCATAACCTCTTTTTCATCTCATACCTTTCCCTACTAATCATTATTTGGCATATAATCCGTAAACATCTGTGGTTCCTCTGCGGGATGATATTCTCTATGACAGTACAACAGATACCATTCATCCTCTTTTTTATCCAATACCTTTGTCTCTCCTGTCTCAAAAGCATAACTTACCAGCTGATCATCCGCCGTTTTCTTATCCGCCAGTAAAAAGAAAGCGTAATCCTCTGTCATACCCACACATAAGCCGCGGCTGAAAAATATAGACCTATCAGAACCGCCCGCATTTGACCAGTATTTCCGGAACACCTTCTGATTTTCCTCCGGATTTTCCAGACACTGGGTCAGTTCCTGATCCACCATAAGACTTCCTTTTTTCTCCATGTCAAAACGAAGTATTTTCATATCCCGGTAGATCACCTTCTCTTTCTTCCACCGGAATTCCAGCTGCAGATAGAGAGTCTTCTCCCTGACAAATACGTCTGTCGTACGCCACCAGGAATCCTCCGCCTTTTTTATCTGCTCTGCAGACCCTTCCTTAGTCAGCAGCTCCTCGATCTCCCCGGGAGCGATCAGTATCTCACGCCACCCCTGGGGATGGGAACTGTCGGGATAGTGAAACATCACTACTTCTTTTTCCAGATCTGTATACTCATCCTCTTCATCATAACAGTATGGGTCTGTGAAAAACATCCCTTCTTCCTCAAAAAACACATTGGCATAATTTTCTGGCTGGTCTGGAATAGGCATTACTTCTCCTGTATTTCCATCCAGGATATAATCTTTTTTTCCCTCGATCAGTGCGCCTCTCCCATTTCCAGACATACTATTAAAATCCTTCACTATCTCAGCAAATTTTTTCTTTTCCATATCATATCTTTTTAATTCGCCTCTCCTGGTAAGATAGGCGATCCATCTGCCATTACAGAAACTGTAAGAAGTGTGTCCTAACGGTCCGTTTATGCGATCCTTTTCTTCCAGAATCAGTTCTTTCTTTTTCCAGTTTACCTGTCTGTGGTCACCGGCAGGTTCCATCGGCGCCCGCCAAAACTGATCAGCAGTTTCATCCTCTTCCACCTCACACCCACAGGTATAATAAATCCAATTATTATCTACATAGCAGATCGAATCCCCATCCTTAATTGTAACTCTGCGCTCCGAATGATCTTTCCAATTCCGTTCAGTGATAGTTAATTTAGTCCAATCCTCGTTATCATACTCAGTATAATAAACATTCCAGTCATTGCAGAACTCCCCCTGGAGATTTTGTGTTTTCTCACTGACTACCGCCTGTTCACTGACCGCTCCTCCTGACACGGCGCCGTCTCCGGAAATACCGGCAAGCTCACCGCCACAGCCCACAAGGCATAAAACCCATACACAACATATCAATAGATAAAGATTTTTATTCATGTTCTGTCCCCCCTCAACTCTTCGCTTTCCAAGTATTACCTTACACTATTTCTATCGTCGTTTTGTTACAAAAATATTATTTTTGCATGAATATTGAATTTCCTATTGGGAAATCGGATTGTGATATCAGGACGAAACAGGATTGAAATTCGCACTGCCAAGCCACATTAAGAAAGACAGTGCAAAAGCATTCCTGCCTTCACACTGCCTTTCTTATATTCAAATCCAGAGATTACACCGGATATACTTTATTTTCTTTATCTGCCAGCGTGGCATCCACTTTTGTCTTCTGTGCCTCGCGGTACTTAAAGAACTCTGTAGCCACCTGTGGGAACAGTGCATAGGAAAGCACATCCTCATCCTGCTGTTTCCACTGGGACATCTCCTTTTCGAGATCTGCCAGCTGCGGCTTGATCAGATCTGCCGGACGGCAGGTGATCGGTTTGGTGTCACCAATACATTTTTTCTGGACTTCCGGATCAAAGGGCTTTACTGTCTGGCCAAACTCACCGGATAGAAGCTTCTTGGATTCCTTCGTCACCATTTTATATCTCTCGCCGGAAACGACATTCAGAACTGCCTGGGTACCCACGATCTGGGATGACGGTGTAACCAATGGCGGCTCACCAAAATCTTTCCGCACACGAGGTACTTCTTCCAGTACTTCCTGATACTTGCTTTCCTGTCCCATCTCTTTAAGCTGGGACACAAGATTGCTGAGCATGCCTCCTGGCACCTGATACATCAATGTTTTAATATTTACTCCGAGAACCTTTGTATTCATCAGACCACTCTGCAGCGCCTCTTCACGCATCGGACGGAAGTACTCTGCGATCTCCGCCAGCAGGTTCTGGTCAAGCCCCGTATCGTACGGAGTTCCTCTAAAGGTCTCCACCATAACTTCTGTCGCCGGCTGGCTGGTACCCAGTGCGAAAGGAGACATCGCTGTGTCAATGATATCACAGCCCGCCTCAACTGCCTTCATATAAGTCATAGCAGCCACACCAGATGTATAGTGGGTATGAAGATCAATCGGAATGTCTACGGACTCTTTCAGAGCTGTCACAAGCTCTGTCGCCTCATATGGAGTGAGAAGCCCCGCCATATCCTTGATACACAGGGATTTTGCACCGAGATCCTCAATCTTCTTGGCCATATCTTTCCAATAATCCATGGTATACGCGTCACCAAGGGTATAGGAAAGGGCAATCTGAGCGTGTCCATTTTCCTTATTTGCCGCTTTTACCGCTGTCTCAAGATTACGGATGTCATTGAGACAGTCAAAAATACGGATGATGTCAATGCCGTTTGCCAGTGATTTCTGTACAAAGTACTCCACCACATCATCTGCATAGTGATTGTATCCAAGGATATTCTGTCCGCGGAACAACATCTGCAGTTTTGTATTCTTAAATCCGTTTCTCAGCTTACGAAGTCTCTCCCATGGATCTTCTTTCAAGAAACGAAGGGATGCATCAAAGGTAGCTCCTCCCCAGCACTCTACTGCATGGTAGCCCACTTTATCCATTTTGTCGATGATCGGAAGCATCTGTTCCGTCGTCATACGGGTGGCAATCAGGGACTGATGAGCATCACGAAGGATTGTTTCTGTTATTTTAATCGGCTTCTTTGCTTTGTTATCTGCCATTTTCATTTCCTCCTAAATATATTTTGCGTTATATGTGCGCTATGCAGCATTTCGCATTAAACTCCAAAGATTGCCATGAATACACCGGCCGCTACTGCTGTACCGATTACTCCGGCTACGTTTGGCCCCATGGCGTGCATCAGCAGGAAGTTCGTAGGATCTGCTTCTGCCCCCACCTTCTGGGATACCCTGGCTGCCATCGGAACAGCAGATACCCCGGCGGAACCAATGAGAGGATTAATCTTGCCTCCTGACAGCTTACACATCAGCTTGCCAAACAGGACTCCCGCCGCTGTCCCCACTGCAAAAGCTACCAGACCAAGGGCAACGATCTTTAATGTTTCTGGTACAATAAAGTTCTCACCACTCGTCTTTGCTCCTACAGAAGTTCCCAGCAGGATAACAACGATGTACATCAGTGCGTTGGATGCTGTCTCTGTCAGCTGTCCAACCACACCAGATTCTTTAAACAGGTTACCAAGCATCAGCATACCAACGAGGGGTGCCGTACTCGGCAGGATCAGACATACTACTGTGGTCACAATGATAGGAAAAAGAATCCGCTCCAGTTTTGATACAGGCCTGAGCTGATCCATCTTGATCATCCGTTCTTCTTTTGTAGTAAACAGTTTCATAATCGGTGGCTGAATGATCGGCACTAGTGACATATAGGAATAAGCTGCCACGGCGATCGGTCCCATGAGATCCGCCTGTCCCAGCTTTCCTGCCAGGAAGATTGAAGTCGGGCCATCTGCACCTCCGATAATCGAGATCGCAGCGGCGGCCTTGCCATTGAAGCCCATCACGATCGCCATCAGGTATGCAGCAAAAATACCGAACTGTGCCGCTGCTCCCAGAAGAAAGCTTTTGGGGTTTGCAATCAGTGGACCGAAATCTGTCATTGCTCCTACACCGAGGAAAATCAGGGACGGCAGGATACTCCACTCATCCAGTTTAAAGAAATATTCTAACAATCCGCCAGACTCCATGATCGGTGGATAGATATTGACAAGCAGCATACCAAATGCGATGGGGACGAGCAAAAGAGGCTCATAGCCCTTTTTGATTGCCAGATAGAGAAACACAAAAGCAACCAGTATCATCACGTAACTGCGCCAGTCAACCGTTCCGTTTGCGAATGCAGTCTGATGGAGAAGATTCTGTAAAACTTCCATCTTTTTTACCTCCAGTTATTTAGTGATTAGTCCATTGTAGCCAATACGTCGCCGGCTCCAACCATATCACCG
>JAAVZE010000016.1 GCA_022791495.1 Eubacterium sp.
CCCATGCGGGGAGCGACAATTTTTGTGTGAAAACACTTGAAAAGTGAATAATATTTCAATCCACGCCCCCCATGCGGGGAGCGACCGGGATTGATAAACAAACGTTGTATAACTGGAAAATTTCAATCCACGCCCCCCATGCGGGGAGCGACAAAAGAAAGTTTAGGAATAGAAGAAAATTTACCAGACATTTCAATCCACGCCCCCCATGCGGGGAGCGACTAATCATTAACGTATAGGAGGTAGCTATGGTAAATTTCAATCCACGCCCCCCATGCGGGGAGCGACGGGTTAAAGGAGTTTAACGCTGTAGTATATGACATTTCACTCCACGCCCCCGATGCGTGGAGCGTCGACACCCGCTACCTCAAGGGTGACTGGTGGGTGATGATTTCAATCCACGCCCCCCATGCGGGGAGCGACGATTACTTATTTTACTTGCCTAAAGATGTTATCAATTTCAATCCACGCCCCCCATGCGGGGAGCGACAGGGGAGGTCGTGGAGTTTGGCAGTACGGAAAAGATTTCAATCCACGCCCCCCATGCGGGGAGCGACTAGAACAGACTGGACAAAGTGCCAATAGTTATATTATTTCAATCCACGCCCCCCATGCGGGGAGCGACTAATAATCGTGGTTATAAAGGAAAAAGGGGAAAATTTCAATCCACGCCCCCCATGCGGGGAGCGACATCAACGTAGCTCTCTATATATGTCTTTTTCCTTATTTCAATCCACGCCCCCCATGCGGGGAGCGACCGTCTTTTTGCTTTAGCAGATAATCAAGTATAAATATTTCAATCCACGCCCCCCATGCGGGGAGCGACCTCAAATTATTTAAAAAAGGCAGCATGGGTTTTGGAATTTCAATCCACGCCCCCCATGCGGGGAGCGACAAATTGGGGAACTAATTAGTTACAGAACTGGAATATTTCAATCCACGCCCCCCATGCGGGGAGCGACGCGAGGATTGATGATCTGACCACAGTTGTGCAGATTTCAATCCACGCCCCCCATGCGGGGAGCGACACACAAAAACAAATAACCAGGATCAGACTGATAAATTTCAATCCACGCCCCCCATGCGGGGAGCGACCTTTTTTTAGATAAAGTTGGTCCAAAATTCTCGATTTCAATCCACGCCCCCCATGCGGGGAGCGACGACACCCGCTACCTCAAGGGAGACGGGTGGGTGATGATTTCAATCCACGCCCCCCATGCGGGGAGCGACACCGTTGGTGCAGTCTACCGACATTTGAGTAGATCATTTCAATCCACGCCCCCCATGCGGGGAGCGACTTACAGCAGACTGTACACAAGACAACATGCCATGTGTATTTCAATCCACGCCCCCCATGCGGGGAGCGACGTTACCTTGTACATTTTTTGGAAATTTATGGTGTATTTCAATCCACGCCCCCCATGCGGGGAGCGACCCAGATACCAAAAGGTGTAAATGTCAGATTTTTGATTTCAATCCACGCCCCCCATGCGGGGAGCGACAAAATGATACACCAGCAAAGGAGGCTACAAAAAATATTTCAATCCACGCCCCCCATGCGGGGAGCGACTGTATAGGAGGTATGACATGGTAAAGACACTTGATATTTCAATCCACGCCCCCCATGCGGGGAGCGACTATCCTTTACATTGTGGATAAAATGGCGACGACATTATTTCAATCCACGCCCCCCATGCGGGGAGCGACACGGGGTGTAGTGAACTTTGACTAATAAGTGTAATTTCAATCCACGCCCCCCATGCGGGGAGCGACAGCAAAAATCACATATTTATAAACAAATATGAATTTATATTTGTGTAATATCACCAAAAATTTAAGTTAATTTAACTCATTTATGGCACATGCAAATCATTTTCCTAAAATTCCATGGTGCGAACCTCCTGGGCATATCATGTTCACTTAGGACTCGCACCATTTTTTATTATGTTGAAAATTGCTTTGTTGTTCCACAACTCTTGCATCTCTACTCCGCTTCAATCAGCGCTGAATAAACGTTTACAGAACCTTCAGTACCCTTCAAACATTTGAAAGTCGCTGATTTACTACACAAGCTGCTACTTCCTCATGATCGGCAGGCCGCAGTTTCAAATGCCTTATCATATTTTTGTGCACGTTTATTTGAATATCTCAAGCTACGGAGCAATTTGCAAGTAAGTCTGTCAGAACTTATTTTTTATGCAGGCAGCAAAGGCATTTTTACATTTTGACTTAGCATCATATGATTAAAGTTCCCTCTGCTTCATAGGAAGCTTTTGCACCAAAATGTTCAACCTTCCTTTGATATTTATTACCCAGATTATAGAACCTCAAACTATCCGTCTTTGGGTCAATCATTGATAACAGCTTGTCCTTCACTATTAACAGCTGGGAAGAGTCCAAAACACATTCAAATACTGAATTCTGCACCCTCTGTCCATAATTGACACATTCCTTTGCCACTTTTCTCAGTCGTTTACGTCCTGCAGCATCCTGTGTGGAAACATCATAAGTAATCAGTATTAATATGAGAATCACCTACTTCCATAAAAATGGCGGATATTCATCCAGGTCACCCCGAATCGTCCGCGCCAGCAGAAGCGCCTGTATATAAGGAACCAGCCCCCACTCCATCTTTTCTTTCAGAAAAGGATGGGTGATCGTCTCCTTTTTGTGGTTTTGCCACGCATTAAAAAAGACTTTTCTTCCCTCTTCATTCAAATAAACTGCGTGATCCTGTTGAGTTTCAAAATGAGATGCCCGAAGCGCTTTTGTGTTGATTAGTGTCAGAATAAATCGGTCGGCCATGATCGGGCGCAGTTCCTCCATCAGATCTAGTGCCAGCGAAATTCTTCCCGGTCTGTCACCATGCATAAATCCCACATAGGGATCAAGCCCAACACTGTATAGAGAATTTGCACATTCGCCCGCCAATATTGTATAAGCAAAGGATAAAACTGCATTTACATTGTCAAGAGGTGGTCTTCGATTTCTCGTTGTAAATGTAAAATCCTCTTTTTGATTTAAAATCAGGTCATCAAATATCGAGAAATATTGTTCTGCTGCCTTTCCCTCTACCCCTCGCAGCTCATCCAGCGTGGAAACCTTTTCTATTTTTCCCAGGGATTCATACAGCACACCCGAGATCCGGCGCAGTTTGTCTTCATCCACACGATAGGCATGATCCCTCAGAGTCCGCTCCACACTCCATCTGCCATTAAAGACTTTACCTAATATCATATTTTTAGCATAGGATACGCCCCTGTCGTGATCATCCGAAATGCGATACTGTTCTTTTCTCAAAAGTACATTACCATATTCTTTCCCTACTGTCCTGGCAAGAAATCTGCCTCTGGGAGAAAAGAAACTCATTCCAATCTTTCTCTCGGCACATGCACCCATAAGTGCCGGTGTTGCCCCTTTATACGTGAAGCATACAACATTTTCTAATGTATGAAGGGGAAACCTGGCAAGAATTTTTTCACCGTCTTGGATTACAATATTTTCCCCGTCTAATGTCAGATAGCAGCTTTCTGTCATTACATATAATGTATTTAATAATTTTCGCATCTTGCTCTCCTGTATTTAGTTCTTTAACATGGATTTAACCTGTTTCATCCTGCGCCAGCCAGACGCCATCTCAGAAGCTAATCACCAGTGTGAATGTTCTGTTTGATATACTGTCCGACATTCATATTCTTTTGCAATTTAGGCAGACACAGATTCGCCAGGGAGCACGACTTACACTGTTTTGAAGTCTTTACATTGGGAGTATGTCCCCTCCGGAACATTTCGTGCATTTTTTTCGCTGTTTCTTTCGTTACACTTCGCAGATCCTCAGTAAATTCCACCCGGCTTCTCCTGCGTTTCTCACCATAATACAAAGATCCCAGGGATATGCTCGTCTGAAACATTTCTTCCAGACAAAGCGCCTGCGCACAAAGCTGCAATTCATCCGCATTATTTTCTTTGGGGGTCCCATGTTTATACTCGATGGGCACGGGAATCCATTTTCCATCATAACCAAATAAGTCAATGCCTTCCTTGCTTTGATGAAACTCAACTACGTCACACTGTCCGCTCAGCCCCAGTTCGTGTGAAGCAATACGCAGTCCCCGGACGATCAGCAAATCCCCTCTCTTTTCAAAGGATCCCTCATCATGAGCCTTTTTGTGCATCAATTCTCCAGCCGTTGTCTTATAGTTCTCTGCCCATTGCTGCTCGATATGTATCAATGCCCATTGCCGCTGGCAGAAAGCAAAATGCTGAATGCCTGAAAGCATTAAATAATCCTCTTCGGAATACATAACTAAATCCCTTCTATTTCTTCCATCTCCAGATCAGGCAGCGAATCTATGACGATTTCATAATCCTCAAAGGTCTTTGGATCATCTGCTTTGGGTGTGACATTTACCAGTCTGTGCACTTTTGCAGATGAATACTGTCCCATCGGGCAATTGTGCTTCCACCAGTATACCCTGCACACTTCCATGCTTCCATCTGGTCTTGCCGAAGAACTGTCATTTACAAAAAGTGTCCGAAGCGCCTCTTTTATCTTCTCCGCATCCTCATCACTAAATCCCGTTTTCTCAGCTAATTGATGATTAATACTCCCCTTCACGACGTACAATGCAGAATGTACTTTATGTTTCATTCCCATCGTGTCCGATGATTTTTTATCCTTTGTTTCGCTGTTGACACTTTTAGTGATCTGCATACTATCGATAGAAACAGGTAGTACACTAAAAGCAGAGTGCACCGACACCGGTCCCCGGACGCCGACGGATACGTTGCCATCCTTAAATGCAAATACCTGCCCGAAACTGCGCACATCGATCCAGGTCCTGCAGGCCGCTTCCGCATAGGCATCCCGATCCTTAGCTTTCTGTGCCTTCTGCATGTCCTCATTGCTCTTTGCCCGGTCTGAGAGGCTCTTACATTCATCGTCAGAACGTTCGTCACTCTGCACAAATATATTTTCTCCCATATCCTGCAGCCGGTTTCTGATCTTCCGCTTAATACACACATCCGAGATCTCCCCATAGCCGTCATAAGTCTCCCGGGGCCGGTTTCCATTCAATGGATCTCCATTCGGATTTGCATTTTGTACCATCACTAAAACCTCAAAGTCAATTTTGTTTGTAAATTCACCCATTTTATCTCTCCTTTTCTTCAATTTTTATCTTGCTGCTCTTTTTTATCAAATGCCTGTTTCATGTACTCTGTCTGCAGATAATATGCCGGAAGATACATCTCAGACAAAGGTTTATTATCAAATCCTGCCCCCGCAAGATGCACCATAATCTCTTCTGTCCACTCTTCAAATTTCTTTAATTGATAACCTTTTAATTTCTTCTCGTAGGGAATCATGTTCTGTTTTATGGTTTTAAATGTTTTGGCGGGTCTGCTGCTGAACGCATTCCAGTAACGTTTTGCATTCGTTGTACGCCCTTCTTTTACTTTGCCATTTTCATCGCGCTCGAACATGGCGCGCTGCTCCATAAGATCATATACAGCCAGCAGTCTCCCAAATAGAACATTCCGGTCATTCACATTGTCCTCCAGAAATTTATCCATTGTGCTGCCTCCTCTCTCATAATTAAATCGAATCATTGCACACACTACACATAACACGTCGTTATACCATACAAACGGACTCATAGATTGCGGCATGGATGCCCTCCTTGCCGCCGCTTTGACAATGTCAAAGGGGATCTCTCTGCCCTTTCTGGTGATGTATGGAAGCAGGCGGTTTGTGACAGCCCGGATCAGTTTACTATCTGCTTCCAGCCAGTTCGATCTCTGTGTGCCAAAGGCAGCCAGCGCCATGTCACGGGGTGAAGGTGAACATTCACATTTGATATTCTTCTTACCGCCATCGCTTTTTTCAACTGTTATAAAACGGCGCCATTTACAATGTTCCTGCCAGTATAGCAAAGCATCCATATATTGTTTCCCGCCCATCTCATCATAATAAGAAATCGACAGCCTTCCCGTCGTCGCCGCATCCAATGCGATTACCGCAATACGGTCATCCACTTTGATCTTACCAGCATATCCCCGCACCGCAAGGTTAAATTGCTCCGCAAAATATTTTCCGGTATCATTTTTATTTGTGTTCTCTGCCTCCATGTCCTCCAGCATGTCAAAATCAAACTCAAAATCATCCATTTCCTGATAGGCATGTATGGAATCTTTCATCATGTCGGGAACTGGCATATCCCGGTTTGACATCCAGCAGACCACCGCTGAACCATCCCGCGTATATCCCTGTTTCTGAATCAGCCATTTCAGGGCATTATGGGCCTTTTGTGACACCACATACCCGACAGAAACCGCCTGGTCTTTCGAGGCAAATCTGCCCCGGTAGGTAAATCCCGATTCATCATTTCCCGAGATCAGTTTTGCCTTATCACCGCTGTTGCGTATTTTGGAAGGATGTTTTTCCGAACAGGCTCCCAGCTCTCCGGACACATAACACAGCTCTATTCGTTCCATCCTTTTCTGATAATATCTGTGATATGTCCCATACAATTCCTGGTTTTGCCATACGCGGGGCGTGTCATTTCCGTAGACGATAAACCTCACATTGGCGCCGGTCTGCCCGGAACCCTGTAGTTTCACATTGTCCGT
Organism: Eubacterium sp.; assembly: GCA_022791495.1. Taxonomy (GTDB): domain Bacteria; phylum Bacillota; class Clostridia; order Lachnospirales; family Lachnospiraceae; genus Eubacterium_F. Next base: position 6,631 of record JAAVZE010000016.1, read on the forward strand.
AAGCCTTCCGCTTTCATTCAGCTCCAATGTGTGGTCCCGGATCAGATCCTGGATCAGCGATTTCTTCTGTAGATACTTCCATATCGTCTGCACCATAGGGTGGGTATCCTCAGATTCTGCCCAGTCCTGCAGCTGTTCCATATACGCTTCATAATATTCTTTTTTCTTCTGATCTCCCGTATATAATGCGTAGTCCCCCGCCACATAGCAAAGCTTATCACATAGAGGGTGTGGTGCAATGCCGCTGCTTCTAGCTGCAGAATCTTCTGTCACCGGAATAATTGTAACAACATTCGGTCCCTTATCCAGTTTTTTAGAACCTATGAAATTCCCCTCCTCGTCCAGCGTCACTTCGATCTGGGCATTAAAGGTGGAGTGGGAACAGGGCAGCAATACAGGCTGGTCATTTTTTATCACCCCTGCTAGTTCTGAATGGACATCATATGTATCAGCCAAGGTCTTTAACCATGCCAAAGGCACCACCTCCCTCAAATTCATCTAAACCGGAAAAATTTTTGCCAGGCACAAAGGGCTTTTGCTTTTCACTGCGCAGAACGCGGCGGATCTCACATTCTTCTGGGCGGGGAAAATGAATGACGCCCTTTTCCATCTGTGCATTCCACAGACGGACTGTCATTTTTCCCTTCTCTTCTTCTCTTACAGCTTCGTCAGGATATGTAATGCCATGAACCATAATGCCAAAAGAGAGGTTTGTATTATCATATTCCCCCTTTCCCTCATCCAGAGGACAAGGCTCTACATATCCCTGGCACTCCCTGGCGCCCAAAAAGATATCCCTTCTTCCGCCCCGCTCAAGCATTCTCCTCGCTATGTCATAATGTTTGTTTTCGTTCCTGTCATGGGCTAAGTCCGGCCGGTTTTCATTCCACTCAAAATGTGCTTTTACCCGGTACTCCACATCCCGCAAATAGGTATAAAAAGCCAGATCATTTCCACCGCTGTATTTGATGGGCCGGATCCCCTTGGACTCTGTCTGAATCCATTTCATGATCCGGCATTCGTCAATCACCCATGTGATCGTCGGCTTCCAGTAAATCGATTCCGTTATTCCCTTGAGTGCCTGGTAAGTAGGTATCTGGTAACTGCATTTTTCACCGCCTGTCTTGGACAGGGGATCTGTGAATAAAGCATATCTTCCGAATACGGTGTACTCGATGATATTCGGTTTTTCCACTCTGCACTCCTCCTTTCGTGATACTTGATCCCGGGGCAAAAGTGCTTTGACCTTTTGTCCCTGGCATCTTTTATTTATTAAAAAATAAGTGGTTCCCATTCCGCTGTGATTCCCCGCTCCTCTGTATAAGCTCCGGGAGCTGCCACCATATATAAACCAGGGATATGGTCACTGACACGCTGAATGAGACCATCAAATTTTCTCAACTGGTTTTCTCTCACATTTACCGTATATCTCTGCGCCTTTCGTATGTACTCTTTTATTTCTGCCAGATCCGATGACTGGCAGATGGCCTCCAGGATGTCATTCCCTTCTTTGTATGGCACGATCACACCAAAAGAATGGTCGTCAATCACCCGATATTCCCGGCCGGCTGTTTTGTATGCCTGATTCATACAGTTCTTTTTCTCCATACAGAGAAAACCTGTAGATAAAAGTTCCATGATGCTCGTGTCCCTTTGTCCTATTGGGAAGTTCATTTTATCCTGGGAATGGAAATATAACTTTTTAAAATATGGATCCATCCATGTTGGCGTCAACAGGCTCTCTTCACTGCCGCTTTTTCGGTAATCATAAAGTATATCCTCAGTGACACCGGTATTCCGCAGTAATTCTTCCATATTTCCGGTATTCTCACCTTCAAGCTGAATTAATTTTATAACTCCGGATGCCATCTCACCATTTCTATTACACCGCCCCGCGCTCTGGGCCAGGCTGTCAAGTCCAGTCATGGAACGGTATACACATTCAAAGGAGATATCCACTCCCGCCTCTATGAGATTTGTGCTGACAACGACAACTCTATCCTGTCCCTCTCTGAGTTTTTTCTTTACTGACTCGATCTTGTCGCTTCGATGTTCCGCACATAGATTCGTCGTGAGATATTCCACATATACAGAAGATTCTTTCAATAAATCATACAATTTTCCTACCGCTGATTTCGTATTTAATATCACAAGAATAGAGCGGTACCTGTCCAGCTGACATATGATCTCATCCCCAAGACGGTTAAAGGTATATTTCTGTCCTGGTTCAGGGATATGTATTTTTACTCTTTCAAACCGGGCAAACCAGATCCCCGCATCCTTTATCATATACTTAGGTTCACTATAACATACCGGGTACACCGCATCCCCCAGGGCTGGCTGCGTCGCCGTACACAAGATAATATCTGCGTTGCACACCGCATTCAGAAAATTAATCATTTGATTAAATGTGTGTACACATTTAACAGGCATAGACTGAACCTCATCTATGATGATAACTGAATTCACCAGCCTGTGCATACGTCGGACAGATCTGCCCTGATCTGAAAAAAGTGTGTTCATAAACTGCACAAAGGTAGTACATATAAAAGGCTCCTCCCAGTTTATATCCTGCCGTGCAAACTTATTTTTGCGGTAATCTTCCTGCTGGTAAGCCTTATCCCCATTGACCGTATCTTTGATCACGGAAGAATGGTGTTCCAGGATCCACTCATCCTGCCCGATGGCCTCCCGGAACACCCTGGCATTCTGTTCTGTAATACTAATATATGGCGACACATAAATGATACGTTCTGTCTCAGGATGCTGCCTGCAGTACTCCAGGGCGTATGCCAGACTGCTCAGTGTTTTTCCGCCCCCCGTTGGAATCGGCAGACAATAGATCCCCGCCGGGTGCTTCGCAAATTCTATGCACTCCTGCTGCAGCCGGTCCCTTGCCTCCATGATCTCCTTCTCTCTGTCCGTCAGATCAGAATGACAGATAGAACGGTGTTTCTCCTGCATATAGGCATCAAAATTTTCTCTGGCTTTCACAAATACTTTTCTATGCTCCATATCAATGCCCTTTGACAGCGTATCCACATCATTCATGAAATCGGCCGTAGCTTCCCAATCCGCATCAATTAAAACAGACAATAATAACCGCTGTAGTGAGGCGAACAAAAAAGACCGACAGTTAGAAAAGACTTCTCTTTTGTTTTGTATCTCTTTTTTCAATAAAAGAGATTTTATCGTCTCAACTGCTTTTTTCATTTTATCCCAGATCAGATCAAATTCTTCTTCCGCCTTTTCAAAAATCTTTTCTGTTTCATACTTTTGGAGATAATCACGTTCTGCATTATGACAGGCTTCATCGTAATCTTCCACTTCATTTAACTTTTTAGATAATAAATTCAGCCCTTCTTCATTGACACAATCAAATAAACCATGATGGGCGGCCACCGCATAGGTGACCAGCTCGGTAAAGACCTTTTCTTTCCCTGAGCTCTCATGGTTTCTGTCATAAATATATTTTGCTCCGGTGGAAGCATGTCCGATCTTTCCCCGCAGCCTTTTTCTTTCCCCCTCATCCGCATGAATATAATCATAAAACTTCTGTTTATTCTTTCCCATATCATGAAATATTCCGCATAAGGACATGATCTGTGAAATCCCACATCTCTCTCCCTTTTCTCTGCACAGATACGCGGTTTTTTCCGTGTGCTCTGCCACAGACTCTTCCCTGCCGGACCCATCATCTGAAATATGTGCTATCAATTATTTTCCTTCTCCTTAACTTGTTGTACATACCAAATATTCCCTTAAAATATAACACAATTTTTCTATATTATAAAGCACATTTTTTCGACATAATTCGACAAAACCGTCGAGCTAGGTTTGTAAGCAAAACTAAAAACTGCTCATATTCCACAGCCAGACCTCACAAAGAGACTCCGCCTACACGAACATGAGCAGTTCCCATACCATTCTATATAAATTAGACTAAATTAAGAAACTCTTATCTTAACTTTACGATAAGATTTCACAAAAGCTTTTTTGGAAATAGACTTCATTTTTTTGACTTGAGCGTTATGCGCCTCAACTTTTTACAGGAATAAAATGCAGAAGCCTGGATCTTTGTCACATTTTTTCCTATTATGACAGTGTTTAGCTTTTTGCATTTATTAAATGCCTTTTTCCCAATGGCAGTTACCTTATGCGTAATGCCCTTATAATTAACTGTCGCAGGGATCACCGCTTTTTTTGTATTTTTCTTTGCCAATGACTTAATCTGGACGGTCTTTTTCCCTGCACTTATCACTTTATAAATAAAGGCACCTTTTGTAAATTGAGACTTGGTTTTCTCCTTTGCGGAACCAGATGGCACCTGGGTATCTGATCCCGGATTTGCTACGCCAGTATTTTGTCCCTGGGTTCCCATATCCGCACCCGGATCCGGGGTGTTAAAACTCTGGTCCGCAGGCGGCTGTACCGTATCCGTTCCGTCTTCGGAAAGATCTGCTGCTCTCGGTTCGGTATTTACTGTCACAGAACAAGCTTCTAAATCACCGGATGTGGCCGTAATGGTAAAGCTTCCCGCCTCTTTTGTAGACCGCACGATCACAAGGGCTTTTCCGTTAAATGCGCTGCGGCTCCAGCTCCCTTTTTTGTCCTTATAACGCTCCCTGGAGATTGGATTTCCATTGTCGACACCAACGATCTCCCCATCACCAGAAATATCGAAGTTAATCTTATTTGAAGCCGTAGGAACAAAATTATCATCACCATCGGTAACGTCTATCGTAATATAGCTCAAATCACTTCCATCACTTGCTATGACTGACCGGTCAGCAGAACCCTTCAATTTTGCTTCTTTTCCAGCCGTAACCACCTGGTCTCTTGCAATCTCCTTGCCAGTTTCATCGTATGCAACAGCCTCGATCGTTGTGCCAACCCGTTACTCCCAGGGTAGTGCCCATTGAAGATACAGTCTGTCGCTTTCCTCTGACCTTCATGAAGTGAATCATAATAATATTCACCATAATTTAACCCAACTAGATCAAGTTCATCCGGTATATAACCATTAGGATAATTGCCGACAAGCCTGCCGTTGACATAGATATAACTATCCTGATACACACCATCAAAATCAATGCAGATTCTTTTTCCTGCCAAATCCTCTGGAAGAACAAAGGCTTTTCTATACCATCCGTTTCCTCCTTTCAGAGATCCAACCGCTGTGGCAATTGAGCTGTCAAAATCCCTGAAAATGCTCCAATCATGTGGAAGGGTCACATCTGTCCATTTTGAATCATCATAATCAACTTCTTCTGGACTGCCCTTAAAAACAATGCTTTTTTATTTGCAAAACGCTATATCGATCAGTTCTATATGAAAGAGATATTCCAGTCCCAGATCGCAGACGCAGCCCACATCACTCCGCAGCATCTGTGCCGTTTATTTAAGCAAAACCTTCATACGACACCCATGCGCTACCTAAATGAAGTCCGCGTTAATCATGCCAAAATATTATTAAAAAAACCTCGCTCTCCATAGTACAGATTGGAGAAAAAGTCAGCTTTTTCACACCCCATTACTTTTCAAGCACATTTCACCGCATTTGCGGAAAAACTCCGTCCCAATACCGTGAGATCGCACGCATTGCTGCGAATAATAATTGATGGCTGACTGTATCCCATTCATAAAAACAATATCTTCTAAGTAGTTATTAACCCAGATATCATAAATACTAAAATATCTTTCCGGCAAACAATGTTCCTGCCCCTCTGCCCTTTACAATGTCATATAACGCTTCGGGATTTTTTCCATTTGTGATAATTGTATCTATTCCCTGTACGGTAGCTAATCCGGCAGCCCGCAATTTGGTTTTCATGCCGCCCGTTCCACGCCTTGAACCTGCCCCGCCTGCAAGGGAATGTACCTTTTCATCAATCTGTTCTATCCTTTTTATTAGTTTTGCATTGGTGTGCAGACGCGGGTCAGCATCATACAGGCCGTCAATATCTGATAAAATGACTAACCGCTTCGCTCTACACAGAACAGCGACAACAGCTGAAAGCACATCGTTATCACCAAACAGCCTGTCCTCTGATTCTATCTCTGTATAACTGACGGAGTCGTTTTCGTTGACTACGGGAATGATTTCCATTTCAAGCAATGAGTTAAATGTATTTATCAGATTTTCCTTTTTTTCTTCCTGCTCAATGTCCTTTGCGTTTAACAGGATTTGCGCGATTGTCTTGTCATAATCGCCAAAAAATTTATCATACAGATACATAATGCTGCATTGCCCTACCGCCGCCGCTGCCTGTTTCATCCGCATACTGGCGGGGCGTTCTTTCATGTTCAGTTTATTTGTTCCTACCGCAATCGCGCCAGAAGATACCAAAATCACTTCATAGCCCATATTCTGAATATCTGACAGAGTACACGCAAGGCGGTCAAAAGAACGCAGGTCACTTTTTCCCATTTCATTTGTGAGGGTGGAAGTCCCTACTTTTATCACTATCCTGTTTTGATAAAGTCCCATATCACACCTCAATTGTAACCGCAGTATGTTTGGTATAAGGCAGAAATTTTAAGTAAATATCTTCTGTCCGTACTTTCATATAGCCTGTTGTTGTACCGTCACTGCACCCATACCATTCTTCTGAAAGCACCTCTTTGTCAAATACAACCTGCACGTTGTTTTCCTCGTCCAAAAGACTGCCAAAAACAGTAGCTGCACCAACTTTTGTGCCGAGCATAGTTTCCATATTTTCTAAAGGGGCAAAGGAAACACGAGAAACTCCTAACGCATTGCTAAAATCTTTGGAGCGAAACGGCTTATTTCCCACTGTAATAAACAGATAATAATGTGTCCGTTGACGGTTACAGAGAAACAGAGTTTTTACCATGTGCATATTTAATTTTTCATTAATGGCGACACAATCCTCCATAGCAATCGCTTCGTCTGTATCAACACGTTCAAAAGAAATTTGCAGTTTCGCCAATACCTCATAAACAAGTTCCTGAAGCCTTGTCTGAAAACGAGAGGGCGCTTCAGTTTGGATTCTACTTACATAAAACATATTTGCTTTTCATACCTCCTGCTTGACTTTTTTACGTTTTCAGTTTACCATTTGCATCGTGATAACAAAAGCGAATATTTATCATGGAAAGCATGACAAAATCAGATAGAAAAAGGTGACGATATGGATATGAATATTCAAAAATACATGGCATTTGTGAAAACAGTGGAGTATGGCAGTTTTACAAGAGCTGCCGAAATAATGAACTATTCCCAATCTGGCATTAGCCGTATGATTAACGACTTGGAAAAAGAATGGAAAATCATTTTACTGGAAAGAGGAAAATCCGGCGTGAAGCTGACGAGTGACGGAATGAAACTGCTCCCTTATGCCAAAAATGTCTGTATGGAATACGAAAAACTGCAAATGGAAGTGGACGAACTAAACGGACTGCAATCGGGGCTTATCCGTATTGGTACATTCTCCAGCGTGGCTACACACTGGCTTCCGAACATCATCAGAAACTTTCAACAGGTATATCTGGGCATTGACTATGAATTACTTCTTGGTGATTATACAGAAATTGAAGAATGGATATTAGACGGACGTGTTGACTGTGGTTTCCTGCGCCTGCCAACCCGCCCCGAATTTGAAACGTATTTTTTAGAGCAGGACAGGCTTCTCGCTATTCTGCCAGAAAACCATCCTCTTGCAAATCTTGAAAAAATTCCGGTAACAGCCCTGTGCGCTGAACCGTTTATGCTTCTGGAAAAAGGGGCAAAGGCAGAAGTTTCAGAAATATTTGAACACTGTAATCTGACGCCTAAAATTCATTTCACGACATGGGACGATTACGCTATCATGTCAATGGTGGAAAGCGGACTTGGTATCAGCATTTTGCCGGAACTGATATTAAAGCGGGTTCCCTATCGAATTATTGCAAAAGAATTGGATGTCCCCGCATACAGAAAAATTGGCATTGCCCTGCGGAGCAAGAAAAACGCTTCCCTTGCGTTAAAACGGTTTTTAGATTATTTGCAATATCGTTAAGTTGCAACAATTTCTTCGGATTTACCCCGGCAAGTATTCATCTCTACTCCAAGGAACAAACCTAGCTCGACGGCGCCATCGAGCTAGGTCAATTTCCTCCTTTGTTCCCTGCGAATCTTGCTGAAAACATAATTTTGCCAAATCTGCTCAATCTTCCTTGCATTTCGAACATTAATCGGCAGGCTGATGTTTTCCGCCAAATGGCAAGTCCCCTCTTCAAAATCAACGATATAATCCATATTAACCAGAACACCCCGCAGAAGCTGCAGAAAATGATGATCCCCCTTTAGCTTATCTTTTATGGAAGAAAATGTCATGCGTGTTTTATAAGTATTGCCGGACTGATCTCTGATTTCAAGATAATTCCCTTTTGTGCAGACACAAACAATATCCTGATATGGAATACGGTATTCCTTTCGATTGCTGGAAAAGATCAACTTCGGAGAATTAGACAGTATTGTATGCCGTTTCAGAATGTCATCCATCAAAGCAAAAAGCCGCCCTCTGTCTGCTGGCTTTTGGATATAGTCATAGGCATGAAACCGAAAGGCATCGGGCATATGTTCCTCACTGGCCGTCAGGAAAACGATCAGCGTATCACTGTCCATAGCACGAATGCTTTCTGTGGCATCCATCCCTGTCATCCCTTCCATGTAGATATCCATAAAGATCACAGCATAAACAAAAGGATGGTAATCTGCCAGCAATTCCTCCGAACAGCGGAAACAATGCAGGGTAAACTCCAACTGGTTTATCGCAGCATAGTCCTGCAGGACGGCACTAAGCGAATCCATCTCTGTCTGCATATCATCTACAATCGCAATATTCAGGCCAAATTTATCCATATTAATTCCCCCGGTTCAGCATTTGATACAATTAAATCATAACATAATTTACAGGAAAGTCACACCAAATATTTGCCATTTATCCCATCTTACTGCGACTTATCCCACTTTTATTGCATTCAAGACAGGAAAAACCTAAAATGATTTTATATTAAAATATCAAAAAAGGAGAATCATTTATGAGACAAATGTGGTACAAAGCAGCAAGTAAAAAAATACTGGCAGTACTAACTGGGCTTTCTCTACTTTTTACCAGTCTTGGACTGCCTGCCAACACCTCTCTGGCAGAAGCAGATGCTGTAACAGCAGTGCCTAAACAGCCAGAAATAAAAAACATAAACCTGAATACCAGACAGGAAGACGGCAGCTACGTCATCGCTGGAATCAGCGACCCCGGACAGCCTTACCTCTCACAAATCGCGGCAGACCAGGCCAGAAACAATAACTGGGGAGAAGAAAAAGATGCTGATGGCACTATCATCAAAAGCGGAAGTTATGTCTATTATGGAAACTACCAGCAAAGCTCTAATGGAGATGGCAGCTACAATACAGAACCGCTGAAATGGCGTATACTGGATGCAGACACACAGGATTTCAATGCAGAAAACGACACAGCGGCACACACAATGTTTCTGCTGTCTGACAAAGTGCTGGACCAGATAAATTTTAACGAAAGTCAGAAAGATGGTGTGAATTATTCCGAATGCAATCTGAGAAAATGGCTGAACTCCGAACCATTCAATGGTGACTATCTAGAAGGCGGCTTTCTGGCCAACGCTTTTAGTACATCGGAACAAAAAGCCATTGCAGTCAGCAGCAAGTGTAAAAACGATGAGATTGAAATAAAAACACTGGTAAAAGATAACTGCGGACTGTCACAGGACGGTGTGACAGATCAGCTGTTTGTCCTTAGTGCAGAAGAAGCGAATAGCAATGTTTATGGATTTTATAACCTTAATGGATGGGGCGCCACCAATACCAGAGCATTAACAGCAACTGAGTATGCAGCGGCAAAAGAGATCCTGTCTCTCGAAAAGGATACCAAAAGCTGGTGGCTGCGCTCACGTGCCACAAACAGTACCATCAGCACTGGTATTGTGGACCATGCCAACTGGCTCTGGGCGTGCAATGTCGATTGTATGTATAGCACTGGGCCAGCCAGGGTTGGGGTTGCACCTGCATTTAATCTCAAGCTGTCATCTGTACAGTTCACATCGGCCAGTGGATCGGACAAATCTTCCTCTTTCACCCAGACATCTGACAGCGACAGCCAGGAATGGAACCTGACAATGTCAGGTGGAAGCGGATTTAAGGCTTCCAGGAACAGCAGTGAATCGGGAGCAGTGAAACAAGGTGGAGAAGTCACTGTGGATATTACTGCCATGGGCTCACCGGAGAACAGAGTGGAATATACACAGATTTCCGCTATGCTTGTAGATCAGGAGAATACCGTAGCAGCCTATGGTAAAATTGCAGAAACAGATGCTGAAAAAGCAGTAATTACCATTCCTGCTGAAATCCCCAAGGGTGATTACACACTGAAAGTGTTTGCCGAAGAGGTCAATTCAACCTCTGCACAAAATATGACGGATTTTGCCAGCAATATGGTTAATATTCCGATTACAGTAGACGATATCTATACGGTAACAATTATTAATCCGGCCAACAGCCATATCACACGTTCTACAACACCAGAAAATGGAACCGAAAAACAGGGAATACTAAAACAAGGAGGCAGTTTTGCACAAGTGACCTACACCGCAGACAGCGGATATTATTTCCCGGAAAACTACAGTGCAGGAGAAGTGAATGGAATTACCATAACAAGAAATAGTTTTAACCAGATCACAGTATCCGGGAATCCCACTGCAGATGTCGGTCTGACCTTGACAGCAGCATCAGAAAAAGACAGCCAGGCGGCACCGGAAGGTCTGGGGGAGGCAGACCGGCAGATTACAGGCACTACCTCTGCTATGGAATACCGGATAAAACCCACAGATGAAAGCAGTACTGACTCCGCATGGACAGACTGCACCACTGATGTCACAATAGTATCACCGGGAATCTATCAGATCCGTTTTCAGGAAACAGAAACCAAAAAAGCCGGTACAGTGACAGAAATAACTGTACTTCCAAGATATACTGTTACCATTACAAATCCAGCCAACAGCCATATTATACGTTCCGATATGCCCGGAAATGGCACAGAACAGCAGAAATTGACTAATGGCGAAGCGATTACCTCTATAACTTACAGGGCAGCGGATGGGTATTATTTCCCAGATGATTACTATATTACAGGACAGAATGGTATTACAGTGATACGTAATAGTACCAGCCAGATTACCGTATCGGGAATTCCCACCAGGGATGTCATCCTGACCCTGACAGCAGCAACAGCAGTCCCCGCTGCAAAGCCGACTCCCACTGGGCAGCCAACAGCCAAACCGTCTCCGGCAGCAACCCCCTCCACAAAGCCAGCTCCCACTGGGAATCCCTCCGCAAAGCCGACTCCCACTGGACAGCCAGCAGGCAAACCGACTCCGGCAGCAACCCCTTCCACAAAGCCAGCTCCCACTGGGAATCCCTCCGCAAAACCAACTCCCACAGGGCAGCCAACTAATGAACCAGATCCCACTGGTCAGCCAGCAACACAAAATCCAGAGGGAACCATTCCTCCTCAGGCAAAATCCCGTGTAACATGGTGGAAAGCGACAGGAGTAGATGGGTATGATATCTTTGCCGCACCATGCGGAAAAAAACTCAATGCCAAATCACTGATTACAACGGTAAAGGGCAAAAAAACTCCTACTTCTCTGGCAAAAACTGCCGGCAAAAAACTTCATGGAAAGAAAAACTATAAAGTTAAAATAAAAGCATATAAACTGGCTAACGGAAAAAAAATATATTTAGCAAGCAGCCAGACCTACCATGTGGCATCCACAAAAAGCAAAACCTATACCAATGCCAAAAAGATTCGGCTGCCCAAAAAATCCATTATCCTCAAAAAGGGAAAAACCAAACACATCAAAGCAACCATTGTAAAGCAGTCCCCAAAAAAGAAACTGCTTCCAAAATCACATGGAGCTCCTCTGCGTTACCAATCGACAAATGCCAAGATTGCGGCGGTAACATCAAAGGGCAAAATACACGCCCGTAAAAAAGGACGCTGCAATATCTATGTCACCGCATTAAACGGCGTGAGCACCCGAATAAAAATAACCGTAAAATAGAGGGGAAATTAAAAACCCTCAGGGACACAAAAAGGAGGATTACGCATATGGATATTCAAAAAATGCTTCCGGCACTGCCACAGTTCCTAATACTGCTTCCTACAGTAATATCCTGTTATTTGACTGTAAGAAACCAGTTGAAATATACAGTATTCATGACCGCTGTCTTGTGCACCGCAGTGCTGGTTCCCTACTCCATCCTATGCGCATGGCTGCATGCAGCACTGCAGATTGATGTCAACATCATCCTCCTTCCGTCCCTCATACTGTTCTTTTTCCTGTATCGCTACACAGTTACCATCGACCTGTCCAGATGTCTTGCAGTCTATATAGGTGTCTGCGCTATTGAGACCTTCCCGGCACAATTTGCTTATGCCTTTGATGCCTACCTGCATCCCACATCCGGCGCAGCAAACTTTTCTATGGAAGCAGCGTTTTTTCAACTTGGACTTTCCTGTCTCATGCTGATCGCTTTTGCATTCCCTGCCAGCCGATATTTTACATGGGCAGTTGATAATCTGGATTCCCCCAAAATATACTATTCCACAGTGGCACTGTCCTCTGTTTTTCTTTTCTTGAATATCCTGGCGGTTCCTCATTCTTACAGCACTCTTCAGGCGGGACGGCTCTCCTATCTCTTCCCCCTGTTGGAGGGGGGGGCATTGACACTACTTGTGACAATCTATCTTTTATTCTATCGCGGAATGTCCATCATACTGGAATACACAAAATTGCAGGAACACTCCCAGCTTCTCATGATGCAGGCAAACCAGTATCAGATACTACAGGAACATCTGAACCAGACCGCAAGACTGCGCCACGACTTCCGCCACTCTGTACGGCTGCTTACCGCCCTGGCAGAAAAAGGAAATATCGACAGCATTCGGAGACATCTGGAAGAATACAATATCCAGCTGGCTGAAAGTGCATCTGTCAACTACTGTTCCAATGATGCACTGAATGCACTGCTAGGATATTACCACGAGATGGCTGTCTCCGCAGGGATTGATACCGACTGGAAAATCGCATTGCCAGAGCCACTGACCATCTCTGAACTTGACTTGGCCTCACTGCTGGGAAATCTAATGGACAATGCCATTGCCGGCTGTCAAACCATACCAGAGAACTCACGGTATTTCTGCCTGACCTCCGAACTCCAACAAGGAAACCGGCTGTATATCGTCTCCACCAACAGCTTCGATGGGAAAGTCCGAAAAGACAAGGATGGATACCGCTCCACTAAACACAGTGGAAAAGGTACCGGTCTGGCCTCCATCTCTGCCATTGCAGAAAAGCACCATGGATCCGTACAAATTTCCCATAACAATAAGGAATTTTTCGTAGATGTGGTATTAAAAATATGAATACTTCATCCTTTTTGTGCCTCATAACAACATACTGCATGGGATTGAAAGTAATAAATTTATTTAGTAGGCATATACAACGCATTCTCCTGGAACAATTTGCAGTATTCCATCTGCCAGTTGTAAAACTCATAATTCTTATCTTCCATCCAGTTTGATTTAGTTTCTTCATTCAAGGATTCATCTGCCTGAACAAGTTGTGGAACCGTATGTGCGTAAAAAAGCGTTCTTTCTTCCCACACATCGCATATCATATTCGGATAAACAAAATTTTTATTTCCTTCTTTGAATAAATTTCCTATATGGCTGACGTGCTGTTTCTGACCTCCGTCGTCAATCAATCTTTCTGTTTGAGCATTCAAATGCCCAAATCCACATATAACCAGGACTTTTTTGTTCTCATAAGCATCAAGCTTTTCCATAATATTCCTATGAATCTGGTCGTCTCTTTCATCTGTAGTTGTATTTGTTTTAAAATCATTAGTAATTTCCCAATAATCAATCATTTCGACAGGAATATTATTTTCAGAACAATAGCTGTAAGCCACGCACATATCTATCGGACCATCTACAACTCCGTATTCGATAAAACTATTTTCTCGAGCTTCAATAAACACAACGTCAGGATCAATATTATTTATAGCATTTAACATTTCCTCTATTGAATAATTTGCATATCGTTCAAAATGTCCTGTATGAAATGTCCCCATAATATATACTTCTTGTTCATTTGACATTAAAACCTTTTTGACAGTAAATATTTTAAGATTCACATACAAAGTGACAACAATTAAGATTATTAAAGTAATGGATATTGACAAAAACGTTAATACTTTTTTCTTTTTTGTCATTTGTACCATACCAAGCCTCACTTTCCACGTGTATTTTTTCAGATATTATGAAAAGGCAGGCTACTATTCAAAGCAATCTGCCAGCAAAACTACCACACATCTAAACTAATCAGTCCTCTGTCATTTCATTTTGTATTATACTTTGTTACAGGATTTTCTTTCCCTTAATTTTGCCCTTATGAGCATTCGCAACATGAGGGAAAAGGATATAACACAAGGGAAAGCATAAGGTTAAACTCACCTGCTAATCTTTTGCGCCAATTTGGTTAATCTTCCCTGTCTTATTCCGTTCAATCATCTTCCTTGCACTTTCTTTTTCGGTCTTCTTTCCGGCAGTTCTGGATACATCTCTTCCACCATTGCCTGTAATTTTTCTCTTTCTTCTAAAATTGTTACAGGCAACATAGGTTTTGCACCTTTATATGGCGGCTCTGGTATACTGTCAGGCATATATTTCTTACTCGCCTCTGTTATCTTTACCATAAACCCACTTCCATAAATCCCACCAAATATCCGCTCTTTATAGTAAAAGATATATCCACCCATCATGGAAATATTTCGTATATCTCCCAAATCCGATAATTGATCCATAATATATTCGGTAAGTTCTGTATTCTTCGACATATCTACCCCTATTCCTTTTTCAAAACAAATTTTCTTCTAATCGGATGTCTAATAACTGTTTTCCACTTCTCCGGCGCAACTCTCCTTGCATCAGACATATAAATTTCATGGTGTAATCTTTCTGCTGTTATGTCATTTTCATAACCTTGTTGTTCCAGAAATGCATCCATAACAGCTACAGACTCTGGTTCATTATCAAATGGTCCCAGATGCATCATCTGAACACATAAACCTTCTTCAATAGTCAAAAACTCTGCCTTTGTGCAATCCAGTTTTTTCTTTTTGGCTGCCGTTTCTACAGCCCATTGAAAATCCTTCTTCGTCACAAAATCCGGCAGTCGAATAACTGAAATCCAGTTAAATGTATCCTTATTTGCGTAGTCTGCACCTTGAATATCATCTTGCCACCAGAAACCTTCCAGTGGCGGAACAACATATTCAAAAAAGCCTTCAATTTTATAATCTGTTTTATAACTCATCTTTAAAGTGTATGCAACTGCATACAATACCCCTATTGCCTGCTGATATTCACCATCCGGAGTATTCGGATTTCCTTTTCCTCGAACCGCTATATAATTTGCCTTCGGTATATCAACAATCTCAGGCTTATTTTTCGGCATATAAAATTCTTTGTATTCCTTCTTAAAATCAAAAGCCATTCCTACACCTCCTGTACATAGCGTATCAGTTCATTATAGACTGCATCGCGTGCCTCTTTTGTAATTTTATCATCCTAAATCATATTGGTCAACTTCAAATATTTTTCGCAGAATCCGCATTTACACGATTTAAGACTTTCATTACTTCTTTCAGATTAAAGGGTATTTTTAATGTTTCAAATTATCTTGTTTAATATGTTGCCGCACCTTTTCCTCTATCTCCGTTCTCTCTGGTTTAACACAAATAGCACCTTTCCTTGTTGTTACGATAGAGGCCGCTGCATTCGCAAACAACAGCATCTCTTCCAACTCAGCTTCAGAAAGGTCTTCTAATCCATGTTCCAATGAATGCTGTCCTATATCCAAGCTTTGACAGCATCGAAAGCATATTACAGGAAGCACCTCCTGGAGACCTGTACACAATAATAACTGTTAATAGTTGAAATTGCCATATAAAATAAACAAGTACCGATTCCTAAAAGCATGGAAATAACCCAGTATATATTTTTTATAAGTGTAAGCAGTGCTGTCTTTATGGGTATATTTTCTCTTTTTACTGCTTCAACTCCGACTTTCTCTTTTGTACCAGCAAAACAAATAAGAAACAAGATAGCCGCCACTACTGCAAAAATTCCATACACCGAAGTCCATGCGCGGCTTCCTCTACGCAGATTTATTTATTAGTTACAGTAATCAGAGGGAGCTTTTTCTATCCACACTTGTACACTAACACCAGAAAATCCGGCTGAAAATTTCTTATTCCCACACTCTCAAATTTTTGGTATAATGGATAAAAACAAGCGATTATGATGAAAGATGAAATCTGGAGGGATGTATGAATACACCGCGACTGGAAACCGAAAGGCTTATTCTAAGAAGGTTTACGAAAAATGATATAGAGGCACTATACTTGATATTGATTGATGAAGAAGTCAACACCTTTTTGCCGTGGTTTCCTTTGAAAAGCATAGAAGAAGCAAGAGTTTTTTTTGAAACACGATATGCGGCAGAATATGAAAAGCCACAAGCCTATGCTTATGCCATCTGTTTGAAGGAGGATGACTATCCGATTGGCTATATAAAAGTTGACATGGATGAAAGCCATGATTTTGGCTATGGACTTCGGAAAGAGTTCTGGCACCAGGGGATTGTCACGGAAGCCGGGAAAGCAGTTGTAGCACAGGTAAAAAAGGATGGACTGCCTTATATCACAGCGACACACGACATTAACAATCCCCGAAGCGGCGGCGTTATGAAGCAAGTAGGTATGCAATATCAATATTCCTATGAGGAACAATGGCAACCTAAAGATTTTTTGGTCACTTTTAGAATGTACCAGCTAAATTTTGATAAAAAGAATAGCGATATTTTCAAAAAATATTGGAACAATACTGCTGTGCATTTTGTAGAAACAGATATTTAGTTTTGGGGTCAAAATAGACAGGATGAGCGCATGGCCTTAACAATCCAAGAACAATTAAAAAACCTGCTGGCGGAGCATGGCTTGACGCTGTAACAACCTTCTGAACAGACTGGGCTTTCCAAGTCTGCGCTGGGTAGTTATGAAACAGAGGACTTTAAGACATCAGCCACTATACCCTTATCAAGCTGGCGAAGTCTTACGGTACGGTAATCGTGAATTCTCATAATGGCCCTCCGCCTGTGCAGCACCCGCCTGTGTGTTAATTCATAATATTTATTAATAAGGTCTATATCCAGTCCGGCAGGACACGGCTGGCAACAGTCATTTATCAGATAAAAAGTTCACACTGCTTTCTGTCACGACAGGCTTTTTTCATTGCAGCAGAAGCTGCAAACAACACTATTTTATTTATTTCTCTTGCATTTTGAGGACAATTTGATACACACCTCATACATGAAATACATTTGCTTTTGTCTACAATTTTACTATTTGAAACATCTATCGCACGAACTGGACATTGTTTAGCACAAAGCCCACATTGATTGCAGTTTTTTCCACTTTGTGGAACTATCTTGCCGCCCATTTCTTTTTTAAAAGGGTGGTTACCCGGAATATGGAGTTCAGTTAAAGTACCGTTTAAAAGTTTCTTTTGTATTTTTTCTGCATAATCTTTTAAGACACGTTTGTCCTCTGCATCTGGTCTGCCTGTTGCATATTGGCGCATAATGGAATGTTCTGCAACTGCCGCAACTGCGGCTATTACTTTAAAACCCGCCTTAACTACTATATCATTCAACTCGATTAAAGTATCTTCATACGCACGATTTCCATAAACACATACAAGAACAGCTTTTGCACCATTCCCGTACAGATTTGATATTCTTCTTGCAGCTGTTGCCGGAACCCTCCCGCCATAAGAAGGAATTGCAACCAAAACAGTATCTTCTGTTGTGAAAGAACATCGCTCCCCCTCAAATTTCGTGTCGCTGACATCAACTGTGTTTCAGTTTTCCGTCCACGCTGAAATAAGCAGTTCAGAAACCTTGCGTGTCCCACCTGTTGGACTAAAAATCACTTGTGTGTATGCCATTTGTAACCCTCCTTTATGTAATTTTAATTTTTACATCATATAAAATTATAATCCACGAAATATGTAATGTCAAGATTTACACCTTTATTTTTTCTTTGTCCAGTGTTAAAATAATAAAAAAGGGGGGTTGTCTATATGCAAATTAGCAAGCGGTGTTCTGTTGCAATCCATTGTCTGATATGCATTCATGAATTTAGTGGATTAACTAAAGTAACCAGCAAACAACTGGCTTTATCAACAGGCTGCAATCCAGTAATTATCCGTAATATTATGAGTGCCTTAAAAAAATCCGGGATTATTAGTGTAAAGCCCGGAACTGGTGGCACAACATTGTGCAAAAGCCCTAAACAAATCAGTCTGCTGCAGATTTGTTCCTGTGTGGAACCTGATTTTCTTGAAAAACTTGTTGGGGAACATACTTCTGCTTCTAAGTTATGTCCTGTTGGCAGGAACATACACGTGGTATTGGAAAAGCCATATCAAAAAATTCGTGACGATATGGCAAACAGTATGTCAAATATTACTTTAGCTGAAATTCTCGAAAATTATCAAACTGTAACTGCAAACCAATAAAATTAAGCCTTTAATTATCTCCTGTTGTATCAAGGGTACGGAAAATTCTCATATACTGACATTTATCTGCACAGATTGCATCTATCTTAAATCATCCGATATTCTTTCCATTTCCCTCCCAGCCAGCGGACACTGAAAACCACCGCACGGAACAACCAGTCACAGACCATGGCAAGCCATACACCAAGCGCCCCGGTTCCCAGTACTTTTGCAAACAGGTATGACGCCCCGATGCGAGATACCCACATGGAAATAATGGATATCACCATAGCGAATCTTACATCCCCCGCCGCACGCATGGATGCCGGAAGCACAAAAGTCAGCGGCCAGATAAGAGCTGCCCCTATTGTATGCACCAATACCATCTGAGAAGTAAGTTCTGCAGTTGCCCGCGATAAATGATACCAGTTCAGTATAACGGGAAGAGCCAGCCACATCAAACCGCAAAATACAAACAATGCAGTGTATGACAAAAGCAGGAGCACCCGGTTATAATACCGTGCCTGTTGCTCATCCTTTGCCCCGATGCACCTTGCAACCACTGTTGTTGCAGCAAGCTGCATGGCAGTGCCTGGTATCACCTGAATACTTGCCACCGTCTGACAGACTGCATTGGCGGTAATCGCAGAAGTGCCAAAACCAGCGACCAGACTGGCAAGGATAATCTTGCCTGCCTGAAACAATCCATTCTCAATGCCATTTGGAACTCCGATTGACAGAATTTTCCGTATCTGCTTGCCATCCAGATGGTAATGCAGTGTTTTTTCCAAATGCAGTACCCTCTTTTTCTGCAATAAAAGACAGACCATAACAACTGCCGCTGCATATCTTGCTATGACAGTGGCGGCGGCTGCCCCCGCCGTTCCAAATTTCAAAAAGTAAATAAAAAATGCATTGCCACAGATATTGATCACATTCATCATTGCTGAAAGATACATGGTAATCTGCGAATTTCCCATTGTCCGGAAAATAGCTGCCCCAGATTCATAGACAGACAGTGCCGGTATGGACAGCACCACAATCAACAGATAACTGTTGGCACACGCATATACCTCCGGTGTAACTGCACCAAATACAACGGTAAGAAGCAGTTTCCGTAGGAGGTAAATAATCCCCATAATTCCCAAAGATATCAGACCGGAAAACCATACAAGCTGTCCCGATGTGTCTCTTGCCTCTTCTTGCTTACCTGCACCCAGATACTGCCCTGCCACCACTGCCCCTCCGGTTCCAAAAGCAGCAAAAATATAAATTAAAAGCTGAAAAACCGAATCTATTAGGGATACTCCTGAAACTGCCATCTGTTCAAACCCCCAGTAAGACGCCAACATGTGCATCTGTCTTGCCAGTGCCACCGCACCACGGATGGAAATAAAACCAAAAACATGATGTGACATGACAATCCCACTATAGGCAAGGCAAAGGTAACCTCCATTGTCAAATCCTCATAACGAAAAACACTGTCATGCTATGCAAGACAGCATATAGAGAAAAAATGTAAGTGTGGGAAGCTTCAATTCCTTTACACTTACATTATATTTTCTAATTCAATTTATAGCAAATACCTTGTTTTCATGCCCTAGCCATGCCTAAAAAGCATTTTGCATGTTCTATAAATTTTGCTGCCGCCAGACTAAAAGGCTGCTGCCGTTTCCACGCCAGCACACATGTTGCTGTCAACTCTGGAGACAACGGCCTGTATGTTATCCTGGCCTAATTCCAAAATGGAACAGCACCCTCAATAACTACCGAATATGCCAAACCGTTCCGCACCATTACTGAAGCATTTGTACTTAGATTACTGGTAAAAAGAACATGAAGGTTCGCATAATAATCGCCAAACCAACTGGCAAGCTCACTCTGTACATTTAGACGGCGTGGCATAATTACTGGCAGCTCCGATAAATCCTTTGCCGTAACAGATTCTTTTTTCGCCAGCTCATCCTCCGGTCTCATTAATACAACCCAGTTTTCCCGCATATCCAGACGGATAAACTCATACTTTCCAATATCCACCGGCTCCAACAAAAGCCCAATATCAATCAGCCCCTTACCCATCTGCTCTTTTACTAAATCTGCCGTTGCTGTAAAAATATCATAAGTAACACCAGGATATTTCTTACTAAAATCTGCAATAAGTTCCGCCAAGACCTGAACAGAGGCAAGTTCCCCACAGCCTATTGTAATTTTCCCCTCAATTTGTTCTTCCTGCTCCACCAGCTCTTTTTCTGTATTATCCACAAGCTGTAAGATTTCCTCTGCCCTTCTCCGAAGCAACAGTCCCTCATTGGTCAGGGTAATCTTTCTTGCGCCCCTTTGAAACAACTTGACACCAATATCTTCTTCCATCTGGGATAACTGACGGCTTAATGTAGGCTGCGTAATGTGAAGCACCTCTGCTGCTCTCGTAATACTTTCTTCCCTTACTACTGTAAGAAAATAGCGAAGGACCCGGATTTCCATAGGCCCTGCTCCTCCTTAAATTTTTGTTTCTGATTATAACATAGCACTGTTCATGATGACAAGTCCCGCCTGTCACTAAATCACCTTTTTTATTTGGCGGGCAATAATGAATTATTTAGAAAACTTTTTTTCTTTACATAAAGCAACGTAACTGTTATTAGTAAAATGCTAATCCATAAAAGCCATATCTTTGTTATAAAATTATCTGTTTCCATAGAAAACAAACAAAAAATATTAGTGCCTGATATATTTCCAAGATAATTGAATAGAAAGTATCCTATGGATACCAAATAACCTGCTATAACCGAATTACTTTGCACTGCCGCAAAAAGCCCCATACTTCCCAAAACTATCTCGCTTATTACAGTCCCCATAACAAAACTTGCATAAGGAAAAGTACAGTTTTTTATTATCATTATTTTCGCAAATACACCCGTCAAAAACGTGAGCATTATTACAGCCATAACAATTCTGATGAATAAAATTGTCCATTGTGGTATCTTTCTTGTAAGCACCACTTCCCGTATTGCCCGCTTCTGCTCTGCTGCATAAAGCGGGACAATTAACAATATTCCAATGAATATAACTGATTGCTCCAAACATTGTGCTGAATGGACTTTATCCAGATTTTCAATTCCCCGCATAATAGGAACAATTAGTAGATACAATGTCGCAAGCAATAAATTATTTTGTATGGATAAATGAAAATTTGTTTTTAATAGTCCCCAAAAACCTTTCATAGAGATTTGCCACATTGATTTTTCCTTTCCTTTTCTGTTGCAAAATCCATGCTGACAGAACAATAAACAAAATACTGATGCCTGCCATCAGCAGTCTATTTACGCAGATAACATGGAGGGTATCTTGTACCAGCTCATATCCCCGCAATGTATTATGCCTTATCATCAAAGTAGTAATCTGGGTATCTCCAGATAATCCTGTTGCACCCTTGTCAATTACCCACCATAAAAATTGCAGCAGAACAGCAATCGGTGAATCTGACAATAATGTAAAAAATGTACCCATTGCAGAAACTATCATTATAGTAGGCAGCAGCCACCATAAGATGTATTTTATATAAGCAAACAAGTCAATGGAAACACTATGTTCACTCCCAAAAGATACAAGTGGCATCAAAGATTCAAAGCTCAATAAAATGACAGGGATAAGAACCATCGTAATGCTTGCTAAATATCTTGTTAATACCAACTTTAAAGAAGATACCCTACGGGTATAAAGCAGTTCTGTCGTATTATCAAAGCGGTCTTTTAACCACATAAATACAAGAATAAAAATTGGATACAGCCCTAAAGACAACCCCATATAATCACAGAACAATCGTGCAAAACTCCCTGTCACCTTATCCCCTTTGAATGTCTGGTCATACTCGGCACACGCTTCCTCATAATTCTTTTCTGATAAACCAAAATAGGTAATCATCATTTCGGTTGAATATTGTGAACCTTCTTCCCCAATCATTGTCTCCATTTCACGCATCAATTCTTTAAAATGCCCGTATGTGACTTGTGATATAAACTTTTTAGTTTTATCCGTTTCCTCATTGCCATTAGCGGCCTTATCCTCTCTGCCTGGCATATGCAGATTTCCATCTTCATCAAAATCTGCTGAGCCAGTTGAAATAATCGTACCTGTTACAGCAGGAAAATACCCCTGCGGCAAATTGTTTAACTGCTCTACTGTCAATCCTGTTATCTCACATAATATTTCAAGCACACGTGCCTGTTCTTCATCGCTGAGCGAAACTGCTTTATAATTTCTCGCAGGAAGAGGATAGGCAGCATATATATTGTCTTCATATTCCATTAATAAAGCTCTGGTCACACCTGTCATAATTTCTTCTGGATTGTCCTCTGAAGTTTTCATGCCAAAATAATCATCTTCTTCTGTTGGCTCTAAAAGCAAGGGCCGGTCAAATCCGACATTAGCAGGTGTCTTGCCATTTGCCCAGTCAATCTCTGTTTTCGTCACACCACGAAACTTTCCCCACCAACTAAAAATCAGGACTGCAATAAAAAGAAAATATACAAAACTGGCTGCTATTCTACGACATTCCCTTAAATATAATTTCATGAATTGATACCTCCCTCTACTTGGTGCAGCAAATACATATAACCATCTTCCAAAGTAGGGGACTGTATCTCTCCCTTTTCTTCGGGCAGGGTATCAGATAATATCCTGTACTGTACGCCTGCACGAGAGCTGCTTTTATTTAAACAAATATATTTTTCTTTCATATGGCTGTCCATTTTTTTTGGTATTGTGATAGTATAAACTTTCCCCTCTGCCTGCTGTATCAATTTTTCCGTGCTCCCATGAAATATCAGCCTGCCATTATTCAACACCGCAACTCCATTGCATGTAGATTCAATATCTGAAGCAATATGTGTCGATAAGAGTACAATCCTGTTTTCAGCGAAATCACTCAATAAATTTCGGAAACGTATACGTTCTTCTGGGTCAAGCCCTGCTGTCGGTTCATCAACAATAAGAATCTGCGGATTATGAAGAAGTGCCTGTGCAATTCCCAACCGCCGTTTCATACCTCCCGAAAGAGCCTTGACTTTCGTTTTTGCATTATCTTTCAAATTCACTTTTTCAAGCAGTCCGTTAATCTGTTCTTTCCGTATCCTGTCAGGAATGTTTGATAGCAAGCCAAGATAATCCATTGCTCCAAAAACTGTCATACTTCTATACATAGAGAAATCCTGAGGAAGATACCCAACCATTTCTCTGATTTTCTTTGTTTCTTTTATTGAAACATCATTCATCCAGACATTTCCGCTTGTCGGAACAGAAAGGGTCGCCAATATCCTCATTAAACTCGTTTTTCCCGCACCATTCCTTCCAAGCAGTCCATACATTCCCGATGGAATAGTCAAAGAAAGATTTTCTATGGCTTCTTTTTTTCCGTATTTCTTAGAAAGATTATCAATAACAATTTCCATAAATGAAAAACCTCCTTACATTTTATTGTAAGGAAATTCTAATACGCAAAAGACAAATTTTCGCCAACATTATTCAGAAATATCAAAAGCAGCAGTTACATATGCTCCAGACATTTTATTATTACCAATCTTAAGAAATCCGCCATGCTTTTCACAAAGCGTTCTACATACGCCAAGCCCTATGCCAAAATGTTCATTCCCGTTTTCTTTCCCATAAAACATATTTGTTGCCTGCCTTAAATCTTCTTCTGTGAACCCTTTTCCATCATCTTTTACGGATATCAAAAGTATATTTTGTTTTTCATACACTTCTACAACTATTTGCTCATTCATATACCGAATAGCATTTTGCAATAAATTTTCTAATACCCGAAAAAGTACACTTTTATCTATATTAACCGAAGTAAATGAAATATCTGCTAAAAAATCTATTTTTTTATCCCCTGCTAACTGATGGATATTGCTTTCCATTTCTTTTAATAATGACACGGTGTCCTGCCGTTCCTGTTTTATTTCGATGCTCTCGATTTTCTCCACATCACGGACACACTCTACATAACGCTCTAAACGCAGTACTGCACCCTGCATAGAAGATATAGTATCCATGAGCATTTCTTCTGTCAGTTTATCTTGCGGAATGTTTTTTTCAAGAAAATCAATATACCCTCTTAAAACCGTAATCGGAGTACGCAAGTCATGGGCAACCGATGCATTCAATAATTCCCTCTGCCTAAGTGTTTCCCATAAAGCCTTATTATTATAGCGGAGTTCTTTACGCATTTTTTCCATAGAGTTGCATAATTTTCCCAATTCATCATTGCCACTATACTCAATACTAAAATCAAGGTCGTTATCCTGTATCCTTTTCATTCCATTTTGTAAATGTAAAATTGGAACTTTAAGTTTCTTTCGATAATAGATTGCAGCAGCACTTCCAATGCCAACAATAATATAGATAATAGGCAAACCAATCATCGCAAAATAACACATGTGATATGCAATGTTTTCTCCTATGCTTAACCCATGCCATTCAACAACACTTCCATCCATATCCACAATATACTCATTTGCCTCTTTATCTAGTTTGTAATCGGGCGATTTAATCATCAAATATCTATTTTTCAAAATTTCCTGCTGTGACTGATTTGCCAAAAAAACTGTAACTCCAGAAAGCATACCTATTATACAAATCGTAATGATAAATGTCAGAGCCATAGACCGCTTTATTGAAACGTTTTTTATTTTATCCATTTGTACCCCACTCCCCATACGGTTTCTATATAGTTTTTATCTGTATAATCTGCCAATTTATTTCGTATTCTACGAATATGCTCCTTAACTACAATGCTGTCACCCTCGCCATCATAGCCCCAAAGCCTTTCATAAATCGTTTCCCTATCAAAAACCATTCCTGCATTTTGAGAAAGAAGCCTGATAATCTCAAACTCTTTATTTGAAAAGTCTAATTCCTGCCTGCCTAAAAATACCTGTCTGCTGTTATAATCAATGATAAGTTCCTCGTTGAATTTCAAATTATCAGAGTTGTTTTTCCGTTCTTCACGACGCAGGTGTGCCAAAATCCTTGCTAAAAGCTCATCCACACGGAAAGGCTTTGTAATATAATCATCACCACCAACTGACAGCCCTTTTATTACATCCTGCTCTGTTACCCTTGCCGTAAGAAATATAATAGGACACGATATATGTTCCCGGACAAATTGACACAACTCTAACCCATCCATTTCTGGCATGTTTATATCCAATAGTATAATATCTGGTGCAACTGACATAAGCTCTAACGCTTTTTTTGCATTATCAGCTGTATATACAAGAAAATTCTCTGCCTCTAAACATTTTTTAAGCATTGTAAGAATCATTTCCTCATCGTCTATAATTAGTATCTTATATTTCATATACAATGCTCCTTTCTGAATACAGTCTGTTTTATTATAAGAACCGAAAGTCAAATTTTCGACAATTCTCTCTCAATAATCCCACAGTTCCTTCTCATGGCGCCGTAATTTCTTCTAAACTAAATAATTGCTATAAGCACCTGCCATATTGTTGTTACACTTTTACTATTTGCTTATATTGGTATAATAATCCCATATATAATTCATATGTAGAATATGGCAGGCAGTATTTTCCAATCAACTACCCATATCCTAAATGTTCATATCAAATTTAGGATAATAAGCAGCCTCCAGTCTTTCTTTCTGCACCAATACAGCCTCCCCTGATATCATGTCTCTTTCTCTAATTTCTTCAATGGTATATTTTGGGGAATCTCCCCCCGCCCTATCTAGTTGCTCCTGCCGCTCCTCCTTTTTTTCTTTTATTTTTTTCTCTTTTTCCTCCTGCTCTCTTTTCTCCTTGATACGTTCGTCACGCTCCTCTTTCAGTTCCCTCCAGCCCTTTGTATCAGACACCACAGTTGCTGAAGCCTGCATAACTACATTTCCTGTGCTGTCAATACTCCAGCTTTCTGAATAGTTGGTCAGTCTTGCACCGATTGCCCTTGCATTTGCCTTTGCACTTTCGTAACCACTCTTATAACTCGCCTTGTAGAAAGCAAGGTTTTCTTCCAGCTCTTTTGCCTTG
Source organism: Eubacterium sp. (assembly GCA_022791495.1). Lineage (GTDB taxonomy): Bacteria > Bacillota > Clostridia > Lachnospirales > Lachnospiraceae > Eubacterium_F. Next base: position 33,344 of record JAAVZE010000016.1, read on the forward strand.
TCAGCATTCTTTGCGCACTCTTTTAAATATGCTCCTGAAATGGCAACATTTCCATTCTTAACGCAATCATACTTCTTAGCAAGGTAAGAATAATAATCTGATACATTACTGTTTCCTGTACTCTTTGTTTTTCCTGCCTGTGCAGATGCAGCATCCTTTGTTTCCGTTTTCTTTACTTCCTCATTTTTCCCCGATGTGTATGTACCCTCATACACACTGCTGTAGTTGTTTCCAATTCCTGTAATTGCCATAATAAATCCTCCTTAAATTTTAATACTCTGTTGCTGTTTTAAAAAGAAACTGTTTCTATTTTACTTATCGTATTTTTTTATCCCAGCTATTATAGATATGGCGTGAACTACAAAATTTAGGGTGTGAAACACTTTTCATACATCATAATGGTAAGATTAAACTTCTTTCTGTCCCCCATATCATGAATTGCTATATCTATATCACCCATATATTTTTTAGCGCACCTTTGTATATTTTCCATGCCTAAACCATGATGCTCTTTATCCTCTTTGCTGCTGACCGGAAGTTTCGTTTCACTATCGAAGATAATTTCACCTGAAAAATCATTTTCCACTTCTACAAAAAACAAATTTCCCTTCATATAAGAGCGCATACAAATACTTTTTTCACCCTCTAATTTACTGCTGGCTTCGATTGCATTTTCCAGTGCATTATTCAGCACAATCCCTATATCGTAAACATCGATCTGTTGTTTTGGATAAATAAAATCCGCTTCAAAAGATATATTATTTTTTTCTGCCTCCTGTTTCCTCTGATGTATGATAACGTCTGTAATCGGGTTTCCTGTCCTATATGCAAAATCCAGTCTGCTAACTGTTGTTTCCATTTTCCCAATATAGTTGTCAAGTTCCTCCCTGTCCTTTCCAGAGGTTCTTTTAATAACTGCCGCTATACTTTCTAAATGGGCTCTCATATCATGCCTAAGTCCCCTCATATCGGCATAAATATCCTGAATTTCTTCCATTTCCCGCTGCATCTGTACCATTTGATTTTCCAATATGGAACGCTTTCGTTCTTCTTCGCCCAACTGTATCAGTTTTTGAAAGAGCATGACAGAAGCTATGATAACGCCCAGCAGCAAAAAGCAGATAAACGGCACCCAAAACATAGTTGCAGGCACTTTCTCAAACATATTTGCTGATGTACTGTTTTCTGCCGACAAAATCATCATTTTAAGAGTAATGGAAATACACAATGCTGACACATTGGGAAGAATTAAAAAAGCATATTCATGTATCTGGAATTTATAATCTTTTCTGACAAATTTTCTGCTGATTATCGAGAAAAACACCAGCAGGAACAAAGTATACAGTAAAATGTAGATAAGTCCTGTAGCAGCATTTAAAATATGGCTCCACATTCTGACTTCTTGCATAGTAGTTATCCTCTTTAATAAAACTACCGAAAACTTACTGATTACCCAGTGCTGTCCATAATTCATAACCACTATGATATATTTGATAATCTCTTTTCCTGCAACAAAACTGACAGCCACATATAGCTGTTTTAAAAAATCTTTGTGATACAATAGCATTTGTAACAGTAAAACAAATGCTATATCCGTAAGCGTTCCCATAAGGTCATAAAACAGATTCGTGCGGTCAAGCCTATAAAGCACCAGACTTTGGATCATAAAATACAGGCCTGTCCATGCAAACAGTACAATGCTTTTCTGATACTTTCTCCTAAGAAATTTCTGCATATAGATACTGCCCGCTATACTGTTTACAAGGTATATAGAAACCGCCAGCCCTGCTTCATACATTGACAATCCCTCCGTCCTTTGCATATTTCATATACCGTCTGATAAATTCGTTGTATTTCTTTTGAGCAAGTATTATTTCATCCCCATTTGCAACTTTGATTGTATCAGCATTATAAGAAACAATTTGCTCCATATTCACAAGATAGCACCTGTGACAACGGTAAAAACCGCTGCCTGTCATCTGCTCCCATTCATCCATTTTTCCATAACTGTCCAGTACGCCCGTCCTTGTATGGATAATGACTTTTTTATTTGCACTCTCAATATAATAAATGTCTTTAATATAAACTTTCTGCTGCATCCCTGAGTTTCTTACCAAAACATATCGTTTTGTCCCTTCCCTGGCAGCATACAGCTCGTTCAACGCACGTCTAAAAACATGACGAAACTTTTTTTCATCAATGGGCTTTAACAGATAATGAAATGCTGACACATCAAATGCGCTATTCATATATTTTTCAAAACCTGTCACAAAAATAATAATGCTCTTTGTATCTCCGTGTTCCTCCTGCCGGATTTGATTCGCAACGTCCATTCCCGATATTTCCCCCATTTCCACATCAAGAAAAGAAATGTCAAAGTCACTTTGTACTTTCAGCATTTCTTCACCCGTTGCAAAAGTCATAATTTTCGCATCCCGTATCTGCTCTTTTATCAAGGAACTAATATGCTCCCTTGTCGCTTTATCATCATCACAAACTGCTATTTTCATGGGTTTCACAATTTCCTTTCGCTTTTATGATGTACATAGGCAAAAGCCTTATCATTTTTATATCGGCTTTCTATTTATTGTTTTCTTAGAACGGGTGTCAAATACGGAGTTTTGGGTGTGAAATTTATTATTTTTTACTGTTTCATTTCAAATTAGACATTCATTTTTGCACTTAGGACCATTTCCTTAAAAGACAATCCCACATTTTAAAGCTATTGCCATATATTTATCACTAAAACTTAAACCATAATCTGTTAAATCCCTTATTTCCCATGTTTCAGAATCTAAGTTATCCGCTCCATAGAAAAACTGGATAATCGGTATATTTCTAAATTTTGCAACAGCTAAAGATGCAGAACATTCCATTTCAACCGCAATACAACCCTGTTTCTTACGTTCTTCAATAGCCTCTGTCGTTTCTCTGTACGTTTATTTTGCAATAGATTGATATAATATGCCACAACACCCAAATAATACGACTTTTTTGCTCCTAAAGCTATGATTTCTTCTAATCCACATACACAAGCGGGTGCTCCTACTCTGGAAAGGAATAATCCCATTTTCTTATTCGCATATTCTATTTCATATACAGGCAGCGTTCCATTCGCAGAATACAACCGCCTGCTGACATCAGGGAACTTCGGGATTTGGTAAGATACCGGTACAAACTTACCTGTATGATTACCGGTGAAAAGAACCGTGCCCAGAATTGTCTTACCGTATCTAACTTAAAACTTGATGATGTCTTTTCTGATGTA